>JBFYSP010000237.1:0-6239 GCA_041301395.1 Anaerolineae bacterium
CTCTGGCTGCCTATCGCCCTGGTGCTTACGCTGCTCTTCAAGCCCGATCTGCACCCCACCTGGTACCAGGGTGTGGCTTTCTTCTTCGCCATTTGGGGCGCTTACCTGATCCGCACCTTCCTGCTCTCCCTGCTGGGCATGCTCACCTTCTGGACCACGCGCGTGGGCGCCATCTTCGAGCTGTACTTTGCCGCCGAGCTGATCCTTTCCGGCCGCCTGGTGCCGATGAGCCTGATGCCGCCCGCTGTGCAGCAGATCGCCGCTTACCTGCCTTTCCAGTGGACCTTCTATTTCCCTATCGAAGCCCTCACCGGCAGCTACACGCCGCAGCAGCTGCTCTACGGCCTGGGCATGCAGCTGTTCTGGATCGTATTCGGTATCCTGGCGGTCAGCCGGGTGTGGAAAGTCGCCATCCGGCGCTACTCGGCGGTAGGAGGCTGAGGTGAGGCGCACCTTCTCCCTGGCAGCGGCCTATTTACGGGTGGGGGTAGCCAATGAGCTGCAGTACCGCGCCAATTTCTTCATTCAGCTGCTGCAGTCGCTGATTGCCCTGGGTACCGGGTTAATTGGGCTGGCGCTGGTCTTTGGTCAGACCGAGGCGCTGGCAGGCTGGTCGCGTCCCGAGCTGCTGGCGGTGATGGGGGTGTATATCATCATGGGCGGGCTGATCGGCAGCCTGATCCAGCCCAATATGCTGCGCCTGATGGAAGAAGTGCAGCAGGGTACGCTGGATTACGCCCTGACCAAGCCGGCCGACTCGCAGGTGCTGATCAGCGTGCGGGAGTTCCGATTCTGGCAGCTGGTGGACGTGGTGGTGGGCAGCGTGGTGCTGGTGATCGCTCTGCTGCAGATGGAAGGACGCCTGGGATTACAGCAGGCGCTGGCCTTCCTGATCGCCCTGCTGTTGGGCGGGGCGATGATCTACTGCTTCTGGCTGATGCTGACCTCCACCGCTTTCTGGATTGTGCGCGTGGATGAGATCACCAACCTGTTCCAGGGCATCTATGCCGCCGGGCGCTGGCCGGTGGGCATCTACCCTTCCTGGCTGCGTTACGGGCTGACCTTCCTGGTGCCCATCGCCTTCGCCGTCACCGTCCCGGCCGAAGCGCTCACCGGGCGCCTGACCTGGCAGACCCTGCTCTTCGCGGCTGTCCTGGCCCTGGGGCTGCTGTTGGTTTCGCGTTGGATCTGGAAGAAAGGGGTGCGCAATTATTCCGGCGCCTCGGCGTGAGAGAATGAACCGCTAAGGCGCTAAGGTCGCTAAGCTACTTATTTAAATATATTGCTTAGCGCTCTTAGCGTGAATCCCGCCTGCACTTGGCGGGGCTTAGCGGTAAAATCTATTTTTGAATCGCTTACAAGGAGATTGACTCATGAGCATGAAAAATCACCTGATCGCGGCGCTGCGCGAGATATACGACGCCTGGGAATTCACCCTGGCCGACCTGAGCGAAGCGCAGATCACCAGCGTGCCGGCGACAGGAGTCTGGTCGGTGCAGGACAACCTGGCGCACCTGTGGGCCTGGCAGCAGCGCTCCATCGCCCGGCTGGAAGCTGCCCTGTACGACCGCCCCCCGGTAATGCCGGCATTTATGGACGGGGTGGAGCTGGTCACCGAAGACAACGTCGACGAGCTCAATGCCCGCATCTATGCCGCCTTCGGCGAGCAGCCCTGGGCCAAGATCTACCAGGACTGGCGCAGCGGTTTCCTAAAGTTCCTGGATTCCGCCGAGCAAATCTCCGAGAAGGACCTGCTGGATTGGGACAAATATCCCTGGCTGGGCGGCTTCAACCTGGCGGCGATCATGATTGGCTCCTACGAGCACCACCAGGAGCACCTGGAGAAGCTGCTCGCCGGGCGGTAGGATTCAAGACTAAACCACCAAAATCGCGAAGACCCCGCCGCGTCCCGCGACGCTGCGCGGGACAAGCTAAGCAGGGGAGTACAGGCGCATATATGTTATGCCAGCGGATTAACCCAGCGCAGCCGCTGCCTGTTGAGCCAGATCTAGTTTCAATTGTTGGTTCTTCGCGATCAGCTCATCCTTGGTTAAACCGGGCACGCTCACGCCGTCACGCACCTGGCCTGTTCTGAAATCAACCAGATTTATACTTTCAGCCGGATCTGCTGTCAGGCAGTAAAGCTCCCATTCATCCGCCTCGTTATGATAGGGATCCTCATAGCGAACGATCTTCCAGTCTCCCGTGCACAGGGCTTTGATGTTGTTGGGCTGCCTGACCGCTCCGGGGGCCAGGGGATATCCATCCAGGATTGCCTGGTCAATATTTTCCAGAAACAAGTCGTACGTGCCCTGAATTGTTGCGGTTGGATTGGCGCCGATTTCAGTGATCATATCTTTGGTCGTGAATAAAACGCCCGGGCGCGGATTCCCGTCGCGGTCGAGAACCGGCCCGCTGGTTTCACCTTTGATATGCGGCGACAGGTCGGCGCCTGGAAGATCGTTTACGAATGCGCCATGAAGGGATGCCATCCTGGCGTGCAGCTCATCAACATCATAGCCAGACAGGGCTAACAACGTTGGCAAAACGTCAATGGAACTGGTAGGTTGAACGATTTCCCGCATTTGTTCGCTGTCTTGATTTATGAGCGGCGACGAGATAATCATGGGCACTCTGATCGTCTCGTCATACGCGTTGTGCCACTTTTGGATCATTCCGCCATGCGCCCCGGCCAGCTCACCATGATCGGACAGGAATATCACGATTGTCTCCCCGGTCAGGCCATTTTCGTCAAGCGCCCGCAAAATTCGGCGGAGCTGGAGATCGGCCAGATACTGGCAGTAGTAATAGAACTGGTTATATCCCAGGGACCACTGCGAAGCGAATGGATGTATTTGAAAGGGTTGTGGCGAAGGAATGTGTTTGTACTCATACATTGACTTGAATGCAAAGCCTAGCTTAAGCGAGTAATCATATTGACAGCTTGGCTTGTCTGCAAGAGTCTCATGATAGGTTGGCGGCAGAGTGCAGTTCTCTTGCGGGAATCCATCTGGGTTCAGGTCCACCACCAGGCCATTGAAACCTGGCAGGCTTTTGGTGCCTTTGGTTGGAATGAGTAAAGAAAGTCCGCCCCACGGCACGACGCCCAGGTCGGCGGGGAGCTGCCAGGGGGAAGGCCAGTTGCCGTTGTCATGCGGATTAACCAGAGATCCGACGGCGAGCCAGGGCTTGCTCCGCGAACGGTCCATTCCTTGTTTGGTAAGGAACTCAACGATATTGTCGGTGAAGCCGACATCCCGATACACTCCCAGGTTATCGGAGCCCCCGCCGTGCGGCTCGGGATAAGAGCTGTTCCAATCCTCAAATCCCCACGGTCTCATCGAAGGATGGAGCTCCGACACGTGCCATTTTCCAAAATAATGGGTAGAATAACCCAGGGCCCGGAACCAATCGCCAATAGTCGGTGTGCCGTTAGAGTCAAGCCACTCCACTTCCTCGGCCGATTTGAATAATCCGTCTGTCTGATCAACACCGGTTGTATAGGAACCGGTCATGAGACATGTTCGGCTGGGTACGCAAGCCGCAGCGGCGGTATAGTGGGTTCGCATGACGACCCCATTTTGTCGCAGGCGCAGCATACCTGGAAAGAATTGGGTGAACGGATTATTGGGAGAGAGCTGTTGGAAACCGAGGATTTCTTTCAATTCCGGTACCACGCCTTCACCAGGCGCGTAGGCCGGCGGCATATTTAGCTGGTCGACCATGAGAAACAAAATGTTTGGATGGGATTGTTTGCCGTCTGTAGCGAAAACATTTTCCGTTCCAAGGTACCTGCTTAGGAAAGCCGAAGCAGACACCGTGGCGGAAACCTTGAGAAAATCCTTCCGCGAAATCTCCATGATTTAATGCCTCCCGGGGTTATAAGTCTTCATCTTTTTGGCATCTTTTTCACCCAAAACAGGTGATCCTGTTATTGGGCTTACACTCAGTTTGGCATTCTATTCTCGATTGGGTAATAATAGAGCGCTTCAGCTGTATATATAGGTCCGAAATTCCACCTCGATTTAATTCGTCTACCATTTCCACCGAATAGGGTAATGAATTAACAATCTTAACTTTAGTTTAGCATCATTTCCTGCTTGCACATATTTTTTGTGAACACTTTCACAAATTCGGGTAAGCCAATTTCACCTAAATGGGCAACGCAGAATCCAGGCATAAATATCTTGGCGCCATTGGCGTGAATCCCGCCTGCAGTTGGCGGGGGCTTGGCGGGTAAAAGTTGAATGCTGGGAACTAAGGTATCATGATCTGTTAATCAATCCCACGCAATTGCATGATATACTCTTTCTTCGATCCGATTGCGGATCGCATATCTTAGGGTCGTTGTTTTGATTGTTCCGAATGATTGCCCGGCTGAGTATTGTCGGGCATTTTGATTGCTAGGGGTCGTGCACGCCGCAAGGCCAGCACGGCATGAAGTAGACAGCTCACACGGAGTCATCAAAACCCCCCGCCACAATTTGAGGAGTCTTTGATGACATCTGCTTTTGATGAGCTATACCTGCGCCCCGAGCTGGCGCAGGTGGTAACCGAACTCGGCTACCAGGAACCCACCCCCATTCAAACCGCTATTATCCCGCTGATGCTGGAAGGCCGGGACGTGATCGGCCAGGCACAGACCGGCACCGGTAAGACGGCTGCCTTTGCATTGCCCATTCTCAATAACATGGTCCCCGGCGAGAAGCTGGTGCAGGCCTGCGTGCTGGCACCCACCCGCGAGCTGGCACTGCAGGTAGCCCAGGCCTTTAAGGATTTCAACCGCCACACAGGCAGCCGCATCCTGGCGGTCTACGGCGGGCAGAGCTACTCCCCGCAGATCAATGCCCTGCGCCGCGGCGTTGATGTCGTCGTCGGCACCCCCGGCCGTTTACTCGACCTGGTCCAAAAGAAGTCTCTCGACCTGTCCAATATCCGCACGCTGGTGCTGGACGAGGCCGACGAGATGCTCAGCATGGGCTTCATCGAGGATATCGAAGCCATCCTGGCCGCCACGCCCGCCTCCCGCCAGACGGCGCTGTTCTCGGCTACCATGCCGCCGGCAGTCCGCAACCTGGCCGACCGCTACCTGAACAATCCCGAAGTCATCGCCACCCAGCGCGAGCAGGTGACCGTGGCCGCCATCGAGCAGCGCTACTACCTGGTGAACGAAAAGGATAAGCTAGCCGCTCTCACCCGCCTCTTTGAAGTCGAGCCGGTGACCAGCGCCCTGATTTTCGTGCGCACCCGGGCCGCTTCCGGCGACCTGGCTAACGAGCTGACCGTGCGCGGCTTCCCGGCCGAGGTGCTCAACGGCGACCTGCAGCAGGAAGCCCGCGAGCGGGTGATGGCCCGCTTCCGCAACCACCAGGTCAAGGTGCTGGTGGCTACTGACGTGGCCGCACGTGGCCTGGATGTCGAGGATATCTCACACGTCTTCAACTACGATTTACCGATGGAGACCGAGATCTACGTGCACCGCATCGGGCGCACCGGGCGCGCCGGCAAGACCGGCATCGCCATTTCTCTGGTGACCCCCAAGGAGCAGGGCTACTTCCGCCGCATTGAGGCATTTTCGCGCAGCAAGGCGCAGCGCCTGCACCTACCCACCGAGGAAGATATCATCCGCGGCCGCGAGGAAGAGCTGCTCGAAGAGGTCAAAGTCTGGCTCAACCGGGCGCGATACCGCCGCGAGCGCGAGCTGGTTACCCGCCTGGTGGAGGCCGGCTTCGATCCATTTGAGATCGCCGCGGCAGCCTTGAAGGTCGCTCGCGCCGACGAGAAGCAGCGCCCGATTGCCGCCCTCAGCGAAATTGTCGAGCGCCCGCCGCACGAAACCCGCCCGCGCGACGGCCGCCGCCGCGAAGCCGATTCACCCCGCATGCCGCGCGATAAGCGCAGCCACGGCCGCACCTCCCACGAGCAGGGCATGGTGCGCCTGACCCTCAGCTGCGGCAAAGCCCACGGCCTGCGCCCCAACCTGGTGGTCAGCACGATTGCTTACCACGCCGGTATCCCCGGCGAGACCATCGGCAAGATCCACATCGCCGAGGAGCATACTTTATTCGACGTGCCCGAGCAGTACGCCGCCCAGGTGCTGGCCCACTCCGGCAGCTATCGCATCCTGCGCCAGCCGGTGACCGTCGAGCTGGCTTGATCTGTAAAGCTATTCGTACCCTGGTCGTCACACAACATCTGAATTACCCTGAGTGGGGAAGTCCCGAGCAAAGCGAGGGGTG
>JBFYSP010000264.1:0-6807 GCA_041301395.1 Anaerolineae bacterium
CTGAATTCGCCTCGAGTCAATTTGCGTCAAAATAGTTGACAAAGTCCTTATGAAGCGCTTAGTCATTCTGACCATACTCAAATTGTTTGCCAAAGCGATCCTGATTACTATAATGGTTGGAATTGCAATCGTAATCATCGGCACTACGAAAAAATGGGATAGTTCAATAACATATAGCAACGCATTTTTCATCGCGGGTGCTTTGATGATCGTCGCCGGCGCATTTTCACGACTGGCAGCAGGTGAAGACTGGAATAATTTTCAGCTGGTCTCTGGGGAGAGTTTTCGTGGGATGAGCAGCAGTGAGCGGGCGAACTATATCATCGATGCAAGCAGTTCTGTCAGCTTGCTAATACTGGGGCTATTGAGTGGATTGTTGTTAATCCTACTCTCTGTACTTGTCACGAAAATGTTCTAGGTGGATCAATTACGGAATAACACCATGAAAATCCACCATCGGATGGTGGATTTTCATGGTGTTTTCAATATTCGGCATTTACCCGCCGGCCGAGCGGGATTGGATGCGAGAATACACCCACAAGATCAGCGCATTATGCCAGGCATGCAGCCGAAGCAGCAACGGGGAATCCACCAATCGCCGGGCAGTTGCCAGCTCTTCGCCAAACTGGGCTGCCACGCCGGTGGAGCCTTTGGAGGCGGCGTGCACCCGGAACAGCGCCAGCACCTCCGGCAGCACGCACAGCTTCTCGACCTGCAGGATGCGCAGCCAGTACTCGTAGTCAAAGGCATAGTGCAGCTCTTCATTTAAGTAGCCGACTCGCTCCAGCAGGGTGCGCCGCCAGAAAGTGGCGGGTTGGGAGATGTAGTTCAACACCCCCAGCACGGAAGGGCTGTGAAAAGCCAGCCAGAAATTCTTGTATGCGCTGATCGGTTTGAGGGTCTCCACCCCGCCCTCGTCCACAATGCGGCAGCGGCCGCTCAGCCAGGCGCACTCGGGATGCGCCGCGAAGAATGCACCCACTTTAGCCAGCGCACCCGGCGCAAACTGGTCGTCCGAGTTGAGGAAGCAGACGATCTCCCCGCTGGCGAGCGCCAACCCCTTGTTGATGGCGTGCGTCTGGCCGCGATCGGGCTCGCTGGCGAACCATAGACGATCCCGGTAGCTCTCCAGGATTTTCAGTGTGCCGTCGCTAGAGCCGCCATCCAGCAGCAGGTATTCCAGGTTCGGGTAGTCCTGATCGAGCACCGAGCGGATGGTCTGCTGAATGTACTGCCCCTGGTTGAAGGACGGCGTGATGACCGTGATCTTCGGCAGCGGGTGGGTTACGGCTGGCATGGCGGGGAAATCAGGCGCGGTCATCCTGGTCCGGGCGGCCGGTGCGCAGCAGCAGCTCGCGGATGGAGTGCAGGATAAAGCCGGTGACCAGCAGCAAGCTGCCCAGGATGGTGAGCAGCACGCTGATCATGGCGTAGCCGACCGCCAGGGTCAGGGTGCGGGAATAAATTTCGACCACGTAGGCGCCCATCCCCAGCCCGGCCGCCAGCAGGATGCCGCCGGAGACGCCGAAGAAGAACAGCGGGCGGTACTGCAGCACCAGGCGCACCAGACCGTTGAGCACGTTGGCGCCATGCAGCAGCACGTTGCGCTTGGGCCGGTCCGGGTAAGTGATAGTCACCGGCACTTCGACGACGCGCAGGTCGTACTTGCGGATGAGGAACTGCATCTCCGACTCGACCGAGAAGCCCTGCGATTGAAAGGACATGCGCTCCAGCACCTGCGGCGAGAAGGCGCGAAAGCCGCTCTGCGAGTCGCTGATGGTGATGCCGGAAGCCAAACCGGTGATAGTGTTAAAGAAGCGGTGCCCCCAGACACGGTGGCGGGGTGTCTCGGTGCGCTCGGAAAGATAGCGCGAGCCGATGACCAGGTCGGCTTGACCCTGCAGGATGGGATCAACCACACGCTGCAGCTCAGCGGGGGAATGCTGGCCGTCGGCATCCAGCATGACCACGACGGCAGGATGGTGCGGGATGGCGGCGCGCAGGGCAGTGTTTATAGCAGCGCCCTTGCCCAGGTTGCCGGCGTGGCGGATGACCTGCGCCCCGGCCAGCTCGGCCAGCGCGGCGGTGCCGTCGGTCGAGCCGTCGTCGACGACAATCACCACACGGCAGTACTGGCGCGTCTCCAGGACGACGCTGCCGATGAAGCGGCTTTCGTTGTAGGCGGGGATGACCGCCACGATATCCTGATCCAGCAGATTATGCGGGTTGGATGCCATTACCATCACTTATATCATGGGTCAGCATATTCCTTCAGGCTATCCTGGCAACCGTCCATTATTATCATTCTGAGCGAAGCGAAGAATCCAGATCCTTCACTCCCCTGCCTGCGGTCGGGAGTTCCACGTTCAGGATGACATTCGTCTTGCACAGCCCATACTGGGCGCGATCCGCAAACCGCCGCAATCACCCGGCTTTCCATTTGCAAGGATAAGAGGTTGCGATCCTTTCAAAACCAAACTTCTCCAGGATGGGTTGGCTCATAGGGCTGGCATCCACCGTCAGATAGCTCACCTGGCGGGCTACGGATTCTTGCAGGCGCACTGCCAGCAGGGCAGTATACAGCCCCTGTTTGCGATAGTCGCTTATTGTCGACCCTCCCCACAGGCTGGCAAACCGGCTGTGCTGGGGGAAATAGGTCCAGGCTGCGCTGGCCGGCTGTCCGTCGATATAAGCCACATATACACTCATCTGGTCCGGCTGCTTGCTGAGCGCTTCACCCAGATACTGGATCAGCCAGGTGTAGTCTTCTTCCCAAACCTTACTTTCAACGATCAAGACGTCTGCCAATTTTTCCTGGCTGAGGATGCGCCGCACGTCATGGCGGGTCGGCTTCAGCAGCATGGCTGGAGCTTTCGCCAGGTCCAGCACCATGATCGCTTCGGCTTCTTCGATTATAAACCCATGCGCCGCCAACCTGTCTTTCAGGTCCAACGGCCTGTCATAATCATAAACTTTCCACTCAAAATTCTGGCCGAGGCTTTCAAAATAGGCAACCTGCTGGCGGATAATCTCGTCGGCATTGGCCCCATCGAGCTGAGAGTAAATGACCGCGCCTTCCCCGATCCCGGAGGTGGCGACATGGCGCACCACGTGTGGGGTGACTTCTCTGCGCGTATCGGGATACTCTACCTGGATTCTTTGGTCCTGGCTGTAAAGCTCAATCAGTTGGGAAATCTGCATGCTTACTTCTCACTGGCGATCAATATGGGTATCTATTAAATGAAGGAGCGACGTATGGCCGTCAGGGGGTGGTGCAGTCCCAGTCATTGAGGCGGGAGCTGGCAAGCACCTGCCGCGGCTCGCCGAGGGTTACAACCAGGTCGGCGCGCAGGTAGTCGTCGTAGTTGCAGCCCAGCACCAGGACATCCCCGGCGTTGGGGAAATCCTGCGGGGGGTAGCGCAGCGGCAGCACCACATCTTTATCGTGAGGCTCCAGCAGCAATCCCAGGCGGCTGTAAGGGCGCCAGCGGAAAGCCGGCGTCTTGACGGATTCGCTGCCTTCTGTGAAATCGTAGTGCCGCGGGTAGAAGGCCCGCCCCAGGTACAGTCCGGCGCCTTCTGCTTGCAGGCGGGACTGGATCAGCTCCCAATCCACGCCGGCCTGCTCGAAGACGCCCTCCGCCTTCAGCTCGGCCAGGGTCGACTCGGCGGTCATGCCGGCGAAGCGATAGGGGATCAGGCGCTCGGCGAGCGGAAAGATGGCCACGAAGAGGAAGAACGCCAGGCAAAGGGCCAGCGCCTGGCCCTTTGGATACGGTCGCTGCGCGGCAGCCGCATCCTGCTCGGGGTCGGGCAGCACCCGGATGCGGCGGGGGAAAGCCCGGTTGGAGAACAGCACCCCGGCCAGGAAAAGCAGCTGCACCAGCCCGATGGCGTAAAAGAGCAGGCCAACCCAATCTACCGGCAGGTTGAAGCGCCAGCCGGACAGGCGCGCCACGGCATTGCCGACGTTATACAGCAGCGCCAGGAGCACCGGCGTCCAGACAGCCACCCGGCTCTTCTGGCGGGCGGCGGCGAAGCCCAGCCCGATCAGCGCCAGCCCGGAGATCAGCGGCAGCCACAGCGGCGGCAGGGTATGCGGGCGGGGCGTGGCCCAGTACTGGGTGCGCTCGACGTTATCGAGCAGCGACCCACTGCGCTCGCCAAAGCGGATCCAGAAATAGGGCTGCCAGGGGTAGCGGATGGTATCGGCGAACAGCTCGGGGATGTGGAATACGGTAGGCAGGGTGAACAGGGTGGAAGCGTGGTTGTTCAGGTAGTGTGCCGCCATGACCTTGACCAATCCCAGCGGCTGCGAGAGCAGGCCCTGAACGACCGCTTCACCGGCGGGCGGGTTATCCGGCCCGGCGAGTTCTTCGGGATTCCCCTGCCCTTCGGCGGAGGCAAAGGTCGAGTAGCGGAAGAGCAGCCCCTGCGGTTCGGGGTCGGAGAGCAGGGACTGGGTCGCCGCGAAGGAGCGCACGATCCAGGGAGACAGGGCAATCAGCAAGGCAGCCAGGAAGAGCAGGCTGGGGCGCAGCCAGCGCCGCGGCTGCCCGCGGTAGGTCAGCCAGGCCAGGAAGGGCAGCACAGGGATGAAGATGGCGAACTGGGTGCGCACCAGGATAAAAATGGCCAGCACGCCCCCGGCCAGCAGGGGATACAGCTTGCGGGAGGCGGGCGCCTGCAGCCAGGCCACCAGCAGCAGGCAGAACAGGATGGCGCCCAGCTGCGCGGGCATATCCGACATGACCATCTTGGCGTTGGACACATCGATGATCCCCGCCAGGCGCAGCGAGTTGGTCTGCTGGATGATCATCAGCACGCCAAGCAGCAGCCCCGACAGGCGGTGGTGCAGCATCCTGGCCAGCAGATACAGCAGCGCGGGGATCAGCGCCAGGACGACGACCTGCCAGTTGGCTACGCTGTGGTAGTCGATGCCGCTGACCGCCTGGGCCAGCGCCAGAAAACCCGAATACACCGGGCGGATGACCTCCGGCTCGAAGCCAGCGCCCATCAGCAAACGCTGGGCCGAGACATCATAGGCCACCGAGTCAGAATAAGGGTAGTACTCCATGTTGGGCTCGACCGGGCGGGGGTTGAACCAGGTGGGGCGCAGGGGTTGGGAGCTCCACTGCCAGACGGATGCAGCCCACAGCAGGAGCACCACGGCGATGTCGATCAGCAGGCCGGGTTGGATGCGCTCGCCCGGCGGGAACAGACGGCGCAAGCCTTTAATCGCCAGCAAGATCAGCGCAAGCAGCCCGATGGCAAGCGCCAGTGCCAGCAGCACCTGCGACCCCAGCATGATCACGCCCGGCGCGCCCCAGCCGACGAAATCCGGCGTGACGGCATATTTGACGATCAGCGCCAGCGCCAGCAGGAAGAGACCTGCAATTCCCCAAACCACGAACATCCTGTGGTAAGCGGCAAACCCGGAAAAGCTCGTGCCGTGGCGCAGCAAACGCAGCGCAACCAGAGTCTGCATGATCAGCAGCACAGCCCACAGCAGGAAGGGGAAGATCAGGTGGTAGATGCGGAAGACGCTGACCTGGGCGAAGACCTGGGCAAACAGCGGCAGCAGGTACAGCCCGAGCAGGCTCAGGATGCTGAGCACGATGACCAGCGTCCAATAGACGGCGGGGCGGGTAAGTTTAGGGGTCGCCTGCGCCAGCCAGCGCTCGAGACTCTCGGGACGCCGCCAGGCCAGCCAGCTCAGCCAGCCGAAGCCGGCCAGCAGCGCCAGGAAGACGACCAGCCCCGGGATGACAGCCCGCAGACGGGCATCGGCGAACAGGCCGAGGGCGCCGCCGGCAATGCTTGCGCCAACCAGGATGAGCGCCCCTTCAACCAGGGGCAGGAGGAAGTACAGCCGGGCGTATTTCATGGGCGGGGAGGATTATAGCATAGCGGACCGCCGATCCCGCGGGAATGCACCGCGGGACAAGCTCGCCGACCGCAGACGGCTGACGGCTGACCGACGACGGAAGACCGAAGACCGCCATCCGTAGGGCAGGATGTCATCCCGATCGCAGATCGGGACCAATCCTGCCGGAGCTTTCACCTGAGTATCGTAGGGCAGGATTCTATTCCTGCCGGATGCCCAATAACTTCCCCCTGCCCCTCCCATCGGCAAGTGCAGCCAGGTGGGAGGGGCGATTAATTTTGCTTTGCCCCCAGGTTATGCAGTCGTTTCAGTTATCCAGATGCATCCGCTCACCGTGCACAGTCCCGGTGACCGTAAAAAGGAGGTTGCCCTCGGTATCATAAATATCATTCGTGAATGGGCCGGCGAACTGCTCGCCATCCTGGCTGAGGTCTACCGTGGCATTAATCTCGAACAGGATCGAGGTGCCATCGGCCAGCTCACTACCAGCAAACATGGCTGCAAAACGATTACCATAGATTCGCTCCCAAACTCCCATCGAAACCGTGCCGCCTACACCTGAATTGATGACTAACCCATCGCGGGTGAACACACCGGGTGTTGTGAAAGGCGGGGTTTCAAATTCCGGATCAAGCGTTGCGGTAGTCATCCAGGCGCCAGCGAGGCTATGCGCATCCT
This sequence comes from Anaerolineae bacterium, assembly GCA_041301395.1. GTDB lineage: Bacteria > Chloroflexota > Anaerolineae > Anaerolineales > UBA4823 > CTSoil-045. The sequence continues at coordinate 6,566 of JBFYSP010000264.1, forward strand.
GATCGGAGCCGGCAAGACCCGATTGAGTAATCCCGAGCGATATAAAGGCGATTACCAGCAGCGCCGAAACAATTGCCAGGACTAGCCATCTCTTGGTGATCATGGGTTTTCTCCTATCTTATACCTTATTTTTGCGCAAACACAGGCACGTTTGACTCGATAACGCAAACAGGAGCCATTTCTACTCGGAAAACGCACGGTAAATAACCAGGTAAAGCCGAAGTCCGGTATCATCGGAGAAA
>JBFYSP010000278.1:0-3237 GCA_041301395.1 Anaerolineae bacterium
AGCGCCTCGTAGAGCACCGCTGCCTTGATCCTGCCTTCGGCTTCACTCTCATCCAGCACGAATGCCTCTACCAGGCTGCGCTCGATTTGCTCAAAATTATAGTGGCTGTCCTGTGGATGCCGCCGGGCGGCCATCATTTGCCGCCTCAGCCAGGTGGCTGCCGCCGATTCGCCTGTATCCACCCAGCTCTCCATTCCGCCAACCACCGCCAGGCAGGGGAGCAGCGCCTGCCAGGTGCCGGCATCCTGCATATCGTGCAGCGTGCTTTGGATGATGTGCCGCAGGTCCCGGTTGGTCGAGCTCAGGTAATGGAAAAGCTTCTCGATGGCAGCCGCGTCACCCAGCACAGCGTCGTGCACCGTGTCGGTCTGGGAGGTGTAGCGCGTGGCGTGCTCTTCGGGCGGATCGATTAGCGAGTCTTCCAGGGAACGATGGGTTGAAGGCGTGTCATACGGCATGGCTACCTCCTTGCTGCTTTCACAGAGCGATAGCGCCGGCCTGCCCCCGTTATTCTGGCCGTTATGTCAGGCCGGGTGAACAGCTTACACTATTAAAATTACAATTTTATTGCTGTTGTGTCAATAGATTTTGGTGACACTCATCTTCTGCTTATAGCCAGGTCGTCCCTAATCAACCCGATGACGCGTGGATTTACCGAAGTGAACATGGATCTACCAAACCAGTTAGCAGGGCGTTGATCGACAACCACCTGGTAGCCCATCTCTCCCGCCACCAGCTTCTCATACAACGCTGGATCCAGGAATTCATCTCCCTGCTCGATCTTCTCGTGGGTTGTGATAATCAGGATAAACTCCGGGCGATTGGTCTCGGGCAGCTCGGTCAGCATCGCGCCCTGGCGCGGCAGCGCCTCGAAGCTCAAGCTGCTGTCCAGGCGCGGGAAATTCCATGGGCCGTCCAGATTGGGGGTTGCCACGCGGTCGCCGGGCTGCAGCAGGGGGCGCATTTCTTGGACCAGCGTGACGCGGCTGTCGTTGAGCATTTGCTGCGTCAGGTCGGCGGCATACAGACCGGCCCACACGACGCCTGCGGCAAAGACGACAGTGGTGAGGATTCGCAGCCAGCGCCTGGAGGCCGCCAGACCGGCAGCTGCCCCGTAGGCTGCCACGAATGCGAACAGGTAGCTGGTGATCAGTGTGAAGCGCGGCAGCACGAAGCGCACCGGCGCCACGATCGCCGCCCACATCAAGATGCCCAGCAGCGCCAGCCCCAGCACTCGGCGGTCACGCCGCCAACCAATTACCAAGCCTGCCAGGAACAGCAGCATGAAAGGTGCCCCCAGTGAGCGCATCACGACAGTGAAATACTCGGCTGCCACCTCCAGGTAACCCTGGATGGTTGCCGGAGTAGAGTAGTAATAGCCGATCTGCTGGCTTTCCGGTGAGCCGTGCAGGATGAAATTGACATGGATGCGGTAGCGTTCCGGGTTGAAGAGCAAGCCGCTGGCTATGAGGTAGACCCCCGCGGCTGCACCCAACCCCATCAGCGCCGCCCGCCAGAACGGCTTCCAGGCAGCCCCGTCTTTTCTAGCCATCCGGAATTGCAGCAGCAGCAGCCAGACCGCCATTCCGGCAAATACCGGGTAAGCCGCATCCTTGGTGGCGATAGCCAGCGCGGCGCTTCCGCCCAGCCAGATCGCCCGCTGTACGGTGAAACCATCTTGTAATATGGCTGCAAAACAGTAAACTCCCAGGCTGGTGAAGAACAGCATGCTCATGTCCACATTGCTCGTCCGGCTGTAGTAGAACATGGGGTACAGCAGCAGCACCATCACCCCCGCCAGTGTGCCTGCTTTCCCGCCCCACAGCTTCCTGCCTGTCAGGTAGGCGAGAGCTACCGTCCCGGCTCCGGCCAGCAGGCTGGGCAGCCGTCCGGCCAGCGTCAGCCCCTGCAGCGCCCTCACCGGGTCGGCCAGTCCATGCGGGAAGTTCGGGGAAAAATTGGCCAGGCCGCCGCTGAGGTACAGATACAGCAGGTACGGCGCGCTGAACAGCCCTTCGATGGCATAGAAAAGCAGCGGGTAACGTGGGTCGTAACGAGGCTCCGCCGCCAGCAAGGTGTAATACAGCTCGCCGAAGCCCAGCGGGGCGATCTCGTCCGCTCCCCAGGGGTGGATGCGGTCGGCCGAGCTGGCCTGCGGCAGCCCCCAGTTGATGGCGATGACATACAGCCCGAAGGCAGCGGCAAAGAACGCCAGGGCGATCCAGTTGCGCTTCAAGAAATCTATTGCGCGTGAGGTTATCGATGTTTTTATTGGGGCTGCGTTCATGGGAGGATGACCTCCAGCAGGTATTTGGACCCGCTCTTCCGTAGTACTAATTCATCATCCATAAACTCATCCGCAGCCGAAGCCATCACATACACTCGCAGGCCGGGGGGCAGGTCGCGGCGCTGCAATTTCAGGTAGGGCGTCGATTCGCCGGCAAGGTACTGCCTGACCTGCTCCGCTGTGATCGAGTAGTCCGGCAGGGCGAACAGATTGCGCCGCTGCAGGTTTTCTCCCAGCAGGTAGTACCACAGGTACTCGGCATTTTCGTAGTCGTCGGCAATGATCAAGGCGTCTCGTCCTGCCGCTCTCAAGATCAGCTTTGTGCGCTGGTCGTGCAGGCTGTGCTCGCTTTGATCGATTCTGGCATAGTTCAGCCACAGGAAAAATATGGGCACGATGGCCAGCCCCCAGGCCAGGCGCGGGTTCTTGCCTAGCTGCCCGGCGAGCCATTCCAGGGCGAATCCCAGGAAGATCGCCATCACCAGGAAGGCCGGCAGGTACATGCCATCCGCTTCGGGGATATCCAGCTGCATCACCACCAGCAGATCGGTGACCAGCAGCAGCAGCAGGAAGATGTTGAGCCGCCGGTTCTTGGTCACGAAGATGCCAAAAATGGCGGGCAAGAGCAGCCAGGAGATATTTTTCCAAACAATGCCCGCCGCCACTGGTAGACGTTGGCGCAGGATATCGGCTAATCCCAGGCGGAAGGCAATCCCGGTGCCCGGGTGGCGCAGGTAATCCAGCCAGGCCTGTGTATTCAGCTCCAGGTACGCTGTCGCCGGGTCGTTCGTGCGCCAGGGAATATACAGGTAGGTCGCCAGCCCAAGCAGCACGCAGCCAATCACCCACAGGATTTTCCTGGGTTCCAGAAACGACCTGCGGTCGGTGACCCACACCCAGAAGATGAAGGACGGCAGCAAGGCGATCATCACCTGGTGGTTGCCGAAGGA
>JBFYSP010000281.1:0-7529 GCA_041301395.1 Anaerolineae bacterium
TGCGGGGAGCACACCCATCGAGCCGGAGCAGCGCAATCCGCTGCTGTGCGGAGGCGGTTTGCTGCCCATCCTGCTGATCCCGGTTGGATTGGTGGGAATGCAAATCTGGAAGAAACGACAGCAGCCGTAATCCTACCCCAGGAGGACGGTTCTGCCGGGTATCCTCCATTATAATAATCGTGGAGGTAACTCTCAATGTCTCATAATAGAAAGCTGCCGATAAGCAAACCCCTGTTCGTCCTGCTGGCGCTGGCGGTCATCCTGAGCGCCTGCAATCTGCCGCGCGGCACACCCACCCTGTCCCAAATGGATGTGATCGCAACCCAGGCAGCCGAGACGGTAGTTGCGCAGCTGACCGAGATCAGTAAGCCGCCGGCTACCGCCGGACCCGGCACGCCCACCTCGGCGTTTGCCACCCCACTGCCAACCTTTACCCCACCATCGTCAACGCTGTTCCCAACCTTCCCACCCAACCAGCTTCCCAGCGGCACGCCGCCGGCGTCTACTCAGGCGCCCACGCAGTGCGATGATGCCAAGTTTGGGTCGGACGTTACCGTACCCGACAACACAACCTTCGCCCCAGGCACCGCCTTTACTAAGACCTGGCGGATACGCAATGTAGGCACCTGCACCTGGACGACGTCCTATGCGATTGTATTCGCCGGGGGAGATAAGATGGGCGCGCCGGATATCTTGCCAATGCCAGGCACCGTCGTACCCGGAAACGCGATCGATATCTCCATCCCGATGGTTGCGCCAAACACAGCGGGCACATACCGCGGCGATTGGAAGCTGCGCAACGCCAACGGCCAAGTATTTGGCATGGGAGAGCAGAACAAGCCATTCTGGGTGCAGATCCAGGTTGCTTCATCCCAGCCCACCACGGTGGATTTTCTGGCGCAGGCCAAAAACGCCACCTGGATGAGCGGTGTGGGCACTAACGCCGGCACGCCTCTGCCGTACAACGGGCCGATCGATGACCCCAACGGAACGGTCAAGATCGTCCAGAGCGTCGAGCTGGAGGATGGGCAAATTTCGGGAAAAATCCTGCTGACCTACCCGCGCCGCGTGGATAACGGTTATGTCGCCGGAATCTACCCGCCCTACAAGGTGCAGCCGGGCAACCACTTAAAAGCCCGCCTGGCGTTTATGACCGATCAGGACGGCCACTGTGGCGCCGGGAATGTCACATTCTTCGTCCACTATTATGACAACAACACTATAAAACCCCTGGGCGAGTGGAGCAAGACCTGCACCGGCCAGCAGAAAGCCATCGACATCGACCTGTCCAAGCTGGTCGGCAATACGGTGCAGTTCATCATCGGGGTGCGCGCCAACGGCCCGGCGACGGACGCATGGGCCATTTGGAACTCGCTGCGCATCCAGTAGAATCATATAGCTTAACACAAAAGCGGGCGGCAATTCCCATAAAGGAGTAGCCGCCCGTTTTTCAGAATAAGATTACAGCTATCTCATCAGAGCCTGCGAAACCCAGGTAAACAGGGGCTGCGAGAAGATGCCCAGCACCACCAGGCTGACTGCGCTGGCAGTGGCGACGACGTACAGCCAGCGATCGCGGTTGACCTGCGGCTCACCATCGCGCATGTACATATAGACCACCACCCGCAGGTAGTAGTAGGCGGACACCAGGGAAGTGAGCACACCGATGATGGCCAGCCCGATGTAGCCGCCCTCCAGCGTGACGCTGAAGACGTTGAACTTGCCCAGGAAGCCCAGGGTTGGCGGGACGCCGGTAAACGAAAACATGGCAATCGCCATGGTGAGCGCCAATACGGGGTGGCGCTTGCTTAAGCCGGCATAATCCTCCAGCTCCAGGCCTTTGCCTTCGGCTTGCTCGAGGGCAATGACTACCGACCAGGCGGTAAAGCTGGTAAAGGCGTACGCCAGCAGGTAGAACAGCGCAGCAGCCACGGCCTTGTCTGCCATGCCCGGCTGGCCGTAAGGCACCAGCGCCATCAAGATGTAGCCGGCGTTGGCGATGCTTGAATAAGCCAGCAGGCGCTTGATATTATGCTGGGCAATGGCCGCCACGTTCCCCAAGATCATCGTCAGAGCCGACACAATCCACAATATGGGAGCAAGATCGACGGACAGGGAGGGGAAGGCGATCACGAAAACCCGCAGCAGGGCGGCAAATCCGGCCGCCTTGGCGCCAATCGCCATGAAAGCAGCCACCGAAGTGGGCGCTCCTTGATACACATCGGGGGTCCACATGTGGAAGGGCACTACCGCCACCTTGAAGCCCAGGCCGATCAGCAGCAGCGCTGCACCAACCAGCAATAAGGCATCCAGGGCGCTGCCGGCATTGATCGCATCTACAATGCCCGTCAGGGAAGTTGTACCGGTCGCCGCAAAGACCAGGGCAATGCCGTACACCACAATCCCGGTAGAGAAGGAACCCAGCAGGAAGTATTTCAAGGATGATTCTTCTGAATCGGAGCGCGGTGTAGCAATACCCGCCAGCACGTACAGAGGGATGGACAGTAGCTCCAGCGCCAGGAAGACCACGATCAGGTCGCTGGCCATGCCCATCAACATCATCCCGCTGACCGCAAACAGCAGCAAGACGTAGTACTCGCCCCGATCCAATCCCATGCGCTTAATGTAATCGTAGGAGATAGCTATCGCCACCAATCCACTGGCCAGGAACAGCAGGGACAGGAAATTGGCAAAGCCGTCTACCGAGACCATCCCATTAAACGCCGTCGTGGATTGATCCAGGCGGGTCAGAGTCAGCACCAGGCTGACCAGCAGGCCGACCGCCGAGAGCAAAGCAGTCCAGCCTTTGCGCTCTTTGGGCAGGAAAAGGTCAATCAGCAGCAGAGCGCAGGCCCAGGCTACCAGCACTGCCAGGGGCAGGATCGCATTGAGAGATACAGCGGCGTCACTCAGGTTCATCGCATTTTTCCAGGTGCAGATGGTTCATGCTCAGCCTCCACCAGCGCACACATCACGGCAGCCCGGCAACCGCAGCCGACTGCAGGGCAGCTACCAGGTTATCCACCGCTGGGGCCATCAAGTCGAAGAAGGGCTTCGGGTACAGGCCAATCCAGAAGATCAGGACGATCAACGGGATTAAAATGGCAATCTCGCGCCAGTTTATATCCTTGAGCGAGCGGTTCTCATCTTTGGTTACCGGGCCAAGGAACATTTTCTGGAACATGAACAGGATGTAGACCGCCGCCAGGATGACGCCCAGCGCGGCCAGGCCGGCAAACCAGTACGAGCCCAAGGCCCCCCCCGGCGCACCGGCGCCCCAGGCCCCCAGCAAGATGGTAAACTCGCCCACGAAGCCGTTCAGGCCCGGCAGGCCCATCGAAGATAGGGCCACAATCAGGGTCAGCACAGCATACACCGGCATCACCTTCCACAGGCCGCCAAAGGCATCTATATCGCGAGTATGGCGGCGCTCATAAATCATACCGACAATCAAGAACAACGCTCCCGTGCTGATGCCGTGGTTGACCATCTGCAGGATACCGCCCTGGATGCCCTGGGAATTCAGGGCGAACAAGCCGAGCATCACAAATCCGAGGTGGCTGACGGAGGAATAGGCCACCAGTTTCTTCACATCTTTTTGGGCATACGAGACCATCGCCCCGTAGAGAATGCCGATCACCGCCAGGACTGCGATCCAGGGCGCGGCCTGCACCGCCGCCTGCGGGAACAACCCCAGGTTGAAGCGCAGGAAGCCATAGGTGCCCAGTTTCAGCAGGATACCCGCCAGGATGACTGAGCCGGCGGTGGGTGCTTCGACGTGAGCATCGGGCAGCCAGGAATGCAGCGGCCACATCGGCACCTTGATGGCAAACGCCGCCGCAAAAGCCAGGAACAACCAGAGCTGCAGGTCAGCCGGGATGCCCCCTTTGGCCATCAGATCCGGCAGGGTGAAGGTGCCCTGGTTGATCCCCAACCACAGGATGGCCAGCAGCATCAGGATCGAGCCGGCCATGGTGTACAGAAAAAACTTGATGGCCGCATACATCCGGCGCTGACCGCCCCAGATACCGATCAGGAAATACATCGGCACCAGGGTGAACTCCCAGAAGATGTAGAAAAGGAACAGGTCCTGGGCCAGGAACACGCCCAGCATGCCTACTTCCAGCAGCAGGAAGAACATCATAAAGTCCTTCACCCGGTCTTCCACCGCCGTCCAGGTGGACAGGATCGCAAGCGGCGCCAGGAAGGTGGTGAGCAATACCAGTAGGATGCTTAACCCATCGATCCCGAGGTAAAAGCTGATGTTCCAGCCTGCCACCTGGATCCAGGGCAGGTTCACCACCATCTGCAGCTGCGGATCGGACGAGTCAAACTGGGCTAACATCCACAGCGAGAGGCCGAATGTGATCAGCGAGGTGATCAGGGCGACCCAACGGGCAGCGTTTTTCTGCTCCTGTTTCAAGAAGGCGATGATCAGCACGCCAACCAGCGGGAAGAAGGTCACCAGGATAAGGGGATTGATCAAATATTCCATGTCTATCCTCGATTTCGATAGATGCCCATTGCCTTATTCTGCATAACAATGCATGCGAATAAGCCTCCGGGGACTAGCGGAAGAACAGATACGCCATGATGAGCACCAGCCCTAAGAAAATCGATAGGGCATAATTGCGCACGTAACCGGTTTGCAGGCGGCGCAAGCCACCCGCAAACTGCTGGGTGACTGTAGCCAGGCCATTGGCCGCCCCGTCGATCACGCGCATGTCAAATTTATCGGCCAGGAAATAAGACAGGCCGGTATAACCATTGGCAATCACTTTCTCGTGGAACCAATCGTGCCAGAAGCGCCAGTCGACCTGCTCGGCCAGGAAATTAGAGAGCCAGGCATACGGCCGGATGATGATCAGCTGGTACAGCTCGTCGACCCACCACTTGTTGTTCAGGGCGGTAAACACCGGCCCCAGGATCTGGCGCAGGGGATCATCGGGGCGCTTGGCGACGGGCAGCTCTTGCTGCTGGTTGTAGCGGCGGCTGTACAACCACCACCCCAGCAGGATGGCCAGCAGCGAAGCCAGGGTAGCGGTAGCCGCCACCAGCAGGCTGAATTCCTGGGCTTCCAGGCCTTCCAGGGTATGTTCGAGCCAGTGGCCAAAGGTATGGAATACCGGCAGGTTGAGCACGCCGCCAAAAACCGACAGGATAGCCAGGATGATCAAGGGGACGGTCATCACCGGGGGGCTTTCCTTGGCATGCTCGGCGGCTGCGCTGCGCGGCTTGCCAAAGAAGACCAGCAGCACCTGGCGAGTCATGTAGAAAGCCGTCAGGAAGGCCGCCAGGAGCAGTAAGATAAAGACCGTCTGGTTGTGCAGGTAAGCATCCAGCAGGATTTCGTCTTTCGACCAGAAGCCGGCAAAGGGGAAGATGCCCGCCAGGGCCAGGGAGCCGATCAGGTACACCCAGAAGGTCACTTTCATGGTGTGGCGCATGCCGCCCATGTTGCGCATGTCCTGCGGGTCAAAATCGTGACCGTGGCCTTTGATGGTTTTCTTCAGGTGCGCATCGTGCTCAACATGATGGTGGCCGCGCTCCACGCCCAGGATGACCGAGCCGGAAGCCAGGAAGAGCAGGCCCTTGAAGAAAGCATGCGCTATCAAGTGGAACATCCCCGCGGTGTAGGCACCCATGCCGACCGCCGCCACCATAAAGCCCAGCTGGCTGACCGTCGAGTAGGCCAGCACTTTCTTGATATCAAACTGCCCCACGGCAATCGTGGCAGCGAATAATGCTGTGACGGCGCCCACCAGAGCAACGATCGTCTGCACATCAGGCGCCAGGTCGTACAACGCGGCCGAACGGGTGACCAGGTACACACCTGCAGTGACCATTGTGGCGGCATGGATCAAGGCAGAGACTGGGGTCGGGCCGGCCATCGCATCCGGCAGCCAGACGTACAGCGGGATCTGGGCCGACTTGCCCGTGACACCCAGCAAAAACGCCAGTGTGATAGCGCCAATCACCCAGGGAGCAGCCCCGGCAACTTCGGGAGCTTTTTCAAAAACGGTGTGAAAATCGAGCGAGCCAAAGCCCCAGAACATGATAAACAGGGCCAATAGCACGCCAAAGTCACCAACCCGGTTGGCGATCATAGCCTTTTTGGCTGCCAGGGAATTGCCTATCCCATCCTTACCCTTCTCGTACCAGAAGCCGATCAGCAAGTACGAGCACAAGCCGACACCCTCCCAGCCGACAAACAGCATCAGGTAGTTGTCGCTGCTCACCAGGATCATCATGGCCGCAATGAACAGGTTCAGGTAAACGAAGAAGCGGCGGAAGCGCTTGGGGTCGCCGTTATGGCGCACGTCTTCGTGCATATAGCCGATGGAATAGATATGGATGAGGGTTCCTACCCCCGATACCAGCAGCATCATGGTCACCGACAAGGTATCCACCTGGAAGGCCCAGCGCACCGTAAAGTCGCCGATGTGGATCCATTCGGCCAGCGTCACGACCTGCCCTTCGTGGTTGGAAGCCAACGAGACCGCCAACAGCACAGCGACCACGAAAGCCAGGCCAGATGCCAGGCTGGCTACCCAGCCGACGACCTTTTCCGGCAGGCGGGCGCCAAACAGGATATTGAACAGCAAGCCAATGACGGGGATCGCAACAATCCACGGCGCCAGCCAGAAGAACTGAGGTCCTTGCGAGACAGCTTCTTCAAGTAGGAACATGGCTATCCTTTCAAGAGGTTGATTTCGTCCACGTCAATGCTCTGTTTGGTGTGGAAGATCGCCACGATCAAGGCCAGCCCAACCGCAACCTCGGCCGCCGCGACAGCCATAACAAAAAACACAAAAATCTGGCCGCTGATCTGCTGGTACTCGTAGGCGTATGCCACGAAGGCCAGGTTGGCTGCGTTGAGCATCAGCTCGATCGACATAAAAATAATGATGGCATTGCGCCGGATCAGCACCCCCACGGCGCCCATGACGAATAAAACGATCGATAAACCAAGGTAATACTCAACAGGGACCATCTACACTACTCCTTCCGTGTGCCTGTGCCGCAATTCCAGGCGGGTCAGCTGCGGGGTTCACGCTTCCTGTGGGTCAGCACAATGGCACCGATGATAGCAACCAGCAACAGGATCGAGGTCACTTCAAATGGCAGCAGGTATTCGTTATACAGGACCTCCGCCAGGACTGCGGGGTCACCAAAACCAGGCATCGCTGTGCTGGCAATCTCGGAAGCCGGCGAGCGAAACAGCAGGGCATACACGGCCAGCACAAGCAGGATCACAGCCAGGGCGATGGACACCGGCTGCTGGTAAGGCAGCGAGCTGCCCACCCGCAGACGCTCGGCGCCCAGCAGCATAATCACAAACAGGAACAACACCATGATCGCCCCAGCATACACCGTCACCTGGGCCAGGGCAATAAACGGCGCTCCCAAGATCAGGTACATGACAGCAACCGCGCCAAAGTTCAGGATTAGATTCAAGGCGGAATAAATGGCATTCTTGCTGAACAACATCCCAAGGGCTGAGGCAACCGCGACCAGCGCCAGGACAA
>JBFYSP010000032.1:0-5631 GCA_041301395.1 Anaerolineae bacterium
AGGCGGCTTTCCGCCAGCAGCTGGCGATGAGCGGCACCTTTACCTGGATTGACGACCTGACCCTGGTCTTCTATCCCGATGCCCCCTTACAGCCGGCTTCCGACTTCAAAGTCAGCCTGAATAACGATGTACGCGCCGCCAATGGCCTGGGGTTGCTCCAGCCGGTCAGCTTCAACTACCGCACCGTCGATTATCTGCGTCCCGTGCAGCATCAGCCCCGCAGCGGCGCCCAGGATACCGATCCCACCTCGGCGATTGTGGTGGCCTTTAACTACCCGGTGGTACCCCTGGGTGCCGATCAGTCTGGCCTGCCGGCTGCCTTCGATCTGCAGCCGTCTGCTGAGGGGCGCGGTGAATGGCTCAACACCAGCACCTATATCTTCTATCCCCAGCCCGCCCTGGATGCCGGTCGCGAATACAGCCTGCGCCTCAACCCCGATCTGCGTGGCACCGACGGCAGCCCCCTGGAAAGTTTGGCCGAGTGGAGCTTCTCGACCCGCGAGCCGCGCCTGGAGTCGATCGAACCCGGACCGGATGCCGGTTCGCTGCGTCTGGACCCACAATTCAAGTTGACCTTCAACCAGCCGATGGACCCGGCCAGCCTGGAAGCCAACCTTCGCCTGCTCGACTCCGGCGGTGAGGCTGTACCCGGCAGCCTGGAGTGGGAGGAAGAGACTGATACGGCCATCTTCAAGCCCACCTCCCTGTTGGCCCGCGATGTTGAATATACGCTCTTCTTGGATGGCGCGGTGCAGGCCAGCGGCGGCGCTCCGCTTGGCGCCGACAGCCGGCTTCGTTATCGCACCGTCCCTGCCCTGGCTGTTTCCCGCAGCGACCCGCCTGCCTCCGGCGTGCTGAGCCCTTATGGCGGCATCGCCTTCTACTTGACTTCACCCCTGGAAGAATTTTCCGACCAGACTCGCTTTGTGAAGCTGGACCAGCCCATCACCAACCTGTCCACCTGGTGGGATCCCTACGACCAGGTGTTGCGCGTCAATGGCGATTTTTTGCCTCTAAAAGAATATACCCTCACCGTTTCCGGCGACCTGGCCGATGTCTGGGGGGATCAGATGGGCGAGGATTATTCTCTCAGCATCAATACCGCCCCGATGAATCCTGAGCTCTACCTCTCGGTCTTCGGGCAGGTTGTTTTCCAGCTCGCCGATGACCCGGCACTTTCCGCCCAGGCCTCCAACCTGACTCGCATTCCGCTCTCTATCAACCCGGTTACCCTGGACGATTTCTTTTATCTCCTGGATCCCAATGATTACACCCGGCTGCAAAATTTTCCCCAGGACAATGCCCAATCCTGGGAGCAGATCGTTGACGCCCCCGCCGATCGGGCTGTCCCCGTGGATCTGTATCTCTCCCCCGACCAGCAGCCGTTACGCCCCGGCGTCTATATGCTGCAGATGCGCGTGCCTGGATCAGAAAATCCCAACCGGCGCAACCTGGTGGTATCCAGCAATGTCCATCTGGCTTTAAAAGTCAGTCAGTCGGATGCTCTTGTCTGGGCGCTTGACCTTCGAGACAACATGCCTGTCGCCAATGCCCCGGTGACCGTCTACGCTGCCGATGGCTCGGTGGTCGCTGCCGGCCAGACCGACTCGCAGGGTATCTTCCGCTCGGATATCGATACCGCTCAGGACCTGTATACCCCCTTCTACGCCATGCTAGGCCAGCCGGGCGACGACCAATTCGGCCTGACATCATCCACCTGGACTGCCGGGCTGGAACCCTGGGAATATGGCCTGTCGACTTACTACACGCAGGTCGATCCGTACATCTACTGGTATTCTGATCGCCCGGTCTACCGCCCGGGGGATACCGTTCATTTCCGCGGCCTGCTGCGGGACAATGAGAATGGGCGCTATAGCATACCCGACCTGGGCAGCCTGCCGGTCACCGTGGCCGACGAATCCGGCCAGGCGGTGGCGTCGTACGATCTACCGCTGTCGCCCTATGGCGCCATCCATGGCAAATTCTCCCTACCATCGGATGCTGCACCGGGGTATTACAGCATTTACAGTACCCAACAGAATATTAGCTCCCTTTATTTCCAGGTTGCCGAATACCGCAAACCGGAGATCAACCTGCAAGTCGACTTCGCCCAGGATCAGCTCGAGCTGGGCGCCGACCTGCAGGCTGAGATCAACGCACGCTATTTCTTCGATGCGCCCGCGGGTAATGTCAAATTGCACTGGATTCTATACACCGGGCGGTCGGATTTCCCGCTCCCCGGTTACCAGGTTGGTCCGGTAGACACCGGCTGGCTGCAGTATTATCCCTCCTTCGGCGGCTTTGATTTTGGCGAGATGATCATGGAAGGCGATGCCGAGACCCGGCCGGATGGTACTTTTAGTCTGACTGTTCCGGCCGGTGAATACAAGCCCGATCCCGACAACCGCCGGCGCTACACCCTGGAAGTCACGGCCGCCGATGAGAGCGGCCTGGTGGTAACCGCCCGTGACTCGCTGCAAGTTAATCCTGCCGCCTATTACATTGGTGTGCATCCCGATAGCTGGAACGGCCAGGCAGGCCAACCGTTGGGCTTCGACCTCCAGGTAGTGGACTGGGAACAGAAACCCGCCGGAGAGCGCCATCTGCAGGCCGAGTTCAGCAAGGTGACCTGGGTTCGCCAGGAGTCGCCTCCCAGCGCCAACCCGATGTTCTCCCCGCCGCCCACCTTTATCCCAGAATACACCCTGGTGGACAGCACCTCAGGCGTCACCAATGCCCAGGGGCAGGCGCGTCTGTCCTTCACCGCGCCTGAAGCGGGAGTGTATCAACTGACCGTCACTGGGGATGGCGCGCGTACCGAAGTCCAGCTCTGGGTTTCCGGCGCGGGCCAGATCGCCTGGCCTGACCTGCCCAACAAACGCCTGGTTCTATCTCCCGACCGGCTGGGTTACAAACCTGGCGATACCGCTAAAATTTTCGTCCCCAATCCCTTCGGTGTGGAGACGCCTGCTTTGCTCAGCATCGAGCGTGGTAAGGTCATGCGCCACGAATCGCTCACCCTCGAGCCCGGCGGCAGCACGCTCAGCCTGCCGCTTACTGCGGAAGACGCCCCCAACATCTACCTATCGCTCACCTTGCTGGGTCGCAACGAGCAGGGTGTCCCCGACTTCCGCCAGGCTTACCTCAACCTGGATGTCGAGCCAACCGAGCACGTCCTGAATGTCGAGCTGGTTACCAGCCCTGAGCAGGCCGGCCCTGGTGATGAAGTCACCTTCGATGTCCGCGTTACCGACGCAGATGGCAGCCCTGTCCAGGGTGAGTTCTCCCTGGCTGTCGTCGACCTGGCGGCTTTAGCCTTGGCCGACCCCAACTCCCAGGATATCGTCACCGCCTTCTACAGCCCGCAGCCCTTGGGGGTGCGCACTTCATTGGCTCTTTCAGCCTACTCCCGCCTGTTCGACCAGCAGGCCGGCGGCATTGGCGGCGGCGGCGGGGATGGCTCGGCATATCCCGTGGTGCGCGAAAATTTCCCCGACACCGCTTACTGGAATGCCTCCCTTGTCACCGACGAGAATGGCGCGGCCAGGGTCACCCTGACTTTGCCGGATACCCTTACCACCTGGCAGGCGGACCTGCGCGGCCTGACAGCCGACACCCGCGTTGGCCAGGCCGAATCTACCGTAGTTACCACCAAGGATCTGCTTGTCCGTCCGGTGACCCCTCGCTTCCTGGTGGTGGGCGATCATGTTCAGCTGGCTGCTATTGTGCAGAACAACACCGCATTAGACCGTGAGGTCTCGGTTGCTTTGCAAGCCGGCGGCCTGACCCTGGATGACGACTCCCTGGCAGTACAGCAGGTCACCGTTCCGGCCGGAGGCCGCAGCCGCCTCGAGTGGTGGGGTACCGCCCAGGATGCTGCCTCGGCAGATCTGATCTTCTCGGCCCAAACTATCGCTGGCCAGCCTGTTCTGCAAGACGCCGCTCGCCCGCCGCTCGGCCTGCTGCCCATCCTGCGTTACAACGCCCGCCAGGCTTTCCGCACCGCCGGGATTCTGGATGAGGCTGGCGATCTGCTGGAGCTGGTCAGCCTGCCTAAATCTTTCGATCCCACCAGTGGCGAGCTCTCCATCGAGCTTTCACCTTCCCTGGCGGCTGCTATGGCCCGCGCCCTGGAGGCCCTCGAGCACTATCCCTATGAGGCCACCGAGCAGACCGTCTCGCGCTTCCTGCCCAACCTGGAGACCTACCGCATCCTGCAGGATTTTGGTCTGGAGGATGCGGCCCTCAAATCCCGCCTGGATCGCACCCTGTCCTATGGGATTGCCCGCCTGCAGAGCCGCCAAAACTTTGACGGCGGCTGGGGCTGGTGGACTGAGGACGAAAGCGATCCTTACCTGACCGCTTACGTGCTCCTCGCCCTGCACCGGGCCCGGCAGGCCGGCGTGTCTGTAGAAGAAAGCGCCATAGCCAAAGCTGGCGAATACCTGGCCGGCAGCACCCCGTTCTCTGTAGGCGGCGCTGCGCCGGACGAGATGAACCGCCTGGCCTTCCAGCATATGGTGCTGATCGAAGCCGGTCAGTCTGCGCAGCAAACTCCGCTGGATCAGTTGTTTGAAAACCGCGCCCAGCTCAACCCCTGGGCGCAGGCTGTGCTGGCCCTGTCGTACGAACGCCTCTCCCCCGGCAGCGACCAGGCCCGCACCCTGCTCTCCGACCTGGAGGCCGGCGCTCTGCGCTCGGCCAGTGGGGCGTACTGGCAGCTGGATGACCCCACTCCGCAGGATATGGTCGGCCCGCTGACTAACAGCGCTATTGTGCTGTACGCCCTGGCGCAGAACGATCCCGCCTCTCCGCTGGTGGCCGATGCCGTCCGTTTCCTGATGTCCAACCGCCAGCCGGACGGCGCCTGGAACTCGACCTACGCCAGCGCCTGGGCCTTGATGGCCCTCAATCAGGTGCTCAAGGGCACCGGCGAGCTGGGTGGTGAGTTCGCCTATGACGTGCAGCTCAACGGCTTGCCCCTTGCCGAGGGCCAGGCCGGCGGCCCCGGCCGCCTCACCCCGGTCACCGCCTCTGTGCCCCTGGATTCGCTTTATCCCGAGGATCCCAACGCCTTGCTCATCCAACGGGGAGCAGGCGCTGGCCGTCTCTACTACACCGCCGGTCTTGAGGTGGCGCGACCCGTGGAGCAGGCCCCTGCTCTTTCCCAGGGCTTATCTATCGAGCGCAGCTATTACCCATTGCTGGCCGATTGCCCGGCACAGGATTGCCCTGCCATCCAATCGGCTCAAGCCGGCCATAAAGTCACTGTGCGCCTGACCCTCACCGTCCCCAACGATGCCTATCACCTGGTGGTGGAAGACTACATCCCCGCCGGGGCTGAAATCCTGGATGCTTCGCTCAAGACCAGCCAGCTTGGCCTGCCTGAGGAGCCGGTGGCCGAGCAGTACGACCCCAGCCGGCCGTACAATGACGGATGGGGCTGGTGGTACTTCAGCAAACCGCAGGTATTCGACGACCACATTGCCTGGGCGACGGATTACCTGCCGGCCGGCACCTACCAGCTCACCTACACTTTAGTCACCCTCCAGCCCGGCGAATACCGCCTGCTGCCTGCTCGCGCCTGGCAGTTCTATTTCCCCGATATCCAGGCTAACACCCCCGGGGCCC
>JBFYSP010000049.1:0-18952 GCA_041301395.1 Anaerolineae bacterium
GCGGGTTCTAAGCCAGATGATAGTTGATACCATATGCGCTGTATGGGCTGTGGTTGGCTTCGTGTGGCATAGACCCATTTTAGCAAAGCAGGGCGGCTTCCTCCTCCCGCTGAAGCGGAGTCGTTTCCGCCGCCAAGAATTATGAATTCCTTCCGCCCGCTGACCCGCATCCCGGATTATTCGGCGGCTAAGGCCGGGGTGAGCAACGTCACCCAATGGCTAGCCGTCCACATGGCGCAGGAATACAGCCCGGAGATTCGCGTCAATGCCATTGCCAACCCGGCCACCATCAACGTTGATGAATGGAAAGACCGCGAGGACGAGGGCATCCTCTACGTGCCCTAAGCGGGCGAATTTTTATATCGACTCAGGAGATAACAATGGATAGAGCCAATTTCGGCATCATGGGATTGGGCGTCATGGGGCACATGCTCGCCCTGAATATGGAACGCAACGGCTTCAAAGTCGCTGGTTATGATTTGGATTTGGGAAAGGTTCAAGCCTTTAGGGCGGATTCTACCGGAAAGAACCTCGTCGCCTGTGAGAGTCTTGATGCGTTTCTTTCTACTCTTGAACTGCCTCGCCGCATCCTGATGATGGTCCCCGCCGGGAAGCCCGTCGACGCGGCCATCACCTCGCTCAAGCCGCACCTCGCCAAAGGCGATTTGCTTATCGACGGCGGCAACACCTTTTTCCCCGATACCGAGCGCCGCTCGCAGGAACTCGAAGCAGCCGGGATTATCTACATCGGAACGGGAGTCAGCGGCGGGGAGCAGGGCGCGCTATGGGGCCCGGCGATAATGCCCGGCGGCCAGCCCGAAGCCTGGGAACTGGTCAAACCCATTTTCGAGGCAATATCCGCAAAGGCTTACGGAGAACCATGTGTGGCCTACATGGGCCCGCGCGGCGCGGGGCACTACGTCAAGATGGTGCACAACGGCATCGAATACGGCGATATGCAGTTGATTGCCGAGGCCTACGACATCCTGCATCGCGGTCTGGGGCTCAGCAATGCCCAATTGCACGAAGTCTTTGCCGAATGGAATCGCGGCGAATTGGAATCGTACCTGATCGAGATCACTGCCGATATTTTCACCAAGACCGACCCGGAAACCGGCGCAGCGGTCGTTGACCTGATTTTGGACGAGGCCCAGCAAAAAGGCACCGGAAAATGGACCAGCCAGAACGCCCTCGACCTGGGCGCGCCCACCCCGACGATTAACGCCGCCGTTGAAAGCCGCATTATCTCGGCTTACAAGGATGAACGTGTCGCTGCCTCCAAGGTGCTGACCGGCCCCGCGCCGCAAATCCTCGGCGACCCTCAGGCTGTCATCGCCGCTGTCTGCGACGCGCTCTACGCTGCCAAGATTTGCTCCTACGCCCAGGGCTTTGGCCTGCTGCGCATGGCCAGCAAGGAATATGACTACAACTTGAACTACGGCGAGATTGCCAAAATCTGGCGCGGCGGCTGCATCATCCGCGCCCGCTTCCTGAACGACATCCGCGCCGCCTTCTCGCGCAACCCTGACCTGCCCAACCTGATGGTCGACCCTGAATTTGCCCGGGCGTTGAACACCCGTCAGGCTGCCCTGCGCAAGGTGGTGGCGCTGGCTGCCGAGAGCGGCATCCCGGCCCTGGCCTTCAGTTCCGCCCTGGCCTACTACGACGCCTATCGCAGTGCCCGCCTGCCCGCCAACCTGACCCAGGCCCAGCGCGACTACTTCGGCGCCCACACCTACCGCCGCCTAGACAAAGAAGGCGTTTTCCATACGGAATGGCAGTAAAGGAGCAACTCATGAAATACGGACTCAATATCAACCCCGCAGAAACCATGCAGGGCGCCCTCGACCTGCTCTCCCTCGGCGCCCTCAACCATCGCGTTGATTCCGGCATCGTCCCCTTCAGCAAGGCCACCGAATGGCAGGTACACCCCAGCGGCGGTGAATACAACGTGGCCGCCAACCTGTCCAATTGCTTTCGTTTGCGCACAGGCATGGTCTCGGCGATGGTGGAGTATCCCATCGGTGATTTGATTGCCGAACGGGTGCGGCTGATGGGCATCACCCCGTTCTATAAGTATTTCAAGCACAACGGCGTCAACGGCCCCAACATGGCCACCATCTACAGCGACCGGGGCTTCGGCATGCGCGCGCCGGTTGTGTTCTACAACCGCGCCAACGAAGCCGGCGCGATGCTCAAGCCAGGCGATTTCGACTGGGGTGCGATTTTCGGCGCGGGCGTGCGTTGGTTCCACAGCGGCGGGATATTTGCTGCCCTCTCCGAAACCACTGGCGAACTGATCATTGAAGGGATGCAAGCTGCCAAGGCCTCCGGCGCGGTCACATCCTTCGACCTGAACTACCGCGCCAAACTCTGGAACATCTGGGGCGGGCAGGAAAAAGCCCAATCGGTTGTCCGCCGTATCGTCGAGAATGTGGATGTGCTGGTCGGCAACGAGGAGGACTTACAACTCGGCCTCGGCGTTCCCGGCCCGGAAGTGGTCGCTAAACCTGCCCTGAGCAGAGTCGAAGGATCAAAGTTAGATCCGAGCACTTTCTTTGGCATGATTGACAACGTGGTGGCGAAATTCCCCAACGTCAAGATTGTCGCCACCACCCTGCGCGAAGTCCACTCCACCAATCGCCACAGTTGGGGCGCGGTGGCCTGGATTGACGGGAAAACCTTTGTCTCCCCGACCTGCGAACTGGATGTATACGACCGCGTCGGCGGCGGGGATGGCTTTGCCTCGGGCTTTTTCTATGGCCTGCTGACCGGCGAACCCGAACAGGAAGCCGTCAACCTGGGCTGGGCGCATGGCGCGCTCCTCACCACCTTCCCCGGAGATACCACCATGGCAACCGTGGAACAGGTCAGGGCCTTCGCCAAGGGCAACTCGGCCAGAATCCAAAGATAACAGCCCTTGGTGGAATAGGGACAGCATTTTTTACTATTGCTCGAAAACAGACCTTTTGAGACCAGTAATGGTAAAACAAGTGTACAGGGCAAACAGCAATCAAAAAACACGTCTTGGGAACGTGTTTTGGCTGAAATTTCAGTGAAAACTGTAAATTTGTGTAGAAACAAGCATTGTTGGTTTAGATAAAGCGAAGCAGCCCCGACGGGAGTCCGGGCCGCTTTATTTTGTGGTTTGTCGATATACTGATGTTGGTGATTTACCCCGTGTGCAACCCTATGCGCTGACTGAAAATATCAAGGTCGTGCCGTTAAAAAACTTGGCTCAGCCCGAAAGCCTTGATTGGTTAGGCCAAGGGTATAATAAAACTTAAGAAACTAATCGAAGTGCTAACCTAATCTCGTTGGGCTCGCTTGAACCTATTCTCGTAAAGCTAGCCAAAACACATCCGGTAAAAGCGGACGAAAATCCGGCCAGGGTTTTTATTCCTACTCGTTATAAGGGGCCTGCAGGAAATATGCGAACTAATTGTGGAAATATCACAGGATCCCAGGATAACAAAGTTCCGGAGCTGGCTTAAGTATAGTCGTACCATTTACCATGTTTGTTCGACCAATTGCGGATCTTCAACTACTGCACCACCGCGCCATTAATCTGCTCCGACCAACTCCCAAAGCGCCTCTTTCAGGCGTTTGACCTCGTCCAGTGTGTTGTAGTGCATTGGGCCAACCCGCACCATGCCTCCAGATTCTTCCAAGCCCAGTCGTTCGGTCACGTTGATGGCGTAGTAATTGCCATCCCACACGTAGATGTTTTCCCGGGCTAACTCTTCGGCCACCTGGCGGGGATGCCAGCCTTTAAGCGTGAAGGCAAAGGTGGGGACGCGCTCTTCTAATCGGTGTACATCATCCAGACCGTAGAGTTGCACGCCGGGGATTTCTTCCAAAACACCCAAAACGGCGCGGCTGATCTCGAATTCGTAAGCACGGATGGCTGACATGGCCTGCTTGAGTTGGAGCCTGCGGCCGCTGAAATGATCGTCGTATTTTTCGAGATAATCCTGCCCAAAGGTCTGGCCCACCCATGCCAGGTATTCAATGGCGCCCAAGACGCCGGAAATACCTTCGTGGTTCTGCGTGCCGGTTTCAAAGCGACCGGGTAGATCGTTAGTGGCCGGGCGTACTTTATAAGCAAACAATTCGTTGAGCAACTCATAACGGCCGTACAGGATGCCGGCATGGGTCCCGAAAAACTTATAGGCAGACGAAATCAGGAAATCGCAGCCCAAGTCCTGCACGTCAATCGGGCCGTGTGCGGCATACTGCACGGCGTCAATATAGACCTGCGCGCCGGCGTTATGAGCCATTTGCACCAGCTTCTTGACCGGGTTGATCGTGCCTAACGCATTGGAGGCATAGCCCACCGCTACCAGGCGTGGATGTAATTCCATCGCGGCCGTAAAGTCATCCGCTTTTAATGTCCCATCTTCGACATCGAAATCCACCCAACGCACGTTCACGCCGCGATCCTGCGCTGCCAGCACCCAGGGGGTGACGTTGGCGTCGTGATCCAGGCGAGTGACCACGATTGTATCGCCGGGGTTCCAATTACGCGAGAGAGAGCGGCTGATATGCAGCGTCAGCGTGGTCATGTTGTTGCCGAAGACGATCTCTTCCGGGCGGGCGGCATTGTAGAAGTCAGCCATCGCGGCATGCGCTTCATCCAAAACAGCATCGGATTTCTGGCTGGTGGCAAACGCGCCGCCGTGGTTGGCGTTGTGCTGGGTTAAATAGGCAGTCACTCGGTCAAGCGACTGCCGGGCGATCTGGGTGCCGCCGGGGTTATCGAAGAAGATCACTCCTTCGTGCTGCTGCAGGGCGGGGAACTGGCTGCGAATAGTGGTCAGGTCGAGGGGCATAAGGTTCTCCAGGAATAATTGGGCAAGGTCATAAAAACACGGATTACGCAAACCCAATTATAGTTCCTTAACCACTATGACGCCTCGAAAACTGTGTTCTATACCTTCGATGTTTCCTCATCAGCGCGATCAGACAACTCGCCCTCGCCAGGCCTGGAAGCCGGCCCTAAAACCAGTCGGGCGGTCAGCTTCAGGCCATTCTTTGCATTGTGCGCTGCATTACAAGTTCTTCGGACCGCACGCTGTCATCCTGTACGGGCGCTACGATCTGCTGGACGAGCTGTTCGCCTACAAGGTCCGCCCGGCGACCAACAAACTGCCCGGCAAGTTCGAGACCGGCACCCTGAATCACGAGGGGCTGGCCGGGGTGCTGGGTGCGCTGGAGTACCTGGAATGGGTGGGCGAATCATTTGGGCAGGAATACCGCCCGCGCTACGCCGGCCGTTTCTCTGGGCGAGCGCTGCGCCTGAATCAGGCAATGACGGCCATCCAGAAATACGAGTTCGGCATCAGCCACCTGGTTCTGGACATCCTGCAAGAAACCCCCGGGTGTGACGCTGTACGGCCTCTCAGACGATAACCGCCTGCGCGAGCGGGTGCCGACATTCTCCTTCACGCTGCAAAACTGGCAGCCCCGCCAGGCAGCCGAAGCCCTGGCCCAGGAAGGGATCAACGTTTGGGATGGCAACTACTACGCCCTGGCAATCACCGAACGGTTGGGGTTGGAAGGCCGCGGCGGCATGGTGCGAGTCGGTCCGGTGTACTACAATACGGCCGAAGAGATCGGCAAATTTAACGAGGCGCTGGGCAGGCTGGCCTCTCGGCATGATTGACGCCCGCGTTTCAACCGGTTTGGGCTGCCAATAGGCGGCAAAAGGAAAGGATATTGGTGGGATAAAAACCGGACAGCTGCCAGTCCTTGAAAGCCTCCCCCGGCTGCATCTGCTTCGCGCCTGCTTCATAATCGCCGCCATCGTTGACCAACGACCGGGCTGCCGCCAGGCAGTGTTCGACATACTCGATCATCAAGAATAAATCTTCCCGGCTGCCTACCGGTCCATGACCCGGGACATAGATCGCCGCGTCCATCCGGCTCAGCTCATGCAGTGTATCCAGCAGTTTGTATGGATTGCCTTCTGCAAGGTAAGGGTGGTTGCCAATAAATAAAAGGTCGCTGGTGAATACAATCCCATCCTGGGGGAGGTACAGGATCGTATCGCTGCCGGTATGGGCACCCTCAAAAGTAATCAGTTCAGCCCGACGTTTAGTTCCATGCAGCTCGAGTCGCCGGTCAAATGTGATCCCGGGCAAGGTCAACTCCAGGCGGGGCAGCGTCTCGACCAGGCCGCTGTAATAACCGATCCACAAGAGCAGCCGACGGCGCTCGATTACGTCCTGCGTGGCATTGAATTCAGCCTGTAAAGTTGCCAGCTTTTGGGCGCTTTTCGCCGAGTACCAGCGGTACTCTTCCATTGCTTCCGTTATCATCAATTGTCGAGTCTCATTAGTGGAGACAAATTGGGCTTCGGGAAGAAATACCTGGTTGCCCCACATGTGGTCGTTGTGAAAGTGACTGTTGATGACTATTTGCGGAGACCGTCCGGTAGCTTTTTCGGCAAAAGAACGCAAATCACGGGCAGCCTGCAAGGTCAAGAAAGTGTCAAATATCACTGTCAACCCGCCCAAATCCATGACACCGGCGTTGCTGATGGCCGCTCCGCCGTCTTGCGCCAGCGCGGCATATACCTGATCGGTCAATGCTTGGGAAAAGAAATGGGGGGTGTGGCTCATGGTTTGCTCCGGGGGTAATTATACCTTGTGGGTCCAGCCTGCCAATCCAAAAACACTCAACCTGGTTCTGATTCTACTAATGAGATCAATTTTTATTTATTTGTGGTATACTCTCGCATCTGCTTTTGTCCGTGAGATTGCTCCTGACGAGAGCAACCGGGCCAGGGAATGCCCTGGCTCAATTTAATATAATAAGGATATTTCTTGAACTTTAATTCGTTTGCTTTCCATCCCCAGATCAACGCGGGGATTTCTGCCGCAGGTTACACCTCCCCCACCCCTATCCAACTCAACACAATCCCGCCCATTTTAGAAGGTCGTGATGTAATGGGCCTGGCTCAAACCGGGACAGGAAAGACCGCCGCTTTCGTACTGCCGATACTGCAGCACCTCCTGAAAGGACCGCGCGGCAAACTACGTGTCCTCATCCTCTCCCCGACCCGTGAGCTGGCTGAACAGACCCATGTGTCGATAAAAACCCTCGGTCGCCAGACCGGGCTGCGCAGCCTGACCATTTATGGCGGTGTGAGCACTCAGAACCAGATCAAGGGACTGCGTGCAGGCACCGAAATTGCCGTGGCCTGCCCGGGTCGTCTGCTGGACCTGATGAACCAAAAAATTGCTAACCTGGATGCAGTTGAAATCCTGGTGTTAGACGAAGCCGACCGGATGTTCGATATGGGATTTTTGCCCGACATCCGGCGCATCCTGGCGGCGCTACCCAAAACTCGCCAGACTCTGTTATTTTCCGCCACCATGCCTGCCGAAATCCGCGGCCTGGCGAATGAGTTCCTGAGCCGCCCGGTAACGGTCGACCTGGGCGTATCAAAACCGATTGAGACAGTCGGGCATGCCGTGTATCCGGTCGAACAGACGCAAAAAGTCGACCTGCTGCTAGAATTGCTCAGCAAACCCGGCAGTGGCCAGATCCTGGTGTTCACCCGCACCAAGCACCGCGCCAAGAAACTGGCCGAACGGCTGGTGAAAGCCGGTCTTCCAGCCACCTCGCTGCAGGGCAATCTTTCCCAAAACCGGCGGCAGGAGGCGATGGACAGCTTCCGCAGCGGGCGGGCAAAGATCATGGTTGCCACCGATATTGCCGCACGCGGCATCGATGTCTCCCAAATCTCGCATGTCATCAACTTCGATATGCCGGACACGGCAGAGGCTTATACCCACCGGATTGGCCGCACAGGCCGGATGACCAGGCTGGGAACGGCTCTCTCACTCGTCACTCCGGATGACCTTCAGATGGTGCGCACGATTGAGCGCCTGCTAGGCCAGCCATTAGAAAAGCGCAGATTACAGAGCGTAGAAGCCAGGTAATCTCCCCCAACCGTCCGGATCAAAACCCTGGACGGTTTTTTCTTGTTCCATATTCTTGTCCGCCGGCTTACTCACTGGAGGCCGCCCGGATGGCCTGTTCCAGCTCCTCAGGGGTGTTGATATTCCAGAAACTGCGCAGGTGCGGGTCAAGCTTGCGGATTTCCTCTTCGGGCATGCGGTAGACCCGCACCCGACTGAACCAGGAATCCACATGCCACTTATCGGCTGCCAGCGCCCACTCGATTTCAGGCAGGCAGCTTTCTTTGCGGTACACAGCGTGAAACGGCTCCAGACCACCTTCCAGCTGCGGGATCACCAGATCCGCGCCGCTGGTATGCAGCAGGTCCAGCTCCGATCGCAGCAGCTCGGGATTGACAAACGGCATATCACAGGCGATGACCACCACCTTTGCATTGCTGGCTGCCCGCAATGCGGTATACAGGCCGCCCAGCGCCCCCCGTCCAGGCAAAGTATCCGCCAGCAGCGGCACACCCAGAAAGCGGTAGGCTTCCGGGTTGTTGGTCGTCACCAGGATCTCATCCGCCAGTGGGGCGACGCGATCCATCACCCGCTGAATTAAAGGCTGCCCCAGGAAGGGCAGCAAAGCCTTGTCCTGCCCCATGCGGCGGGACTCACCTCCCGCCTGGATCACTATAGTTGTCACAGGTTGATTATAATAAAAGAAAGAGTTTTATTGGTTGATCTGGATGTCTTTGGAGTGTGCGATATGACTACCATGGGTGAGACCCTGGATAAAATGACCATCGAAGGGGAGCTGTACGAATCGCTGCCGGAGCAGGCCGTGCGCTGTTTTGCCTGCGGGCACGCCTGCCATATCCGCGCAGGCCGGCGCGGCATCTGCCAGGTACGCTTCAACCAGGGCGGAAAGCTGTACGTCCCGTGGGGATACGTGGCAGCGCTGCAGGCCGACCCGATTGAAAAGAAGCCTTTCTATCACTTATTACCCGGGGAAGATGCCCTGACTTTTGGCATGCTGGGATGCGATTTTCACTGCGAGTACTGCCAGAATTACTTTACTTCGCAAGCCATGCGTGACCCAGCCTCGGAGGCTGCTATTTCCCTGGTGCGGCGCGTTTCTCCCGAACAGCTGGTTTCCTACGCCCTGCGCAGCGGCGCCAGCGTGATTGCCTCATCGTACAACGAACCCCTGATCACTTCGGAGTGGGCGGTAAGCATCTTCAAGCTGGCGGTGTCCGAAGGGCTGAAATGCGCCTTCATCTCGAACGGAAATGCCACTCCGCAGGTACTGGCCTACCTGCGCCCCTATCTATCGGGCTACAAGATCGATCTCAAGACCATGCAGGACCGCCAGTACCGCCAATTAGGTGGCGTGCTGGATCACGTGCTGGACAGCATCCGGCTGGCACATGCCTCCGGCTTGTGGGTTGAGATCGTCACCCTGGTTGTTCCCGGGTTCAACGACAGCACCGAGGAATTGATGGATGCGGCGCGCTTCATCCGCTCGGTCTCAGCGGATATCCCCTGGCATGTCACCGCTTTCCACCCGGATTACAAAATGGTCGAGCCGCCGCCAACTTCAGTAAAAACCCTGCTGCGCGCCGCGGAAATAGGCCAGGAAGCGGGGTTGAATTACGTTTACGCGGGAAACCTGCCGGGCAGGGTGAGCGAGTACGAGAACACCTACTGCCCACAATGCCGCAATCTGCTGATCGAGCGCAGCGGGTATATGATTCGCAGTTACAACATTGACGCAGCGGGCGCCTGTCCGAAGTGTGGAGCGAAGATTGCCGGCGCCTGGACCAACAAACCGCAATCTGTACGCCGGGGAAGCTTTGGCATGCCCCGCCTGGTCATCCGCTAAGCGGAAGCCGGTCGCCGCACAACCGCACGCACAACAAAGCGGTCGACAGCACCGAAGCGGTATTTATACTCCTCGCCGCCGCGCAGAAAGTCGAATTCCCGGCGCCCATTCTCATTAGCCCACTTCAACAAGTAACCCAACAGCACCCAACCTGGGGAAAGCTCGCGTTGGCTGAAGCTCAGCCCGGAGTTGTATACCCAGATATGGTTATTGAAGTCGAAGTTCAAATAGCCGGCGGCTTTTTGACCGGCTACTTCCAGGAAAGCCAGCTGCAGCCAGCCATTCTGGAAAGCCGTGTGCACGACGGCGTGCATCTGCGAGCGCATCACCTGGCTCAAAAAGCCCGCCTTTTCCGGGTCTTGAGCCATTAATTCCATGAAGGCTTCGACTTCCGCGTCCAGGCTGCTTTCCTCCTGGACAATATACCAGCGAACTCCCAGCTCGCTCTCTTCAGCGCGGCGCATCTTGCGGCGGATTTCGTGACGCTGCTTTTTGTCAATGCCGGCCAGGTAAACTTCCCAGTCACCCGGCAGGCGGATGTATGGGCAGGGCTGCAACTGTTCTTGCTGGAATAACCAGCCTCGCCGTTCGGCGGATTCTTGCAGCAAGCCCAGGGTTGGAGAGGTATCCGGCAGGTTATACCAATCGATCGCCTGCCATTCGGGCAGCCGCTCGCTCGCCAGCACGCCGAGCAGCCCATCGATAAAAGCGGCCTGCTTATCACAGTGGACGATCAGGTCCAGGTAATCGGATATTTCGATACTGCCCAGAAGCATTAACGCCCGCTCACCGGAGCGGTTAGCTGTCAAAAATAGCGGCGCAACGCCCAGCAAGGCGCCATCCTCCCCGCGCCCAGTCACTACAAGCAGATCGCCGTCCTGCCATTCGCCGCCGCCCAGGGTTTGCCACCAGGTGCGCAAATACTCGTAGCGCAGGAATGGTACGTGACTTGCACTGCAACAGCTTAATAGCTCATTCCATTCGCCGGAGATTTTATCCAGCTCATCTAGTGATCGAAGAATGTCAAAATGCATTTGGTATCCAATCAGAAATATTATGGGAAAGCCCGGAATCGAGATAATCCCTCCCCGGCTTCTCGCTATCCAGCATTTTACCAGTATAATCGGGGTTGATGGCGTCCCTGACGCCAGGATTCAATCATTATGCCAAACACACTCGATCTCAACCTGATGGTGATTGCCCGGCAGGCCGGCATGGACCTGGTCGATTTGCCGGATCTATATATTGCCGAGCCTCCACGCAGTCCGGCCCGCGGAAGAGAGGCGGATCGCCTGGTATTGTTCCTGGCGATCACCGGGCAGCCGCCGGACCCGACTGAACGCCCCAGCCAGATCCTTTCCAGCCTGGCCGGCGTATTTTATAAAACCCCAGGATCGGTGACTTCCGCCCTGCGCCAGGTAATCGGGACGATAAACGACACTTTCTACCAGCGCAACCTTTCCGCTGCCGAAGGATCCCAGAGCTTCGCCCGCCTGGTCTGTTTCGTCCTGCGCGGCGACCAGGCTTATCTGGCGCATGCCGGCCCGGCAAAAACCCTGGTGATTGGCGCCCAGGAAAGCCAGGAATATTTAGATCCGGACCTGTCCAGCCTGGGCATGCACGAAACTCCGGATGTGCGCTTTTTCCAGGCCACGTTGCAACCCAACGACAGCCTGCTGATCGCAGCCCAACCGCCGGCCAATTGGACCCTGGAAAATTTGAGGATCAGCCACGGCCAGGGACCCGAGAGCATCCGCCGCCGGCTGCTGGGAGGCTCGTCACTAGACCTCAACGCCATTTTGATCCAGGCCCGGCCGGGGAAAGGCAGCATCACCCAACTGCGGTCGGCGCCCGTCCAGGCGACTGCCACCGGCGCAGCCATGCTCGCTCCACAAGCAGACGACCTGGCCGAGGCTGCCATTCCCGCACAAACCTGGACAGCCGAAGCGCCGTTGCCTGAAGCCGCGGCAGCAGCAGTTGTAACAGAAGGATTTACCCCCTGGAACGAAATTCCGGCATCGTCTGCCGGTAAGAGCTTGCAGGAATCTCCTGCCGCGCACGGCACATTGCCCGCTGTTGTGGCGGCAGCCGGCGTGGCCGAACCGCCATCGGCTGAAGAATATCAGCCGGTGCCCGGCAGCGAAACCGCCGCGCAAGCCCCGCGTCGGTACACATTAACCGGCTGCTTGCTGGCGCCTTTCCTGTGGCTGGGAGGCCTGCTATCCAGTTTGGTGAGCGGCCTGGCCCATATCCTGCAGGTAGTCTTATCCCGCCTTTTACCGGAAGATTCGCTGGCATCGATTTCCAATACCGGTATGGCCGCAGTCGCCCTGATCATCCCCGTGGTGGTAGTAGCAATCTCCAGCTTTTTCTATTTCCAACGCGGTTTGGGCGTTGAATCTCAGATGGCATTCCAGGAAGCGGCCCAGGCAGCCCAGTTAGCCAGGGAGCAGACTGATCCGGTAGCACAACGCCAGGCATGGGAAGAAACCCTACAGATTCTGAACCAGGTGAGCGCCTCTCAGACCACTCCCCAGGCAAGCGAGCTGCGCAATGAAGTTGCCACATCCCTGGATGCGCTCAACCAGGTCAGGCGAGTGGATTACCAACCGGCGATTGTGGGTGGGCTGCCGGCGAACGTAAAAATTATCCGCATCGTTAGCACAGGTGATAATCTGTATCTTTTGGATGGCAACAGCAGCAGCGTGCTGCGCGCCAGCTATACTGCCCAGGGATACGTGCTGGATGTAGAATTCCAATGTTTTCCAAATACTCCCAGCCAGGTAGGTCCGCTGCTGGATATGTTGCCCGGCTCTTCCAACTCGGAGTCCCCGTCCGATATCCTGACACTGGACCCCAAGGGCAACCTGCTATATTGCCAGACCGATTCGGTCCCCAACCTGCAAACACTGCAGCCGCCTGCAGCGCGCTCGTTCGCCGCGCTGCAAGCCTTTACTGAAGATCTCAATTATTTATATGTACTGGATCCTCCAGCCAACGCAGTGTGGGTCTACCCGGCGAATAACCTGAGCCAGGAACCCCGCCTGTATTTCGATGAGTACACTCCCCCAATGCAAGATACCATCGACCTGGCAACCGCATCTGACGAGTTGTACCTGCTGCACGCCGATGGACACCTGACCCTGTGCCAGACCAGCAACCTGGATGTTTCACCCACCCGCTGCACAGAACCGGCTCCGTTCTTGGATTCTCGGCCTGGATTGGAAGAGTTGCCACTGGTACCGGTTAATCCCTACACCCAGATCGAGTACAGCCAACCGCCGGACCCTGCCCTGTATCTGTTGGAGCCGACCGGCCAGGCAGTCGACCTGTTTAGCTTGCAGCGGCTGACCTACCAGCGCCGCTATTTACCAGTCAATGCCCTGGCCGGTGGCGCGGCGACGGCGTTTACCATCGATCCTGTTAACCGTATCATCTTCCTGGCTGCCGGCAATAGCGTTTATTACGGCCGGATTCCCTGATATTCGCCCCCACTACATTCCGCCTGACACCAATCAATCCGCCAACCCGCTAAGGCGTCGGCGTGCCGCTGCTTTGGGGGCCGTGCAGCGGCCAGGGAGTCAGCGTGGCCGTTGCGGTCTGCGGGGAGGACGGCACCGGGAGTGCAGGTGTGGTCGTCTGGCTGTTACTGGTCGCATCGGGCGGCTGCGAGGTGCCAGGCGTCCAGGTCGCTTCAACACCACCGCCTTGGCCCTCCAGCGTCGAGATGGCAGTCCCGGCGCCAGGAGTCGGCGTGCCCTGCAGCCGGTCGACAACCCACACACCGGCTATTAGCAATAGCAGGCCCAGCGCCACCAGAGCTGTCGCACCCAGGCAGCCACGCCATGTCAGACGGCGCTTGCTGTCTGGTTTTACGCTCCGCGCCGGCTCCGGCGCAACCGAGGCAAGGTCCCCGGCCGGTTCCAATGAGGCGCTCGTTTCGACCCCGGCACTAACCCCCGGCATCTGCAAGCCAATTACAGTGATATTGTCCCGGCCACCGCGCTGGTTTGCCAGGTCCACCAGCCTGTCAAGCGCCTGCTCCAGATCGGTATGCAATAGGACCGGTAATATTTCCGCTTCCTGCACCAGATCGGTCAGTCCGTCGCTGCACAAGAGCAGGATATCACCCGGGAGCAGCTCGAAACCCTGATCGGCCTGGGCCTGCTTTTCCGGCGAACCAGGTTTCAGACGCAAACGGAAATCCGTCTCTACCGGCCGCGGCATCCCCAGGTAGCGGTGAATGACATGCCTGGCCGGGGCGTTTCGCGCTTCATCCGGGGTTAAAACACCCTGATCTATGGCTTCCTGAACAAAGGTATGGTCAATGGATAAGCGTTGAATGGTGTTGTGCCGTACCAGGTACAGCCGCGAATCACCCACCCAGGCAGCATACAGCCGGCTGCCAATCACCCAGGCGCACACGCAGGTCGTCCCCATCCCAAGCTGTGTTGGGTCTGCCAGCGCCTGGGTATAGATAGCCTGGTTGGCAGCCTGGAAAGCGGCATCCAGGGCTTCTATCGGGCGAAGACCCTCGTCGGCAGCAAGCTGCTCACTGATGATTTCGACTGCCAGCTCTGCCGCCACCTCACCGGCCCGATTGCCCCCTACCCCATCCGCCACCAACGCCAGGACGACCGGCAGCGGCTGGGCTTCGCTCAGGCGGAAAGCCGAGACAGCATAACGATCTTCGTTACCCTTGCCGGTCATGCCCGGGTGGGTACGGGCTGCAATCACCAGGTGCGCCTGCTCGGTACGGATCATTTTTGCAACTCCGTCCCAGGTTCCGCCTGCGCCGGGAAGGTGGCCTCAGCGTTGGCGTCGCCAGGTTCTATCCGCCGGACCACCGGTTTCCGGACGCGGGTGGGCTGGCGCATGGTAAACCGAAAGCCAACACGCCCAAAATGCACCAGGTCGCCATGCTCAAGCTCTACACCCTTTGGAGAGATGGGAGTGTAATTGACCCAGGTACCGGCAACCGAATCCTGGTCCACCAGCCAGAAGCAACCGTTTTCCAGATGAGTCAGGCGGGCGTGCAGCGCATCTACCGAGGGGTCATTTAGCACTAACATAGCCTGGCGCGGGTCGCTGCCCAGGGTGATCTCTTCTGCTGTGATCGCGATCGGTGTATTGGCAGCATCATCTCCGCTATCGGAGAGGCGGCTGAAAAAGGCATATGCCTGCGGAGCAGTGTGCCGCTGAGGCCAGTGCAGGCGCGTCGCCCAACCGGCCCGCTGATGGCGGAGGGGTTCGCTGGCGACAGGAACAGGTTGAGTCACAGGGTCGTTTTTTCTCCTGGCTGGCTTGCCTCGTCCGCGCCCCGGGATCGCCGGGTGGATCTTACCGCCCAATACCAGCACCATCAACAAGATCGCTCCTGCTAATACCACCGCCAGGCCGGCAATCACCGGCAGGTTTTGTGTCAGCCAGATCAAGGGCGGTTGAGCCAGCTGCTCGACATTTACCTGAACGACATGCTCGATGCCCGATCCGGCCAGGCCTAACGAGTCCTCAGCTTCCACTCGCAGGGAGTAAGCCCCACTGTCAGCGATCCCAGATAGGTCCCAGGTAAACCGGTCGAATGGCGGCTGACGGTTTTCTGCGGTCTGTACCCCGTTGACAAAAAGTGTGGTGCGGGTCAAGGGCCGGACGCGCTCATCGGGGAAGCTGACCAGGATTTCCACTGGCTGCTCTTGTGGCAGGTAGTCCTGAGTTGCAGGCGCTTCTCCAGGCTCAAAGTTGTCTTCAGGCGGCTGCCGCACGATTTCCAGCGGGGGAGAAATGAAAGCTGGGTCCGGCGGACGCAGGTCGATTTCGTAGCTTTGTGCAGGCGTCTCAACCTTCCCATCTGCTGTGGTCACCTGAACAATCACCTGCTGAGTCCCGCTGCTGCGCACCTGCGAGGTGTACGTCAGGGAATAGATGCTGCGCAGTGGCTCCAGAAAAGTTTCCAGGTCAGGCAATCCCGCTTCGCCAGGCTGACCTTCGCCGGTGAAATTATAGAACTGCCCGCCGGTCTGCTCCGCCAACCCTTGCAGCTGGCTGAATGATTGAGGAGAATATCCGCCGGGTGAAGAAACCATCCAGATATACAGGCGCACACCTTGCTGGACGGCCTGTGCGCCAAGACTATCCAGCGACAGCCCGACCTGGGGATCCAGCGGTGGGGTGATGAACAAGACCGCACGGCCCATTCCCGGCCGCGGGGAAGGGTCGGTCGCCAGGCTGATCGCCTTGGAAAGAACATCCAGGCTGGGCTGCGCGTTGCGTGCATCCAGCTCCTGGGCGAAAACCGGCAGCAAACCCGATGGACTGTCGGTATGCGTCACTTCCGTGCCATCCGAGATCACCAGGCTGAGATCATCCAGGGTGGTGCCCAACCGGCTGCTGGACCAGGCCGACAGGGCTGCCATCAGCTGGTCAAGCCGGGAAACCGCCTGGCTGTTTTGAACCGCAAGCGGCGCGCCAAGATTCAACGCCGTAACGAACTGCACCCCGCTGCGAGTTTCCAGGAGCGTGTCCACCGGCAGGCTGATGCCGTTTTCAAGGATCTGGACGTCGCCGGGGAGCAAACCGTGCACGAAGCGACCCTGCGCATCGTGCAAATCCAGGTAGGCGAGAATCTGTGGAAATTGGGTTGTATCGGGGGGAGAAAGCGTGGCGCTGGCAGAGGATGGCGCCGGCGTTGGCTGTTGCAGCCGGCTGGATGCAGGCCAGGCCGCGGCGCGCTCAATAGTGACGTGGGGAGTCGCCAGGGCAGGTGCAGCCGGGAGTAAAACCAACAGCAGGAAAACAAACAACGGGGCCCAAGCGTGCCGGCGTAAAGGCATAAATTGATTATAACAAACAGTTGAGCCGGCTTCGAGCAGCGCAACTCGAAACCGGCTCAGCCCGGGAATTGACCGACCGGAGGAATTATCCGGCTTCGATTACCGGTTCAGATTCGATAAGAGTAGCGTTCGGATCGCTCATGACAGGCGCACCATCAGACTTTTCCTTACCGATCAGTCGCAGGAAAGTCAGCGTCCAGGCGGAGCCAATGTAGCTCTGCAGGATACCGTTGAGCGCCAGCAAGAAGGGCAGGTAGATGCAGCCACAAACCAGCCAGAGCCCCCAGCCTAACTGCAGTGTATTGCTGCCGCTGATTACCGACCCAACGATCCAGGGTATAGCCAGAAGGAAGAAAGGCAGGGCCAGGATGAACCCACCGAGCAGGCCAATCACGAACAAAATCAGCCACATGACGAACACCGGGCCGAACTTGGTGCGCACCAGCATCCAGCTGCGCTTGAGGCCTTCGATCGCTCCCAGGTTCTCGATAACGATGGCATTGGCTGCCAGCTCCAGGACGGCGAATAACAAAAATCCCGCCAGGGGGGCCAGGCAGATCAAACAGAATATACCAACGACGGTGATCGCCAGCGGCACAGCCAGCACGATAATCGCGACGATAAAGGCCAGCACCACCAGGAAATACATCCCGAAAACCCGCCAGAAATACGGTGTGCTGAGGCGAAACAGCTCGCCAAAACGCAGGCGGGAAGTCTGGACGCCCAGCTCCACATCCGAAACACCGCGAATGATACCGATCTTGCCAATCGTGGCCAGGAATATGATCAGCGCGAAGATTAGCAGCCCCAGCAGGATCGCCCCGCACAGCAGCAAGATGCCCTGGGTGTCACTAAAATTGAAGGCAAAGTTTTCCAACCAGGGGGGTACCTGGTCGGTCTTCCAGGTCACGTTGCCGTTGGCCGCCGAGCTACTTGATCCCCCGGCATTCCCCAGGCCCATCAGGAGGCCGAAAACCCACAGTACCTTGTGCTCCCAGATGATTTTCCAGGCGCGAGAGAGAACATATCCGTAATCCATTTCGCAATCTCCTTTTGTTTTTACATACGGTTATTCCCACTCGATGGTCGCGGGCGGTTTGCTGGTAATGTCATACACGACCCGGTTGATCCCCGCTACTTCATTGACGATCCGGTTGGCAATGTGTGCCAGCAAGTCATAGGGCAGGCGCGCCCAGTCAGCGGTCATGAAATCCTGGGTGGTGACCGCCCGGATCGCCACCACTTCCTGGTAGGTGCGCTGATCGCCCATCACGCCTACCGAGCGCACCGGCAGCAGCACGGCAAAGGCCTGGGCGGTGCCCTGAAGCTGATCTGGCCCCGGATCCCAATTGGCCATGCGCAGCAAGCCGACCGCCCGCAGCTCGCCGGTCAGGATGTCATCGGCTGCCCGCAGGCATTCCAGACGCTCCAGGGTCACTTCTCCCAGGCAGCGCACCGCCAGCCCAGGGCCGGGGAACGGCTGCCGCCAGACCAGATCGTGCGGCAGGCCCAGGGCTTCACCAACCAGCCGGACTTCATCTTTAAACAAATAGCGCAGCGGCTCGACCAGCTCGAACTGCATGTCGGGCGGCAAACCACCTACATTGTGATGGCTCTTGATGCGCTGGGCTTTGGAGCGGTCCGGGGCGCTCGACTCGACCACATCCGGGTAAATCGTGCCCTGCACCAGGAAACCTGCCCCGCCATCAACAGCCCCGCCAAGTACAGGCGGGGTAGTAAGGGGGGGAGTACGCCTCCCCAGGTGGTGCGCCTGCTGCTCGAAAGTACGGATGAACAGTTCACCGATCACGCGGCGTTTATGTTCCGGGTCGGTCACCCCTTGCAAAGCCTGCATAAATGGCTGGACGGCATCCACCGTTACCAGCTCGACACCCAGCGCGTCCCCCAGGGCCGTCTGCACCAGGGCTGCTTCGCCCAGACGTAGCAACCCGGTATCGATAAATACCGCCACCAGCTGGTCGCCAACTGCGCGCTGCACCAGGGCTGTCGCCACGCTGGAATCCACTCCGCCGCTGACTGCCGAAAGCACCTGCCCCTGCCCGACCTGGCTGCGAATGCGCTCGACGCCCTGGGCGATGATCGAATCCGGCGTCCAATCTCGCTTTGCCCGGCAGATATCCACCACAAAACGGCGCAGGATCTCGCTGCCCATTGGGGTGTGATGCACTTCGGGGTGAAACTGCAGGCCAAAATAAGCGCGCTGCAGGTCGCCTATGGCGGCAATAGGCGAGTTTGCGCTGACGGCCAGGGTCTCAAACCCAGCCGGGCAAACCTCGATGCGGTCGCCATGTGACATCCACACCGCCAGC
>JBFYSP010000068.1:0-8200 GCA_041301395.1 Anaerolineae bacterium
GGCAGGGCATTGAAGTATTCGATGACGGCCGGCGGCGCCGGGGCGAGGTCTTTGGGTGTATTTTCATCGGGGGCAGGAGGGCTCTCGGTAACGATCGGAGGCTCAATATCAGCCTGCATGACCTGTACATCCTCCTGCCAGGAGATTGGATCGCCTTCCGACCACCAGACGGTGATGGAATAAGTCACCCATCCCGCCTGATCTGGAAAATCTGTCGTCGCGTCACTCAGCCGGGCATCTTCCACCAGAGGCTCATCCCCCTTAAAGATGGTCACCCGCTCAACCTCCCCCTGGACATCCCATGCAACGGTGACCTCCCCGCCGACCTTGACCTGCCTGGGATCAACTTTGAATTCTGCAATTACCGGGGCATCCGGCTCCGCTTGAACGACTTCCACGTCTTCCTGCCAGGATATTGGGTCGCCTCCTTGCCACCATACGGTGATGGAATAAACTTTCCATCCCGCCTCAGTCGGGTTGTCCGTGACGACTCCATTCATGGACGTATCTTCCAGCATGGGGTCGTTATTCTTATAGATGGTCACTTTATCCGCCTGCCCCTCAACATCCCACTCAATGGTGACGGCCTGGCCCAACTCGACCTGCTTGGGATATACTTTAAATACCGCGATATCCGGGGCATCCACCTCCGGTTGAACGACATCGATGCGTATCTGTTGTTTTTCGGTAGTCCCGTCGAGGTATACGGCTTTCAGCTCGTAAGTGGTGGTCTGCGGCGGGTGGACCGTGCGCGAGTCTTCGGCTTTCACCTTGTTATCCTGCCAGCGCTCTCCCTGGGCATAGAAGTACACTTCTTTTGCACCCTGCACCACCCAGCGGAAGGTCACCCCATTTCCGGCGTTGATCGTGGTCTGATCAGAGTCGAAATCCATGTACGGCGAGGGCGTCACGGTGATGATCGGGGGCGGAACCGTTGGCCCGCTCACGACCTGGATGCCTACATAGAACAGCTTGCCGAAGGGGGCATTCCTGGCATTGTTCATCGTCCAGTAGCCCTGGTAAATCCCGGGCTGGATTGGCGCCACCAGATTCACGTAGAGATCGTAGGTGCCGCCCGGGGGAACCGAGCCGACGATGGCACTCGGCTGTCCACTCATGCTGGCGGCTGGGACGTTACCTTTGACATAGCTGGCGAAATAGGAGCTGGTCCACGTGCAGGTGCCTGTATTCTGAAGCCTCCATCCTTTTATGAATGACTGACCCGGATTCAACTGCGGCGGTTGTGTCATCTGATAATCTGGGTATGTCAAATCCTTGAGTAAAGTCATGCCATCCGCACAGGCGAGCGCGGTGGCTGTAGGCTGGCTTGGAACTGGTGTAAGCGTTGGCGCTTGAGTCGGCAGGCTCTCGTCCGGTGCAAGTCCCAGGTATTGCCGGGCAATATTATTGATCACTCCCTGGTTGTTCAGCTCGAGCATGGCGCGGTTTAACTCAGATACCAGGGTACTGGAACCCTTCATCGCTGCGATGGCGTAAAGCTGTTGGGAGAAACCACTTTCAACGATCTTTAACCCACCACTGTCTATATACTGTTCGGCTACCGGCTTATCCAGCACGATCAAGTCATTGCGTCCTGCGATCAACTCGTTGACGGCGCTATCCATGCGGGGATAAACGAGCAGGTTGCCGGCAGGCATCTTCCCTGGTTCCACCAGGTTCTTCTCGAACCAGGCCTGGTAAACAGACTTGTTTTGAACCCCAACCCGCAAGTTGACGATCTCTTCGGCAGAAGTAACCGAGTTAATGGGGGATGACTGGTTGGCCAGGATGGCCTCTTCCGCAACGTAGTAAACATTGGAAAAATCGGCATACCCACTGCGTTCCGGGGTGGTGGAAATGGCCGCAATCACC
Source organism: Anaerolineae bacterium (assembly GCA_041301395.1). Taxonomy (GTDB): domain Bacteria; phylum Chloroflexota; class Anaerolineae; order Anaerolineales; family UBA4823; genus CTSoil-045. The sequence goes on from JBFYSP010000068.1 coordinate 1,873, forward strand.
ACATCGATTTCGCCGGCTTGCAGAGCACTGCCCAGGCTTTCAAAGGCATAGTCGTGGATTTCGACCTGCAAGCCCAGCTGAGTGCCAATGGCGCGAATCAAAGCCATATCGAAGCCATCGATCTGGTTTTGAGGCGTGTAATACTCGAAAGGTGGGTAATCGGCCGAAGTGCCCACCACCAGTTTAAGTGAAGTTTGTACCCGTTCCCAGGTAGCATCCGTCACTGGGGGAGGAGCAACCGTACCCGTTGGAACAAGCTCAGCCGGCGCAGGAGCTGGCTTGAGGATATTACAGCCTACGATGAGGATGCCAAAGATCAGCAAAATGGCTATCACAACCAGCACTATGATTATGGACTTACTGTTGCCTTTCATTTCCTGCCTCCTGAGGCGAATATTTTTTAAAGATACTGGGGTGAGGACCTTTTGTTCATATGAACCAGTTCTCGTTGTCGTCACAACAGTTCGCATCCAACGACGAACCGCGTTCCTGTGGTGACTATACTTTAACCTTAGCACAATTCCTCTATTATGTATCATTTATCACAAGCCAATAAGAAGTAAAAAGAATATCTTACAAGACCCTGGTGTCCTTTTTGCCTCCTGGTGTGCATCGTGTTTTAATGTTGAATATTGCCCCAATATGGTTACAATTAGACAACAGGAGTTTTATTATGAAGCGATGGATCATTTTCTGCATACTTCTGGTCTGGCTGGCCGGATGCGGCGGGGCAGCGGCTGCGCCTACGCCAACGACCGCCCCACCCACACGGAACCCCAGCAGCACCCCGCTGCCCACGGATACGCCCGTGCCGACGGAGACCCCGTTGCCCACGGAAACCCCCGCGCCGAGCGATACGCCCGCCCCGACGCCGACAGCCACGCAGGTGCTGCCGGAAATCCCGCCGGAATATGCCGCCCTGCTGGCAGAGCGGCGCATTGAGCTGCCCGGGGGCGGCTTTGCTTTCCAGGCGCCGCTGGATTACAGCGTGGAGGTCGGCCTGTTCGAAGCCAGGCTGATCAGCCCGGATACGCTGACCGAAGTGCACCTGAAAGGCTCGCCGAACATCGACGACTCGTCGCTCAGCGACTTAGGGTTGAGTGAGACCGAAGGATCAGCCTCTGCCGGGGAGGAAGGCATCTCCATCGTTACCCAGCCGGCGATGTTGGGCAGCGAAGCGGCGATGCAGGTAGAGATCGGCATGCTGGACATGATCACCTCCACCATGCTGCTGGCTACCCCGCTGGAAGGCGAAAATGTCTTCTCCGGCACGGTCATGCAAATGACGCTGGATCTCTTCAGCGACCCCACCGCTACGGGTGAGGTGCCGGTGGACCATCGCCAGACCCTGGCGGCGGTGCTCGCCAGCGTGCAGTTTTTCCCCATTCCCGAGTCTGCCAGGCTGCCGGCGATTGACCTGGAAGCCTGCAGCTACGCCGATGACAGTACCTTCGGCTTGAGCGAAGACAACCCGATCATCCTCTACCACTACCCCGACTACCAGGCGGAACGCATCGACGAATACCTGACGCTGCTGGCAGGTCCCAACGGAGAGGCGGTCATCCGCTCGCCAGGCGAGGCAGGTGCAAGCGGCGGTTTTGAGTTTGCCTTTGGCCAGACCAGCCTCGAGCCGGTACAGCAAGTCCTGGTCACGTATGCCGGGTTGGCGTCGCCGATCACACTTTACATCCAGCCGTTAGCGCCGACCACTGAGTCCGACCTGACCCAGCCGCCTATTCCGGCAGGTTTCAAATGTCGCGTGCCGTAAATTGAACCGCTAAGGCCCCGGCTAGTACAGCCGGGGGAGTACACACCAGGAGCACCAAGAAAGAGAAAACCGCTAAGTCGCTAAGTACGCTAAGTTTTTAGGCGAACCCTTCCTATTATCGCCGGCGGGTTGTGGTCCATCCTGCTCATCCTGCGCACCTCCCTCGAAGACCGCAGCTTGCACGCTGAGCTGAGCGGATATGTGGATTACAGTCATCGGGTGCGTTACCGGCTGGTACCCGGCATCTGGTAAAGTGCTTGCATCTTTTCCCCTCCGATATTCCTCTTACGTTTTGCTAACAGGAATCCTACCGGATCATCATATACTCAACCCAGAGACGAGCATAAATTTTGGAGGGTAGCGATTATGGACCTGAACAAATACACCCAAAAATCACAGGAAGCCATCCTGGAGGCGCAGCGCCTGGCGCAGGAGCTGCAGCACCAGTCGATTGAGCCGGCGCACCTGCTGCTGGCCCTGCTGCGCCAGGAGGAAGGGGTGGCCCCGGCGATTGTCACGCGTGTGGCCGGCAGCCCGCTGGCGCTGCAAGAAGACCTACGCAAAGAGCTGGATGGCCGCCCTAAGGTCTATGGGGCAGGCGGCGAGGTGGGGCTTTCCCGCCAGACCAGCGATGTGGCGGCGGCTGCCGAGCGCTTTGCCCGCGGGATGCAGGACGATTACATCTCCACCGAGCATCTCTTACTCGGCCTGGCCGACAGCCCGGAAGGCAAACGCCTGGCACAGTACGGCCTGACTAAGGACGCCATCCTCAAGGCGCTGCACGCTGTGCGCGGCTCACAGCGCGTGAGCGGTCAGAACCCCGAGACCACCTACCAGGCGCTGGAAAAGTACGGCCGCGACCTGACCAGCCTGGCGCGCCAGGGCAAGATGGACCCGGTGATCGGGCGGGATGACGAGATTCGCCGGGTGATCCAGATCCTCTCCCGGCGTACCAAGAACAACCCGGCGCTGATCGGCGACCCCGGCGTGGGCAAGACTGCCATCGCCGAAGGGCTGGCGCAGCGCATTATCAACGGCGACGTGCCCGAGGGATTGAAGCACAAGCGCCTGGTGCAGCTGGATATGGGCGCCCTGGTGGCGGGCGCAAAATACCGCGGCGAGTTTGAGGAGCGCCTGAAGGCCGTGCTGCAGGAGATCACCCAGGCAGCCGGCGAGGTGATCCTTTTCGTTGACGAGATGCATACCGTGGTCGGGGCGGGCGCCGCCGAAGGAGCTATGGACGCCGGCAACATGCTCAAGCCCATGCTGGCGCGCGGCGAGCTGCACATGATCGGCGCCACCACCATCGACGAATATCGCAAGCACGTCGAGAAAGACCCGGCCCTGGAGCGGCGCTTCCAGCCGGTGATCGTCGACGAGCCCAGCGTGGAAGAGACCATCTCCATCCTGCGGGGGCTGAAGGAGCGCTACGAGATCCACCACGGCGTGCGCATCACCGACCCGGCGGTGATCGCCGCGGCGACTCTCTCCAGCCGCTACATTGCCGACCGTCACCTGCCGGACAAGGCCATCGACCTGATCGACGAAGCCGCCGCCCGCCTGCGCACCGAGATTGACAGCAAACCGCAGGCGTTGGACGAGGTCGACCGCCAGATCCTGCAGCTGGAGATCGAGCGTGAAGCGCTGAAGAAGGAGAAGGATAAGGCCTCGCGCGAGCAGCTGGACAAGCTGGAGCGCGAGCTGGCCGACCTGGGCGAGCAGTCCAGCCAGCTGCGCACGCGCTGGCAGACGGAGAAGATCGCCATCAGCGAGCTGCAAGGCATCAAGGAGCAGATCGAGCAGACCCGCCTGGAGATCGAGCAGGCCGAGCGCCGCGCCGAGCTGGAAAAAGCCGCCCGCCTGCGCTTCGGCACGCTGCGCGAGCTGGAAGGCAAGCTGGCCGCCAGCGAAGCGCGCATCAAGGAGCTGCAGTCCGGCTCTCCGCTGCTCAAAGAGGAAGTGGACGCCGAGGAGATCGGGCAGGTGGTGGCGCGCTGGACGGGCATCCCGGTGAGCCGCCTGCTGGAAGGCGAGATGGAGAAGCTGGTGCACATGGAGCAGCGCCTGCACCAGCGTGTGGTCGGCCAGGAAGACGCTCTGCAGGCAGTCTCAAACTCGGTGCGCCGCTCGCGCGCCGGCCTGCAGGATCCCAACCGTCCGATTGGCTCGTTCATCTTCCTGGGGCCGACCGGTGTGGGCAAGACCGAGCTGGCACGCGCCCTGGCCGAGTTCCTTTTTGACGACGAGCATGCCCTGGTGCGCATCGATATGAGTGAATATCAGGAAAAGCACACCGTCTCCCGGCTGGTAGGGGCGCCGCCCGGCTATGTGGGCTATGACGAGGGCGGCCAGCTGACCGAAGCGGTGCGCCGCCGACCATACGCCGTGGTGCTGTTCGATGAGATCGAGAAAGCCCACCCGGAAGTGTTCAATGTACTGCTGCAGCTGCTGGACGATGGCCGCCTGACCGACGGCCACGGGCGCACGGTGGATTTCAAGAACACGGTAGTGATTATGACCAGCAACCTGGGCAACAGCCTGTGGGAAGGAGGGCGTGAGGCCAGCCGTGAAGAGATCACGCGTGTGCTGCAAGCCCACTTCCGCCCGGAGTTCCTCAACCGCATCGACGAGATCGTCATCTTCCACCCACTCAGCCGCGCGGACCTGGTGAAGATTGTGGATATCCAGCTGCGCGGGCTGGCGAGCCGCCTGGCAGAGCGCGGCCACGCCCTGGAGGTGACCGAGGCAGCGCGCCAATACCTGGCCGAGATCGGCTATGACCCCGACTTCGGCGCCCGCCCGCTCAAGCGCCTCATTCAAAGGGAGCTGCAAGACCCGCTGGCGCTGCGCATCCTTTCCGGTGAGTTCCCGGAAGGTGCGCTGATCCGCGTGGACCGGGGAGCAGATGGGCTGGAGATCACGCCAATCTTGCAGGCGGAAGTCGTGTAAGAGGAATACCGTCTTTCAGGATTCCCCGGCTCTTCTCTAACTCTAAATTAACCTAATTACCTCAAATTTATACATATAATTGGGCTGTTGAAAATTTTCTACATGGAGATCCCCTTGAACCCATACAGCTCAATAATTTCCCGACACAGGCTCGCACGGCTGGTGACGAGCCTGATCCTGTTGGTCGTCATCGCCGGCGCAGTCCTGCCGGCTGCCGCCCAGCAGCCGGATGCTGCTCCCCTGGCTGAAGGCATCTTCACCGGTGAGTCGACTGCCGTGCAGTTCGACATCTCGCCGCCGCTGCGCGATATCCCGCCGCTGCTGCCGACTGAGCTGCCGGAAGCCGAGCGAGAGATCCCCGAGCGGGCCAGCGGCCTGGAAGGCGCCTACGGCGCACAGGATATCGATACTGCCGTGCAGGATCAGATCGGACCGGGCGAGATCGCCGCGCCGCTGGTTTCCTTTGACAGCCTGCCCAATCTCTCCAGTGTGTCCCCGCCAGACCCGGTGGGCGATGTCGGCCCGAATCACTACGTGGCAATGAGCAACCTGAGCTTTCAGATCCATTCCAAGACAGGCACTTCCCTGTACGGTCCGGCGCTCAATAACACGCTGTGGGCCGGCTTTGGCGGCGACTGCCAGACGGATAACTCCGGCGACCCGATTGTGCTGTACGACCAGCTGTCCGACCGCTGGCTGCTCAGCCAGTTCACCGCTTCTGGTCCAACCTACTTTGTGTGTATTGCCATCTCAACCACACCGGACCCTACCGGCCCCTATTACCGCTATGCGCTCAGCACCGGCAACAACTTCCCGGATTACCCCAAGCTGGCCATCTGGCCGGACTCGGTATTTGTCAGCACCCGGGATTTCGCCAATGGCGCTACCTATGTGGGCATGGGTATTTATGCCATCAACCGCAGCCAGCTGATGACCGGCAACCCGACCCCGCAGGTCATTTCCTTCCTGGTGCCGCCTTCTTATTTCGTCGGCGACGGGCTGCTTCCCGCCGACCTGGATGGCAGCAGCCTGCCTCCCCCCAGCAGCCCGGGGTATTTCATGGGCGTGATGGATAACGGCGGGCCTTACGGCGCCCCGCAAGATGCGCTGAGCCTGTGGAAGTTCAATGTCAATTATGGAAACCCAGGAGCTTCGTCGTTCCAGCTCAGCACTACCATCCCGGTGGCCCCCTTCGACTCGATCTTCCCCTGCACGCCAGGCTCTCGCGATTGCATCCCGCAGCCGGGTACAACCAACAAAATCGATATCCTGTCGTACCGCCAGCGCCTGATGCACCGCCTGGCTTACCGCAACTTCGGCACGCACGAAGCACTGGTAACCAACCATTCGGTGGAGGCTACCGTCGGTATGGCCGGCGTGCGCTGGTACGAGCTGCGCAGCCCCAACAGCAGCCCGGTGGTTTTCCAGCAGGGCACGTACGCACCCGGCATTATCGACGGCATCCACCGCTGGATGGGCAGCATCGCCATGGACCGCGAAGGCAACATCGGCCTGGGCTACAGCGTCTCCGACGGCGTGAGCATTTTCCCCGGCGTGCGCTATACCGGCCGGCTGGCAGCCGACCCGCTGGGCACCCTGCCGCAAGGCGAG
>JBFYSP010000106.1:0-15036 GCA_041301395.1 Anaerolineae bacterium
TCCAGCCAGCAGATGCAGAAGGCTGCCACTCTGCCGTCGGAATTCTCAATCATCAGGTCCTGTCCGATCGGGTAGAGCGGCGATTGCATGAAGCGCAGGTAGCGCGGCCAGTATGCATCAAAAGGTAAATCGGATTCAAAGGCCGCATGGGAGGCGGCCGCGCGCCGTTGTACATCGTCAATACCTGCTACCGGGCGCACCCGGTAACCGGCCGGTAGGGATAATTCTGGCAGGGGTGGTCCTGCCAGTGACTGCTCGAAGAGCTGGTGATATCGCTGGCGGCGGGTGAATTCCATCCGCTCTAATCGTTGGATGGTTAGTGGGTCGCCTTCGGATGCCCACATCGTTTGGACAATCGCCTGCCCGGATGAATCTATCCGCCGGGCTGCCTGATCCGCAGCCCAGGCATACAGACCTTCGGCTGCCGGGTTGGTGAACCAGTCCGGGTGAATGAAGACGTCGAAGGTGTGCCAATCTGGGTCGATCAGCACCCAGGCGGCCAGGTCCCCGCCAGGGACTTCCCACAGGGTAATGTTTTCGCGCCGGGCAGCTTCATCGGGCGGGTATCCCAACCACCAGCACAGATCGCCGGTATGGACGTAATAGCAACCGTTGGCGGCACGCCGGCCGGCTACCAATAATCTGCGCATGGCATCCACGTCGGCAGCTGAGCGGTAAGGGCGCCCCTGCCAGGGAAGGTTTTTATCTATCTGAGTGTTCACCTCTGTGTGTCTCCCATTCTTCGCGCAGCATACCCATGAAGATCAAATCCCAGCGGCGGCCATCTCTGTGCAGAAAACGCCGCAGACGGCCTTCCTCCACAAAGCCAACCTTCCTGTAAGAAGCGATGGCGCGTGGATTGTACTCAAATACATCCAGCGATACCCGGCGCAGGTTGAGCTCGGTAAAAGCAAAGCGCAGGATGATGCGCATGGCATCCGTGCCGTAGCCGCGGCCCCAGGAATCGCGCTCACCCAGGCCAATGCCGATAAAGGTATCGCCGTGCGGCAGTTCTATACCGTCCAGGCCAATCTCTCCAATCAACCGGTCGTCATCCAGCCGGCGGATGGTGAACATTTGAAAATCGGGCGGGTCTTTGAACAGCTCTTTCTCCAGCCAGTCCCGAGTTGCCTTGACTGAGTTTGGCCGGCTGGGATCAGAGGCAAGCAGTCGCCAGTACTCCGAGTCGCGCTGCCAGCCGGCGAAAGCTTCGGCCAACACCTCCGGCTCATCCATCGCCAGGCGGACAAGATTGCCCCGAAAGAGGTCATCGTTCATGCCGCCCTCGCTTCCCACTCTTCACGCAGGATACCCATGGCGACGATATCGTGCCGCTCGCCGTCCCGCAGCATGGCTTTGCGCTGGATGCCCTCCAGCCGGAAGCCGGATTTGTAATAGGAACGAATTGCGCGTGTATTGTAGGCAAAGACGAACAGGCTAACCCGATGAAGGTTTAGCTCTGTGAAGGCGTAGCGCAGTGCAAGCTGCATGGCTTCACTGCCGTAACCTTTTCCCCAATACTCCGGCTCGCCGATGCCAATAGCGATGATGGAGTTAAGATGGTTCACCTCGATATCCCACAGGCCAAAAAAACCAATCAGCCGGTCATTTTGGCTGGCGCGGACGGTGAAGAAATAGCCTTCCGGTTTATCTTTTTCATAATCTTTTTCGATCCACTCCTTGATCTTATTCGACGACCACAGGATTTCGGGAGCGGTTGCCAGCAAGCGAGCGAACTGTGTATTGCGGAACCAACGGGAAAAGCTTGTCGCCTGGGCTTCTGGCTCTTCGGCGGTCAAATAGACCAGGTTTCCGTGGAACAGGTCAGTGGGCATGTTGCGCCTCCCATTCTTCACGCAGCAGGCCAAAGAGCAGCAAGTCCCAGTGTCGGCCATCCCGGTTGAGGGCTTCTCGGCGGCGGACTTCTTCTATGAAGCCGGCTTTCTCAAACAGACGGAGCGCGCCTGGGTTGTACTGTGGAATTGTTGCCGTGAGGCGGTACAGGTTGAGCTCGTTGAAGGCATACTGCAACAGCAGATCCAGGACTTCGCTGCCAATACCCTTGCGCCAATCCTTGGGATCGCCGATTCCCAGGTGTAACCATCCGGTACCGTGGGTCCACTCGATCCAGCGAATGGTAGCAAAGCCGATCAAGCGGTCATCCTGCCGATCCCGGATGTGGAAATAGTACATGTTTTTGCTTTCTTCCAGCTTTTTCTCAAGCGCTTCGAGCTTCTTTTTAACCTGGGCGACAGCGTTAGGGTAGGCAGGGGCAGTATCGACGAGACGCAAATACTCCGCATTGTGGGTCCAGCTAGAGACGATTGCCGGATCTTTCTCGTGGTCGATCGGGCCCAGACAGATGGTTTTTCCGACAAAGAGCTGCTTTTGAATGTCCATGTTAATATCCCTCACATCGATCTTTCTATTGCTGTATTCACGAAAACACCGGCCAGGTTTCTTCTCCGTGGCCGGTGATCGGGGATGCTGTCAAAATCAAACGGCCACGGGGATCAGGATGCGCCGTGGCCGTAAAAATCGTCCGAGAAGAACTCTAGCGGTCGGTAGGCGCACTCCGAGAAGGCACATTGGTACCACCACCAAACGCGGCAGCGGCGCATTGCCCAAGGATGGCAATTGTTACTCTGTGTCCCAAAGTACGTCTCCTTTCGTTAGAATTAGATTAAGTACTTTGCAAGTTTACCATGCGCCTGAAGGCTGTGTCAAGAGGCTGATTTACGACAAAAATTGTCCTGATCTTTGCTGCTAGCAAGAAACAAGCATGTAGTGAAAAAATGCGACAAATGACGTAGGGAAAAAGCACCCATTCACCGTCAAATATCTCTTGAAAATTTACGAGTTGTTTGTTAAGATTTCCAATGGTGGTAGAACATGTGAAGCGCAAGAGGCTTCAGGGAAAAGCAAGTCTATTTCAAGTTCACAGGAGTGTAGATGTGATGAAGGAGAACCCGAATACCAAACAGCCGGTTTCCAATGGGTCTGAACACGTGCCACAACTGCAGGTCCGTACGAACGTGCGTGGCGGTGAGAGCGTGGAAAACTGCATGACCAACCTGTCGTACTGGCAAAACGAGTACTACAAGTGGTACGAGCAGGCCAAGTATAAATTCGTGTAGTCCATGGAGCAGGAGTATCCCAGATGAAGATTAAAACTGATATCCATGCAGGTATGTCGTATGCAGAATGCGACGCTCAGCGCGATTGGTGGAAGCAGCAGGCCCAGATGATGGAGTCGTTTGCCAAGAGCAGCAGCACGACTCCGCCGGCCGGCCTGTGGTGGCCGAATCAGACGACCCCGCCCCCCACGAACTCGGGTGGATGGGTTGATGGGGTGTGGTACCAGGATATGAGCGGTTACTGCGGCGGCACAACTCCGCCACCTCAACCCCCGCCCAACAGCGGTGGATGGGTGAACGGCGTATGGTACCCCGATGTAAGCGGTTCTTGTGGCTAGAGGCGAGAGGATCTTATCATGAAGGTTGAAACTAATTTGAAAGCAGGAAACCTGGTCAGCGATGTGGTCGGTTATGCCGGTCAGACGGTCGATTCGGTAACCGGGTTTGTCTCCTCGGCCAGTCAGGAAGCCAACTCGGTCGTTGATTCTGTCAACAATGCTGCGAATTCGGCATGGAATGCCGTTACCGGTTTATTCCGCTAGATATCCTACGAACCTACTTCGAATAAGGAGATTCACTGATGAACGTACGCACCAATCTGCAATCCGGATCGGCTTGCTATACGGTCAAGTCGGGTGACAGCCTGAGCAAGATTGCCAATAGCTTTTACGGGAGTGGCAGTGCCAGCAATGTCAATAAGATCTATTACTCGAATATGGCCACCATCGGGTCGAACCCGAACATAATCAAGCCCGGTCAGAAGCTGTACATCCCCTGATCCAGCTCGGAAGTGATTTGGGTCGCCCTTCATAGCTCGTCTGAGCGGCCCTGGATGAAACCAACACCGAGGGACTGGTTCCGCAAGGTTCCAGCCCTTCGGTGTTTGCATTTATAATACAACTAATTATGTCGTGTTTCGCGCAGATGCACGTCGATAATCCGATTACGCCGGAGCCTGACGATGAAGAATCCTGTCCGTTTCATAACCGCTGGTAGAATTTTCGCCTTGATCCTGATTTTTTCGATTGCCCTTGGCGCATGCGGCGGAAACCTGCCGGACGCTGCAACTGCGACCACTCAGCTAGTTCCGCCGTCGCCGGCTCCAATCACCGAGACGCCGACTTCTCCGCCGGCTACTGCAACAGACACAACTCAACCTACTGAGACGCCCGCTCTTTCAGCAACACCCACTCAGGTGCCGCCGACAGCAAGCGCAACTGCCATGCCGCAAGTCGATCCAGGGCTAATTACCGGCGACCCGGCTGATGTGCTTGGCGCCCCAGATTGGATCGACACCTTTGACTCTTCGGCCAACTGGACTTTGTACAATAACGATTGCTTCCGATCTAAGATTGAAAATGGGAAGATGGAGATGACCGGCCTGACCCAAAATATTTGCTGGCTGGTCACCCTGCCCAAGATACAGAACTACTACCTGGAAGTGACCATGGATACCTCCAGCTGCCCGGCAGGCGGTGAGTTTGGACTGTATTTTCGCGGGCCTGAGACTTCCTCCGGTTACAGCTATACCCTGTCTTGCACGATCAACTATCTTCTGGTGGCGCGCAACGGGCAAGATGGTACGAAGACCACTTTCCTGGATGAGCCGGTGGACCCCGAGCTGGCCTGGCCTACCTGGGAAAACCGGCTGGGCGTGATGGCGATTGGAGATCGCTACCGCCTGTTTGTTAATGGGGTCTTTCTGATTGAAGTAACCGATAGTCAGTTCACCGAGGTGGGATTAATCGGACTGGTGGTGCGCGGCGGCGCGATGAATGAGGTGCAGACGGTCTTTTTTGATAATCTGGCTTATTGGGAATTCCCTGCGACCAACGGGTCTCCTAGGCCATAGTTGGCGCCGATCCTGGGTTCAGCGGGTCAGGCTGTAATTGTCGATTTCCTGACCCTGGCGGCTGCTGAAAATGAATGTAATCTCTTTTTCGGTGGCTGTGATCAGCATAGCGCCGTAATCTTCGTTGTAGCGTACCTGGCTGGCTTCTTCGATGATAATGAAATCATAGATTGGCCCACCACCCAGCCCGTTGATGAAGTAGGGGATACCATCAATCAGCAGGCGTTCGTAGGTATGGTCATGGCCGGCAAAGACGGCACTGGCGCCCCAATCGGCGAAAGGCCAGTCCATCCAATCGACGCGACCGTGAATACCGGAAGAATACGGTGGGTGGTGCATGACCACCAGTTTCCAAGGAGCTGGGGAGGCCGCCAGCGCCTGCTGCAGCCAGGCTGCCTGTAGCGATGATTTGCCAACCCCATCCGGTTCACGCGAGTCGCTGTCCAACATGAAGAGGTGCACCGCTCCCAGGCGAACCTCGTAGTAGCGCTCGTTGCCGGGAAGTGTGAAATAATCCAGGTAGGGTTGGGTGCCGGGAGCATTCCAATCGTGGTTGCCCAGGACGGGGAAGAAGCGGTTGCTCTCTGCCCCTGGGCCATAGGTCCCAATGTAGGGGGAGATATAGGCGTGATAATACTGTCCGATGTTATCGTCGATTGTTGCTTGCTCGCCGTTGGGATAGTTGTTGTCCCCGGTGGTCAGAATCACATCCGGCTGCCAGCCAAGCACCAGGTTGGCGACATCCTGCTCGGGCTGGCCGGCCAGCCCATAATCGCCAATTACCGCCAGGCGCAGCGCTGGTATGGGAGAAGGCGTTGGTGAAGCGACAGGCGCTTCGGTTGGGAGGGCTTCGGGGGCCGCGGTTGTTGGGAAACCAGGCAACGAGGTAGGGTTGCCTGAGGTTAGCGTTGGGAAGGGGGAAGCGGGCAGCTGCGCAGCCAGCAACGCTTCAGTGCCGGTCGGGGCAGGGCGCTCAGCCGGGAGAGCCGGGGTGGCGGTCAGCGGCGCCTCGCAAGCCGCCAGGAATAATGCCAGCCAGACCAGGCCGGTTAACCACAGAAAAAATGAGCGGTGGCGCTTCATGTCGCCGGCGAGTATAGCCACTCCTGGTAAAACTCATCCAGCTCCCGGCCGGCAGCCGCTTCAAATTCGGCCAGCAGGTCGGCAGGGCGTGCGATGCGATACTGGTATTTTTGATAGTAATTCTGCAGCGCCTGGAAAAATGCCTGATCGCCAATCTCCTGACGAAGCGCATAGAAGAACAGGCCGCCCTTCGAGTAGACTACGCCACCATAGATGCCGGGATCGTTCAAGTTCTCAAAATGCGCCAGCGATTCGGTTACGCGGTCATCCTGGCCATCTTCCTTCAACCCTGTCACTCTGTCCTCCCAGTAGCCGACCAATCCGGTCAGCCATTCGGGGGATTTCTGATCCTCGTAATACAGGCTGGAGGAATAGGTGGTCAACCCTTCATCCAACCAGGGGTCCTCAAAGACGTCGTTCCCCACCAGGTTATACCACCACTGGTGGGCGGTCTCATGTGCGGTGGCGATCTGGAAATTAGGCTGGTCGGGATTTTCATAGAGATCGTCGGCCACCAGGAATATTCCGGGATACTCGACCCCGCCGGCGTTCTGCATAGGCGCCTGGACGACATCCAGCTCGTTATACGGGTATTGGCCAAACCGCTGGTTATAACTCTGGAGCGAGTCGGCGGTGATCTCCAGCGCGGCCTTGCCAGCCTGCGGCGAATCGGGCAGGTAGTACGAGCTCACCTGCGTGCCATCCACTGTTTGAGTGGCAACCTGAAAATCTGGACTCATCACCAGGAAGAAATCTCTCGCCGGGCCGCTGGCGATGCGGTAGGTGGTCTGGTCGCCGGCCTGTTCCTTGGCGACGACCGTGCCGGTGCTGGCGACGACCAGCTCTTGCGGCGCGGTCAGGTTCACGGTATACCAGGCCATGTCGCTGTACACCGAGTCGCCAATCGGCGAGGCTGTGTCCAGGTTCCAGCCATCTTCGTCGTACACCGATAGGATCGGGTACCAGCTGGCCAGCGCCAGCACACCGTCGGTCAGGTTGTAGATGCCATATCCGCTGGGGTTTTGCGGGGCACCAAAGTCCAGCGGGACGATGCCGGTGAAGTCCATCTCCACCTGTGCGGATTGGCCCGGTTGGAGCAATTGGGGCAGGGTGACCTTCAGAGCAGTATCGCTGACGGAAAGCTCGCTTTCTACAGGCTGGCCATCGACGGTCACATTGGAAACCTGCAACGAGCCGTTCCCATAGGTGTTTTCGGCATTGGGCAGCAGGCGGAAGTACAGGCTATCCAGCGGGTCCTGCTTGGTGTTGGTTACCAGCACCTGGGAGCGGCCCTGGATGGTGTGGTTGGCGTAATCCACCGCCAAATCAAGGTTATACTGCGGCGCACCGGTCATCGTTTGGACATCGAAGGGTACTGAGGGCAGCAAGGCTGCCTGCTGCTCCGTCAGGCTGCTTTCGGCGATCAGCGTGCTTTCCAGCCGATAAACCGTCCCGTTGATATCTACCAGGTATAGCTCACCGGCTTCATCTTCCCCAAATGAAGAGATGTTGCCGGTGTTCTCGAACAGATTCTTTTGTTGCCAATTGCCGGAGGCGTCTCGGAGCAGGCCCCAGACGATGCCGCTGCAGTAATCGCCAAACAGGTAGACACCCTGCCAGTCCGTCAGCCGGCTGCCGCGGTAGACATAACCGCCGGTCACCGAGCAACCCTGGCTGTGATCGTATTCGGCCACAGGGCTAACCTGCTGGAAATCACCCCCCAATCCAGGATCTTGGTAGGGGTGGCTGGCTTCGAAATAGCTCCAGCCAAAATTAGCGCCCGCGGGAGAGCCGGCCGGCAGGTGGTTGATTTCCTCCCATTGGTTCTGGCCGACATCGCCGATGTACAGGTCGCCGGTCAGGCGGTCGAAGGAAAACCGCCAGGGGTTGCGCAGGCCATAAGCCCAGATCTCAGGCTGCGCCTGGGCGGAAAAGGAATTGTCGGCTGGAGTGGTGTATGGCTCAGCGCTATCGACATTAATACGCAGGATTTTTCCCAGCAGCGAGTCCAGGGATTGGCCATTGCCTTGTGGATCTCCGGCCGAGCCGCCGTCACCGGTACCGATATAGAGGTAACCATCTGGCCCGAAAGCCAGCATGCCGCCGTTGTGATTGGGGTAAGGCTGCGAGATGAACAGCACGCGAGACTCGCTGGCCGGGTCGGCCCGGTTCGGATCACCGGATGAGCGGGTGAAGCGCGCGACGACCGTATCCCCATTCAAATCGGTGTAATTGACGTATAAGTGGCCGTTCTCAGCGTAGTTGGGGTGGAATGCCAGGCCCAGCAGGCCTTGCTCGTTGCCGCGACTGCCCACCCGATCGGTGATATCCAGGAATGCTTCAGCTTGCAATGCGTCATCCTGGAAAATGAGCAGCCGCCCAGGCTTTTCGGTGATGAACAGCCTGCCCGAGCCATCCCCGGCATGGGTTACAAATACGGGGGTGTTCAACCCGGTAGCGACCGGCTCCCAGGTTACCTGGCCGGTGTCGGGCAGCTCAGACACAGGCGGAGTCGTTGCCGCGGGAACTGGAATATCAGCTGCTGGAGCGGTAGGGATGGGCGAGGCAGTATCGCTGGGGGCGAGTTGAGGGACATCTGGCGTTGCCTGTGGGATGGTCGGCGTCGCCTGCGGCAGGGGCGGGGTTGTGGGCGTAGCCACCTGACAGGCAGCCAGAACAATAAGCAATAACCCGGCAGGGATTGCGCGGATGGATTTCATACGAGCTCCTGTTGTTTTACTTACACCTGAAAAACGGCTTTAACTCTTTTCCCGCCACTCAGCATCGA
Organism: Anaerolineae bacterium; assembly: GCA_041301395.1. Classification (GTDB taxonomy): domain Bacteria; phylum Chloroflexota; class Anaerolineae; order Anaerolineales; family UBA4823; genus CTSoil-045. The sequence continues at coordinate 8,861 of JBFYSP010000106.1, forward strand.
TGACTTCTTCGCTGCCGGGATCTGCAGTGGGTTCTTTCCACTCGCCAGGCAAGACCTGGTTCAAAACCGCCATGTGCTCCTGGACGACATCCGGCGGGCAGAGCTCGATAAACAAGAACCCTCCCAGCCAGACCACCAGGGCATCGTCTACGGGGTTGACCGGCAGAAAGTCCAGGGGCACAACCAGGTAAACCAGGGAGCCGATAGGCAGAAGCTTCAGAAGGGGGTTGACACGCTTATCGCCCATCAGGCGTAGAATAAGCTTTCCCCGCTGTAATAACTCGTTGAACACTCCCTTGCTCGGCAGTGAGATTGGTGATTTTTTTGCAGCCATACTACCTCCAAAATACAGAGGAGATTATACTATAACGCCTCGCCTTGAATCGAACAGGGGATAGAGGGGCAGGCAGCCCTTCTATCCCGGTTCGGATCGTGTGTGTGTAGGAATTAGCCGGCTTGAGCTTTGGCGACGATGGCAGCAAATGCCTGGGGATCGCGCACAGCCAGGTCGGCCAGGATCTTACGATTGATCGTGATCTGGCTTTCCTTCATGCCGTGAATCAGGCGGCTGTAGCTGGTGCCGTTCTGGCGGGCAGCCGCATTGATGCGCGTAATCCATAGGCGGCGCAGGTCACGCTTGCGCATGCGCCGGTCGCGGTAAGAATACCAAAGGCTTTTCAGCATGGCTTCGTTGGCGCGCCGGAAAAGGCGGTGGCGGGTGCCAAACTGGCCCTTGGTGATTTTCAGAACTTTCTTATGGTGCTGGCGACGGACAATGCCAGTTTTTACACGGGTCATGTTTTACTCTCCTGCGAGCCCCTGGGCGCCGGCAGTGCTTTGGACTGCCTGTTGCAAACACCCAACAGCCGCAACATATGGTGGATAGGATATGGATAAGCTACAGGGCTGTCCTGCAGTTTACCCTGCTCAGGCCGCCTTCTTCATGTACGGGGCCAGGCGGTTGACCGACTTGATGATCCCCCGGCCTTTGACGGGCACGGTTTCCGACAGCAGGGCCTTGGAACGCTTGGATGTGCGCCGGCGAAGGTGGCTCTTGCCACCTTTGGTACGCACAAGCATACCGGAACCCGTCATGCGGAAGCGCTTGGAGGTCGCCTTGTGGGTCTTCATTTTGTACTTACCAGTAGTTTGCTTGCGAGGCACGATCTAACTCCTTTCACACAAAATTCCGCGGTCTTACAGCGTATCCGCGGCTGTCAACACGTAAATCCTGTAAAAAAATGAAATCAGCGCAGCGTGTCTATTTCTTCTTTGGCTTCCCTGGTCCCAGAACCATCAACATGGTGCGCCCTTCCAGGGCGGGGGCCTGCTCGATGATCGCCACGTCAGCCAGCATTTCGGCTACTTCTTTCAGATCGGCCAGGGCGATTTCCGGGTAAGAGATTTCGCGACCGCGGAAGCGGATGCGGACTTTTACCTTCATTCCGTCCTCCAACCAACGCCGGGCATCGCGCACTTTCAGGTCGCGGTGATGCTCGTTGGTCTTGGGGCGGAGGCGGATCTCCTTGACTTCGATCTTGGTTTGAGCCTTCTTGGCTTCGCGCTCCTTCTTGGCTTTTTCGTAAATGAACTTGCCAAAATCCATTACCCGGCAAACTGGGGGATCGGAGTTGGGAGCGACTTCAACCAGGTCGAGCTCAGCATCGTTAGCGATACGGCGCGCTTCCTCGGTGGAAACCACGCCGACGTTTTCCCCGTTGGGACCGATCAGGCGGACTTGCGGGACGCGGATGGCCTCATTGACACGATAGGTAATTGTGCTGATAACTTACTCCTTGTTTTTTTAATTGATAACCTGGGGGTTGCTTGCGGCAGGTAAAGCCAGAATACAACGCGCTCCAGAAGCATCAGTGCTTAAGCGGATGCCATGATACCATATACCAGTGACTTTCGTCAATCAGGATTCGGTAAATGGCGGTTCTTCAAGCAGCAACCGCCCTGGGTTCAGCGTTGTAGCACCGGAGATCAGGGAGGCTGCCACTGCTATGACTCAGCGAGTTACCTCAGCTCGGTGCTTTTACTGCGGACAAGCGCCTGCACCATGATCAGGAACTCGCCCACCGGGATGGCTTTCAGGTCCTCGCCGGAGCGCAGGCGTACGGCTACTGCCCTGGCTTCGGCCTCCCGGTCGCCGATCACCAGCATGTAAGGAATTTTCTGGTTCTGGGCATCGCGGATCTTGGCGTTCATGCGCTCGCCCCGTTCGTCCACCTCGACCCGCAGGCCGGCGTCACGCAGCTGTGCAGCGACCTGGTAGGCGTACTCCAGGTGGCGGTCGGCAATCGGGATCAGCATAGCCTGCACCGGCGCCAGCCAGACAGGAAACGCCCCGGCGAAATGCTCGATGATCACACCCAGGAAGCGCTCCGTGGAGCCGGTCACCGCCCGGTGCAGCACAACCGGGGTGTGTTCCAGGCCGTCCTCGCCGATGTAGGTCAGGCCCAGGCGGGCAGGCTGGATGAAGTCTACCTGGATGGTGGATAGCTGCCACTCCCGCCCCAGAACGTCGCGAGCCAGGAAATCGGCCTTGGGGCCGTAGAAGGCGGCTTCTCCGGTGGCTTCGAAGTATTCCACCTGGTTGGCATCCAGGGCCGAGCGCAAGGCCGCCTCGGCTTTAGCCCATTTCTCGTCATCCTGAACGTATTTACCGCTCTCGCCGCGCAGGGACAGCCGCACCTTATAGTCGGCAAACTGATAGCTGTCGAGCACTTCCGCGATGAGCCGTAACGAAAGGCTGAATTCACTCTCGATCTGCTCTTCCGTGCAGAAAGTATGGCAGTCGTCCTGCGTCAGAGCGCGCACCCGCGTCAGCCCGGTCAGCTCGCCGGTCTTCTCGTAGCGGTAGAGGGTGGCAAACTCGGAGAAGCGCAGCGGCAGCTCGCGGTAGCTATGGCGCCCCATTTCCTTAAACAGAGTCATGTGGCTGGGGCAATTCATTGGCTTCAGGCGGAAGGTGATATTCTCGTCCACCATCGGCGGGAACATGGCGTCTTTGTAGTTCTCGTAATGCCCGGATTTGCGGTACAAATCCTCTTTCACCAGGTGCCCCGTCCAGACGTGCTGGTAGCCGTACTTCGTCTGCAGGTCGCGCACGTAGCCTTCCATCAAGTAGCGCAAGATTTCGCCCTTAGGCGTGAAGAGCGGCAGGCCAGGACCGACTTCCTCGGCGAAGAAGAACAGACCTAGCTCCTTGCCCAGCTTGCGGTGGTCGCGCTTTTTGGCTTCCTCCAAACGCCACAGGTATTCCTCCAGCTCTTGCGAGGATTCCCAGGCCGTGCCGTAGATGCGCTGCAGCATGGGGCGTTTTTCATCGCCGCGCCAGTAGGCCCCGGCCACGCTCATCAGTTTGACGGCGTCCGGGTTGATCTGGCCGGTATTTTCCACATGCGGGCCACGGCACAGGTCGACGAAATTGGCGTGCGTATATATGGAGATATCCGGTCGCTCTGCCAGGGGATTGCCGTATTCATCGTAGCCTCCGGCGGCCAGCCCATCGATCAGCTCCAGCTTATACGGCTGGTCCTTGAAAATTTGGCGCGCTTCCTCTTCCGAAAGGACGCGCTTCTGGAAGGCGTGGCTGCCGGCGATGATCTCGCGCATGCGCTTTTCCAGAATTTCCAGGTCTTCCGGGGTCAGCGACCGCGGCAGGTCAAAGTCATAGTAGAACCCATCCTCGACCGGCGGGCCAATGGTGTACTTGGCCTCTGGGAAGCGCTCCAGAACTGCCTGAGCCATGACATGCGCCGACGAATGGCGAATGCGGTACAGGTCGCTCTTTTCATAAGGTACGGGTTGTTTTTCAGCCATTTCTTTCTCTCCTTCTCGAACAATAAAAAAACTCTCGCTCTTACTGGGGCGAGAGTTGGATCACGCGGTTCCACCCAGATTAATCCATAAGTACGGATCATCTTCGTGTGACCTGTAACGGGGTCGGCCGTTCACCATAGTGCAGGCCTGTGGCCTGGTTCCGGATCTAGCTCGCGGGGGGTATTCGCCGGTTTGGAACTGGTGAAAGCTTTCAGTCTGCGGCTTTCACTCCCTGTCAGCCCGGGAACCGGTTAATCGTCCCGGTCATTGCCTGTCGCTAAATTGTAGTGGGCGGAATAGGACTCGAACCTACGGCCTTTGCGATGTCAACGCAATGCTCTAACCAACTGAGCTATCCGCCCGAGCGCCAATGATTATACACACATGGGGGCAAATCGACAAGGTGTATCTCGGGCAAATGCGCAGGTTGTTTCACGCAATTTCGCCCAGGAATCGCAGCAGGATTTCTTCGATGAGCAAGGGCTGTTCGAGCATCAGCATGTGCCCGGCGCCAGGAACCACCTCCAGGCGGCCGGCTGGAAGGTTCTGGGCCAGGTGCTGCGCCTGGCTTAAGGGAGTCATTTTATCCTGGTCTCCGCAGACCACCAGAGCTGGGCAGTGGATTTCTGACAGCCGGTCGTTCAGGTTGAAGTTGTTGCAGGCCAGGAAGTCGCTGTACAACACATATGCTGGCAACTCGGCCATCCGTTTGGTTGCCAGGCGGGTCAGTTCCGGCGGTGCCAGCGGGCTGAACGACCAGCGGATCACGGTATCCACCGCCTGTGGGTAGGTATCTGCCCGGGAGGCGCCGGCGATCAGCACCGGATTGACCGCCAGGCGGGCGCTGCTGCCGAGCAGTCCCAGGCCGGTGACCAGGCCGGGTCTTTCTAGAGCCAGCCACATGGCGATGGCGCTGCCCATCGAATGCCCGACGAGTATGGCTTGCTCCAGCCCGAGCTCCTGCAGCCAACCCTGCAGCGCGGCCCCATACGCGGCAATCGTTGGTAGGGGTGAGCCACCCGATTTCCCATGCCCGGGCAAGTCCGGGGCATATACCCGGCAGCCGGGCAGTCTGCGCAGGTTAAACGGCCAAAACAGGTGGTTCCCGCCCGCGCCATGGATCAGCACGATGGCCGGACCTTCTTGCTCGGCAGGCTGCTTCGCATGTACCTGAAAATAAAGGCTGGCAATTACCGGCATACTCAGCGCACTCTCTGCCAGGTGGCTGCCGCCAGGCCGGCCAGCAGCCCGGCCAGCGCCCAGATCGGCCAGGTATTCAACACGGCGCTGACCTGGGCCGGTGTGAAATCTGGATTGCCATGCCCGTGCATGCCGCTTTTGAAAGCCATCAGCAGGAAGACAGCGGGTGTGACGAGCAGCCCGGCGATTAACCCAATCAGCGGCCAGGTAAACCATCGTTGGCGCATTCTCGCCGGGATCCTGGCGCCGGCAGCCAGAGCGGCCAGAATGCAGATCAACACGCCAAACAGGCGCACCCAGGTTGTTCGGGTATCTTCAAATGGGATCCACAAGAGGATGGCCACGCCCAGCAGAATCGCCATCATTTGCGGACGATTGATGCGGGGCATGTTAACGCCCCTGCAGGATCTGAAGCAGGAGTGGCCGGGCTGCCAGGACCGCCCGTGCCCGATGACTCAACCGATTTTTCTGCTCCATCTCAAGCTCGGCCATGGTGCGCTGCATTTCGGGCAGGTAAAAAATCGGATCGTAGCCAAAACCACCCGTGCCGCGCTCTTCGGGAATGATCTCTCCCGGACAAATCCCCTCGGTAAAATTCATTGCGCCGCTGGGGCGAACCAGCGCAACCAGGCAGCGAAAACGGGCGTGCCAGGGGCGCGGCTGGTTTGCCAGGGCATGCAGCAGCGCCTGGCGCCGGTCAGCGTCGGTTGCCCCGGGGTGATTGACATAGCGAGCCGAATGCAGCCCTGGTGCGCCATTCAGCGCGGCGACTTCCAGGCCGGAATCGTCTGCCAGGGTTAGCAGCCCGCTTTGCCGGGCGAATGCCAATCCTTTCAAGGCTGCATTTTCGGCATAAGTCTCGCCGGTTTCATCTACCTTCAAAGCGAGGTTGATTTGTCCCGGAGTGAGCAGCTCCAGGTCAAGGTCTTTCAGCAGGTCGAGGATCTCAACCAGCTTTCCTGGATTATTACTGGCGATCAGTAGTTTCGTCATAGAAGTAGTGAGGCGATGAGTTATGAAATCCGCTATGTTATAATCTGAAAATCTAAAATTATCAACCTCCATTAATAGGCATGATACATTCACGCCTGCGGAGGCGTGATTTCCAATCTGGTACCAGTGGACGGATAGCGTGTCTAATTTACACG
>JBFYSP010000144.1:0-7224 GCA_041301395.1 Anaerolineae bacterium
GCGGCCGGCTGCATTATCCCTTCCACGATCGCTGCCTGGCCTGCCGCTCACGCGACTTCGAGAAGGTCAAGCCGCAGGGCACGCCGCGCCTGCTCACCTACACCCGCATCTACAACCTGCCCTGGGGCATCGAAGGCCGCTACCTGATCATCGGCGTGGTGGAATTCGAGAACGGCGTCAAGGCGATGGGGCAAATCCCCGTGGACGAGAAGGAACCGCTGACCAACGGCATGCTGCTGCACGCCACCTGGGAGCCGGTGCGCGTCCAGTATGGGGAGAATGTGTATGGGTTGGTGCTGAGGCCGGAGTAGGGGCGGGCCTGAGACCCGCCCCTACCTGGTGCGTAGAGTGTCGCTTAGAGAACAAAGGAACCACAGATGGACACTGATTGACACAGATACAAAAAAATTATCTGCGTTTGTTTGTGTCCATCTGTGGCTAATAGACCAGAATTCTTGCTCCGGCGCTAGGCTGAAACCGTTTCCCAGGCATCAGCCCGGGCAGCCAGCACCATAGCATATTCAGGCCAGTTATGCAGTGTCTCCGGGTCGAAATCCGCCCCATTCGGCCATACCAGGGTATGCACTTCGGGATCGAGGCGTACTTGCTGGAAGAAATCCAGATCGCGCAATGGGCGATAGAGCTCGCCGGCCAGTACTGGCCATAACTCAATTAATTGGTCCGTATGATCGTCAAACCAAACCTGTAAAACATATGGTTTGATAATCTTGAATGCGGTTACCTTGAAAATAGGATGTGTCATTCTACAAGCAAAATATCGTAGACAGCAACCTCATCCTGGTAATAAGCATGAAAATGCGGGGTGTGATGTGCTGCTCCAACTTCCAGGTACATCCGGATGATGATACCAAAGAAACGACTGATCTCTGGCATAGATAGATTATAGCACGGCAAATCAGGAGTAATTCCCATGTCCACCTCCACCCCCAAAAACCAATATACATCCAAAACGCAAATTTATCGCATCGTGTTCACCCTGGCGCTGGTCGGGCTGGCTGTGTTGTCGGCGCTGCCGCTGGCATTCCGGGCGGTGGTACCCGCATCGGCGGCCGCCGAGCGCTTCTCGGCGGAGCGGGCGATGGCTGACCTGGCGATCGTGGCGAAAGAGCCGCATAGGGCCGGGTCGCCCGCCCAGGCGGTGGTGCGAGATTACATCCTGTCGCAGGCGGCGGTGCTTGGGCAGCTAGCTGAAGTCCAGCAGAGCGGCAAAGCGGAGAATATCCTCGTGCGCCTGCCGGGCAGCGACTCGACCGGCGACGTGCTGATCACCGGTCACTACGACTCGCACCCGCCTGCGCCTGGCGCCGGGGATGACGGCATCTCGGTGGCAGTTATGCTGGAGAGCATGCGCCTGCTGGCGGCTTCCCCCACCCTGCGCAATGATGTCGTCTTCCTGTTCAGCGATGGGGAAGAGGACGGGTACCTGGGGTCGAGGGCATACATCAAGAGCAACCCCGAAGCCAAAGCACAGACCGGCGTGCTGCTGTGCTTCGACGCCCGCCCCGGCAATGCCCCGTTGATCCTGATGGAATCCTCCCCCCAGGATGCCTGGCTGATGGGCGAGCTCGCCGCCTCTCGGCCGGTGCTGTATGCCAACACGCGCTACAACACCGAAGAGCGCGGTGAGATTGACACAGACTGCAGCGTGTTCATCGCCAGCGGCTACCACGGCTTCGAGTTTGAAAATGAAGCCCGCGGTACGCTCTACCACACCACCGGCGACACTGTCGATGCCATCTCGCCGCGGCTGGTGCAGGCTTACGGTGCGACCATGGAGCGCACAGCACGCCACTTTGGCCAGCTGGATCTGAGGCAGGCCGAATACACCCAGGATGTCAATTTCTTCAGCGCCCCGCTGGTCGGCATCCTCAACTACCCGGCCTGGCTGACGCCTGCCAGCGCAATCCTGGCCATGGCCGCCTTCGCAATCCTGGCGGTTGTGGCAGCACTGCGCAAGAAGCTGGCGGTTGGCCGAAGCCTGCTGGGTGCGCTGGGCTTCCTGGCGGCTGTGCTGCTGATCACGGCGCTGGCCGCATTAAGCTGGCAGGCGCTGCTGTCGATCTTCCCGACCAGCCGCGAGCTGACTCTGGAGTACATTGACTTCGCTGGAAGTTACAACTGGAAGCTAGGCATGATGCTGGTGGCGTTTGTGCTGGGCGTGCTGGCGCTGTGGGGCCTGTCGCGCAAGGTCAGCACCCTCGGGCTGGCAGCAGGCGGCATCCTGATGTTCATGGTCGTCTGGTGGCTGGCGTACTTCGCGCTGGAGTCGGACAACCCATTGACCACGGCGCACATTGCCTGGCCTCTACTGGGCGGTGTGGCCGGATTCGCTGCCCTACTCCTGGCCCGCAAACCGGTCTGGCTGTTGGTGTGCCTGTTCCTGGCTGCCATCCCGATCCTGGTGGTGATCGTGCCGGTGCTGGGCCTGCTGCCCAACCAGGAGCCGGTGATCAGCGTGCTGTCGGTCAGCATGGTACTGGGCATCCTGATCCCGCAGCTGGCGGTGGTGATGGGGTGGGAGAGGCTGGAGGCGGTGTAGGGAATTCTCACGCGGAGACGCGGAGAGAGCGAACATAGATAAAACACGGCACAGTGGCGAAATTTTTTACCCGATTCGATCGACAGAGTGATTATTAATTTATAAACCGCTGTTTCAGCACCTGGCCCATCTCGCCGTCCGAGCGTACCTCGCTCACCTCGATGATCACGTCCGCCGGCAATCCAGCCCGGCGAGCTGCTGACAGGATAGCCTCGGCGTTAGGTGCTTCGTACAGGCAGTAGGTTTTCATTTTGTCAGCGCTGAGGAAAGAAATCAGCCACTGCACGCCTTCTTCCATATTGATTTGGTTGATCCCGTCTGCTACGGAACGGGCGTCTTCCAGGCGCTCAGCGTAATTACGTTCTATCAGATAGATGGGCATCGTCAATCTCCTTTACTTTGTCTAATCGTGCAATCAGCGCATTCATCCCCAGTGAATGAGCAGTTCTCGAGGATGCTTCCAGAAGCACCCTGGCCTGTTCCCGATTGAGGCTTTGCCCACACGTCAGGAGCAGTTGCCCGAAAGCGTACTGCGTGTGCGCCAGCCAGGGCAGGGCTTCCATACGCGTATTTAATTCAATGGAACGCTGATAGTGCAGTTTTGCCTCTTCCCAGCGCGAGCCTGTAGCTGCCAGTAAGCCCAGGTAGTAGTCCGCCGAGCCATAACATGCGCCAAAATAACCACTCACAATCATCCGGCCCGAGTAAGGGAGCAGAAACTCGTATAAGTGGGCAGCTCGATCCCTATCCGTCAGGTAAACGCAGACTTCAGCGAGATAAGCTATACAGGTCAGCCACAGAGCATCTTTTGGGATTCCCGCAAAATGATCGGCAGCCAAGGTTTCGAAGATGTGTTCGGCTTCTGCACGCAGATCCTGATCGCTGTAGATCAAGGCCAGCCCAGGACGCCAGCTCCTGGCGATGGTATTTTGTTCGACGAATAGTTTTACCAAAGGTAGAATTTCACGCAAACGATCCTGCTCTCGCCGGAGCGTGAACATCTGAATACCAAAAATTCCGTCAGCATTGTCTACTTTCATCTGCCGGCCAATATGCAGCGCTTGTTGAGCAAGCTCTTCGGCTTCGGAAAATTTCCCCAGCAAAATCGCCAGAGAGGTCCGGGACAGCTGAGCGAGATAGTCGTATAACGGAATGTGGACTTTTTCTGCCAGCTTTTGTTGAGCACGGAACTCTTCATTGAAATCCGACAAGTTACCCAGCTCAAAATGCTCGAGCACCAGGTAATTAAGGACCTCCTGCTGGCGCAGAATATCCCCTGTAGTTTTGGCCAGGCGCATCATTTCGCCCAGGGCGGTGAGGCGGTCTTGCGAGTATTGTGGGTCCCGGTTTCCCCAGGGCACCAGGTACAACGCCTCATACAGGGTCGTGCGGTCGTTTGTATTGCGGGCCATCTCGATTGCCTGTTGGCTCAGGGATGAAAACTGCGCTTGAGAAATATCGGGCATCAGTGTTCTTACCCTTCCGATGACCAGCCTGGTCTTCAGCAAGGCATCCTCTTCCCCTATCCGCCCGAAGGCTTCCTCCAGCAGGCGGCGGGACGGCTCTGCAGGAAAATTAAACCGCCAGCGCGACTGCTCGTAGCCTAATGCAGCCTGGGCCAACGCTTTGGGAGCCTCCTGCTCCCTGGCAAGAGCAGCAGCTTTTTGATACGTTTCCAATGAATCGTCCACAGACCCGGCCCGGTATTGAGCTTCACCCAGAGCCAGCAGCAGTTCAATCGCTTCCCTCGTTTGCCGAGAATGCCCGGGCTTATCGGCGAGCAAAGCCAGCCCGCACTGCAGCAGGTGGATGGCTTCATCGTAGCCTGAGAGCAGGATCGCTCTTTTCCCGGCGACTGCCAGGAATTCCACTGCCTTTTCCGCCTGGCGAGCTTGCTGGTAATGCCAGGCCAGTTGGGCTGCGACGATCTCCACCTCATCCTGATAAAGCGCTTCCAGGGCGCGGGCAATCGCAGCATGCAGGCGGCGCCGTTCGCCGGGATCCAGCTGGTCGTATAGATATTGTTGGAACAAGCCGTGCCGGAATGAATAAGGGGATAGAACACGGCTAGAAGATACGGTTTCACCGCGTTCTTGCACCAGGTGATGGCGTTTGGCCAGCTGGTGCGACAAAAGCTTGAGCAAGTCGCCCGCCTGCATGCCCATCACGTGCGCAACAACTTCAGCTGTAAACTGCTCCCCTTCTACGCTGGCAACGGTCAACACTTCAAATAAGTCCGCATCCAGTCTAGCCAGGGAATGGGCAATCACGGCTTCAACCCGGGCAGGCAATACGCTCCAATCCAGGTCTTCCGCCTCCTGCCAATTGCCCGATTCGCCTGGGAGCAGGTCGCCGCGGGCTTGCATCTCGCGCACAAACTCGATCGTGAACAAGGGGTGACCGGCGGTGCGTAGGAAAAGCTTTTCACGGAAGGATGTACTGAACCGGTTTGGCAATCCATCCAGGTAGGCATCCACAAAATGCCTGCCGCCCGTCTGGTCGGCAGCGTTGAGGTCCAGAACAAACTCGCCAAAGGTGCGCTTCATTTCACCGAGCACATTTTCGAACAGGTGAGGTCCGCTACCGTTTCCGGAAGCAAGCTCTTCTGGACGGTAGGTCCCCAGGATAAAAATCCGCCGATCACGAATATGCCTTGATAAGTGAAAGAGCAATCCCAAGGAAGCATCATCAGCCCAATGCAGGTCATCCAGCAAAATCAATAAAGGCTGGCGGCCGGATAGATAGGACAACAGGCTGCTGAACTGGCCGTAAAGCGCGGTCTTCCCAGGGAGGCTGGTATCTTTATGGTGTTGGGTTACTTCTAATTGTAGTTGTGCCAGCCAGGCAGCCCCACCCGGCGCGACGGTCGCAGCACACCTCAGCAGGTCTTTGCCGGAGACCAGTACATCTATCAGGTAAGGGGCATGATCCGCCAACGACTGGTAAGTATGCGGCAATGCCCGCCAAATCCGCTGTGCCACACTGCGGTGATTTGTTTTTGCCAGCCAGTGCGAATCCAAATTTCCGGTGAGAAATTCCAGCACTTCACGAAACGGCAGATAGGGGTCTCCAAGACCGGTATAAGCCGTGCAAATTCCGCCGCTGGCAATCAACTCTGGTTGCGCATCGAGCGCCTGCTGCATGAATTCCAACATCAGCGCGGTTTTGCCGCGGCCTGAACTCCCGGCAATAAATGCAATCTGACCTTCCCCGCTTAACACACACCTCAAACGCTCATCCAGCCAGGTAAGCTCGGACTCGCGACCCACAAATTGATCTTGGTAATCAGTAACAGGTTCTGGAATAAATGCCGGTGGATGGAAAGCTAGCGGGTCAGCAGGGATTGGCAGAGAAGGCGCGTATACCTCACCAAGCGCGGTCTGGATGAAGGATTCTCGCTCGATATCTGGAACCAACAATTCATCCGCCAGCCTTTGGGCCATGACCCTGGAAGGACGACGCTCATCGTGCTCGATCTTTTTTATGGTGATTGTGGCGCAGCCAACGCGATGCGCCAGTGCAGATTGGGTCAAGTCCAGGGCGACACGGCGGCGGTGCACCCAATACCCGAAGGAGACATACTCCATTCAGCCCCACTTTCCAAACTTCTATCCAGTTGCCAATTCAACCCCCGAGTATGCTTATCTTTGTATCCGCGGTGTATACCAAAGGGTTACCCCAAGTCGTCTGATCAGGGTATATTGTAACACGATAAAGACAGTCTTATACATCCTGGTTAACAACGATCTTGATGGAGGTGAAAAATGCCACTTTATATGGATTTTCACAGGAATATTGAAGGATTAACTGCGAAAGCCGTTGCCGAAGCTCACCTGCGTGATCTGGAAGTGCAGGGAGAGCACCAGGTGATATACCACCGCTACTGGTTCAACGAGGCAGAAGGCATGGTCATCTGCCTGGTAGAGGCGCCAAGTAAAGAAGCCGCCGTTGCCGTTCACCGCCAGGCACATGGGCTAACGGCCGACACAATCATCGAAATCCAGGAGGGGCATTAACCCGAGATAGGAAGGAAAGGAGGCCTGCATTACCAAATCACTGGCTTATACCTATATCGTATCCAGAACGATACCTAGATTTTCCAAAGGAGTCGACATGAACAAGAAGTTACACCTGATGGTTACATTTGCCCTGGCGCTAGCACTGGCCATTACCGGCATTGTCGCCGGAACCAGTCAGGCTTCAGCGCTCAATCCCGTCCTGCTGGCTTCCGGGCTGCAGGGCGCGCAGGGCAGCGTCGTTGGTCCCGATGGCGCGTTGTACGTAACGGAAGGAGCAATCGGCAGGATCTCGCGCATCGATCCGCAAACCGGAGCGAGGACGACTTATGCCAGTGGTTTGCCGCCGGCGTTGGTCCCCATTGGCGGCGTAGTGGATGTTGCCTTTATCGATGGGATGGCGTATGCACTGGTCACCATGGTTGGTGATGATATGCCCTTCTTCCCGGTCAATAATGGTGACGTGGTGGGGATATACCGGGTAGACAGTCCGTCCAGCTTTACCGTCATCGCAGATATCGGCGCTTACTCGATTGCTAATCCCTCGCAAAGTGTGGTCGCGATCCCTTCTGGAGTCCATTACGCCATGGAGGCTTTCCGCGGAGGATTCCTGGTCACCGATGGGCACCACAACCGGGTCCTATGGGT
>JBFYSP010000168.1:0-7850 GCA_041301395.1 Anaerolineae bacterium
AGCGCAGGTCGGCAGTGCGGATTTCGGTGAGCCGGCTTCCAGCCCGCAGGCGTGCCAGCGGCAGGGCGGGGTCTTCACGGGTGATGATCGCCAGGTGCATCTGCGGAGGCAGGTGCTCCACAAGGAAGGCCAGGGCTTCATCCACGGCGGTGGAGTCGATGGCGTGATAGTCGTCCAGCACCAGGATGAAGCTGTCCGGAATGGCGGCGATCTCATTGAGCAGGGCTGTCAGGATTGACTCAATGGGCGGCGGCTGAGGCGATTGGAGTGCGTTCAGGACGCCTGCGCCAACCTCGGGCATTATGCTCTGCAGAGCCGCAACGAGATAAGCCAGGAAGCGCATGCGGTCGCTATCGCCTTCGTCCAGCGAGAGCCAGGCGACGGGCCGCCCGCAGCCGGCGACCCATGCGCTGACCAGCGTGGTTTTGCCAAAGCCGGCAGAGGCGGAGATGAGGGTCAGCTTGCGACTGGAAGCAAGCCCTTCGTTCAGGCGCTCCACCAGCCGCGGGCGCGGGACAACATTAGCCCGAGTTGGGGGAATATACAGTTTCGTGGTTAGTACTGGAGACATAGCCAATTATAGTACAGACACCCAGAAAGGTTCGACAATGTATCGCCAGGATGATATTCTTTGCCTAAAAATCCGCGTGGCGCGTTGCAGAGCCGGTTCTATCCGAAAATAATACAGTTGCCATTTGGTTATGCCTCTGATACCAGCCTCGAAAGCACATCCTGCCAGCAATTGAATAAAAAGAAATGCCCTTTTCCAGGCAGGAACGTCACGCGGACGTGGGGAATAACCGCACACAAAAACCTGGCGGCATGGATGGGAACATTAACATCCGCCTCGCCATGCCAGATATCGATCCGCGGCTGCACGTCTGCCGGGTCAAACCCCCATGCCTGGTTGATCAGGATATCATCGCACGCAACGCCCCGAGAACCTGAGCGAAGACCTTCACGGACCGAATTGACAAAAATCTCGAAATCCTTCGGTGCATAAAGAACCGCCTTATCCGCGGCCGGAATGGAAGACATCAATTGGCGAGTGGTTTTCTCGATGTCTCCCATCACCATGCCCCGCATCACCCGGCGGATTAAGTATGTTAACAAGGGGAACCAGCGAGCAGATTTTGCCAGGACTCGGTTGAAAAATGGCAATCCCTGGTAGGCTCCAGGGCGGTCCATGGGCGCAACGCAACCATACACTGCACCTGCGAGAACCCTTTCTGGCAGCTGGTGAGCACACGCCAGAGCATGCGGCCCACCGGCGGAGTATCCTTCCACGTAGAACTCGCCGATTCCCAGGTGGCCAGCAAGGTGGCAGACATCCACTGGCCAATCAAGCAAACGGCGTTGTGGTTGAAAATCGGAGAGACCATGTCCCGGCCGATCGACGGAGATAAATCGAATGCCCAGCTGGTCGAGCATGCTTTCCGCTGAAGGGTGCTCCAACCTTGAACTGGCCGAGCCATGGAAGTGAAACACCGGGCGACCGGTGCGCGCGCCGTATTCGGCAAAGCCCAGGCGCCTGCCGTCTTTGAGGGTTACGGTTTGGTTTATACGGTCCGTTGTCATCGTCGACCACCGATCAGGGATAAACGCCAATCCAATACAGCCAAAAGCGAATCCCCTGCCCTGCCACTTAAGGGCAGATAATATTAAAAAAACAGTTTACACGAACAGAAGACCAGGGCAAAGCAGAGGTTGCTTTGCCGGCTATCCAACGTCGCCCAAACAGTTGTGTGCACCTGGAGTGCGAATTCTGCGAGAACGGGCAAAGGTATTATAACCACGCGAGCGC
Source organism: Anaerolineae bacterium (assembly GCA_041301395.1). GTDB lineage: Bacteria > Chloroflexota > Anaerolineae > Anaerolineales > UBA4823 > CTSoil-045. The sequence continues at coordinate 1,805 of JBFYSP010000168.1, forward strand.
AGAATGGAAAAGCAATCCGAAGTCTGGGCAGGATGACACCTGAAATATGAAGTAATCCTGTTCACCCGGTTCATCCCTGTCAAAAAACCCAAAAAAAACCTCTTGGATCTGTGTCTGTATCCGTGTTTATCTGTGGTTAAATAACCCCATCAGAAAGGCAAAACACAATGTCTCCTGGCTCGGAAATTTCTACTTTGGAGCTTTTCCTGCGCCTGGGGCTGGCGGGACTGCTTGGCTACCTGATCGGGTTGGAGCGGCAGTTCCGCGGCCAGCCGGCCGGCGACCGCACGCATGCCCTGGCGGCGCTGGGCGCGGCTGCCTATACCCTGCTTTCCCTGTATGCCTTCCCCGGCGGCGACCCGTCCCGGGTGGCGGCGCAGGTTGTGGTAGGCCTGGGTTTCCTGGCGGCAGGTGTGGTCATCCGCGATACCTCGCAGGGGATGATCCATGGGCTTACTACCGCTGCCGGAATCTGGGCGGTTGGGGCGATGGGTTTGGCGATCGGTGTGGGTTGGTACGCATTTGGCCTGCTGGTCGCAGCGCTCATCTTCCTGATCCTGGTCGCCGAGCGCCTGCTGCACATCGATGAGCGCATCACACGCTGGCGAAAACGTGGTTAAATATCTCTATGTCTCCCTCTGACTCACCCCTCCCCCGCAGCGAATTCCTGCGGCTGCTGGGCATGTTGGGCAGCGCGGCCGCCCTGACCGCCTTCCTGCAGGCCTGCCAGCGAGCCGGGCTGGATCCCACTGCAATCCCGACTGCCACCCTGCGGACGCCCGCCGCGACCGCTGCATCCACCGCAACACCGGAGCCCATCGATATAACCGAAGCCACCCAAACTGAAGCCCCCAGTGCCACCCAAACCCCCACCAGCTGGATCGGCCGCGTCGCCCTGGTGCGCACCGCCGACCGCGCCGCCGGCGTCCGCCAGGCTATTGACCTGCTGGGCGAGAACCTCGTCCGTGGGAAAGATGTTTTTCTGAAGCCCAACTACAACAGCGCCGACCCGACTCCCGGCTCGACGCATATCGACGTGCTGCGCGCCCTGGTGCTCAAGCTGCGTGAGATGGGCGCGGTCAACATTACCCTGGGCGACCGCAGCGGGATGGGCGATACGCGTAAGGTGTTTCAGGCACGCGGGGTTTTCGACCTGGCACAAGAGTTGGACTTCGCTACCGTGGTCTTCGACGAGCTGGTAGCGGAAGACTGGGTGCGCTGCGACAGCCCCGGCAGCCATTGGAAGCAGGGCTTCTACCTGCCCAGGGCGGTCCTGGAGAGCCCGGCTGTGGTGCAGACCTGCTGTTTGAAGACCCACCGCTACGGCGGTCACTTCACCCTATCGCTGAAAAACTCCGTAGGGCTGGCCGCTCGCCGCCTGACGGCTAAATCGCACAACTTCATGGACGAGCTGCATACCTCCTCCAGCCAGCGGCGCATGATCGCCGAGATCAACGCCGCCTATTCCCCGGCGCTGGTGGTGCTGGATGGCGTGGAGGCCTTCACCAACGGCGGCCCCGACCAGGGACGCACTGTGAAACCCGAGGTGGTGCTGGCCGGCCGCGACCGGATTGCCCTGGATGCGGTCGGTGTGGCCATCCTGCGCCTGTACGGCACCACGTCAGAGGTAAGCTACGGCCCGGTGTTCAAGCAGGAACAAATCGCAAGAGCGGTCGAGCTGAAGTTGGGGGTCGACTCGCCGGAGAAGATCGAGCTGCTGGTTGAAGATGAGGCGGGGGAGGACTTCGCGGCGCAGGTGCGGGCGGAGCTGCTGAAGGGGTGAAAAGATCGAACCGCTAAGCCGCTAAGGGCGCTAAGATAAAAACTTATTAAAACACAAAGAGCGCTAAGGCTCCGCGGCGTTTCGCCCCGGAGCAGTTCATTCGGGGCAAGCTCGGCGGGAGTACAAGCACGAAGGCAAAGTCCCGGTTGGTTTTCACCAGAAGGCACGAAATTATTATTAAATCTCTTTTCTTCTTTCTTAAAAGTTCTTCTTGGCGATCTTAGCGCCTTAGCGGTTCAATCTCTCCGAACTGGCTGCGCAACCGGCCGGGCGCGTTGGGGCTTTTTGTTGCCCACGGTGACCATAATGCGGTAAAACAAGAGCAGCAGCAGCGAGCCGCCGGCAAACCAGTAGAGCATGCCGGCCCAGACGGTCTGGCTGTCTGTTCCGCTGACCAGGCCGTGCACCAGCGCCAGGGAGAAAGCCAGGAAGCTGGCATAGTGCACCAGGCGCCAGCTCTTATTGCCCAGCTGTTTGCGGATGTAAAAACTGGCTACCACGATCGCCCAGGCATAGAAAGCTAGCTGGCCGATGCCCACCCAGACCGGCTTGAAATTCTGGTAGGCAAAAGGCAGCACCACCTGGACCAGGCCGGCCTGGATATAACGGTCGCCGGTTAATATCAGGGCATGAAACAGGCCGAATCCCAGGCCGAGCAGGCTGAAGTACTGGTGCAGGTCAAAGGCGACCGGACCGCCCGGCCATAAGCGCGCCATCCGGTTGGTGATCAGCAGGCCGAAGACCATGGACAGCCACAGCAGGAAGAAAGCCACGAAGGCGCTGCCGCGGGATAAATACCAGAAAATTTTGGGCGAGTCGCCCAGGATGGAGGCGCTCAAGCCGGGCAGCCAGCGCGGCACGAATACCGCGGCCAGCAGGGTGCCCAGTACGATCGCCAGCAGGCCGATCAACAGCGTGCGCAGGCTGGCTACCGGGGTGATCTTATCTGGATCATTCTCTGTCATGACGCTCATAGTCAACTCCAAAGATATTGCATAAAGCGGCTGCTGTAAACCAGCCGGCCATCCTTTAACAGCAGCATGCCTGCCAGGGACGGGCGAGCTTCCAGCCAGTCTAAACCGGCCGAACTTCCCAGGATCAAGGCGCATTTAGCAGCCGTTTCGGCTTTCAGAACGGTTGGCGCAATCACGCTGGCGCTGATCACGTCGGTTTCTGCCGGCAGGCCGCTGCGTGGATCGATGATGTGGTGGTGCCAGGCGTCATTCTGCTGCCAGCGCCGGTAATCCTGGCCAGAGGTAGCCACGCCGCAGCGCCCGAGCATTAACAGCCCCAGGCTTTCTCCCGGGTGGAAAGGATCGCGGATGTCCACCGGCCAGGGCTCGCCATCCAGCAGCGGGCCGCTGATGGCGATATCGCCGCCGGCATTCACCAGCGCCGGGCCGAAGGCAGCCAGGCGCTGCATGGCCTGCTGAGCGGCCCAGCCTTTGGCGATGCCGCCAAAATCCAGGCGCAGGCCGGCCGGCAGGCGCAGGCTGGGCGGCGTGACAGTCCAGGCGACCTCGGCCAGCGTGAAGCGCGGCAAATCTGAAGTGGCTGGGGCGTACTGCGCCCGGGGCAGCGAGTCGAAGCTCGTCTCGTAGCCGGCGGATACCAGCGCTTCCAGCACCGTGGGGGTGACCAGGCCGCGGCTTTCTCGCTCGGCCTGGACTGCCGCCTGAAAAACGCTCAACATAGTCTCGCTCACAGGGTGGCTGATTTCGGGGGAGATATTCAGCCGGCTCAGCTCGCTCTCCGGTCGAAAGCGGCTCAGTACGGCCTCCCACTGCTCGAACCAATCTGGTACTTTTTCGAGCTCCTGAGCGGGTTCAAAGCTTGCAGAGTCAAGGGCTGCCAGCATGTGGCAGCCCATGGCTCTGAATTCTTGCTTATAGATCATTGAGATGAACCGGTGCTGGTGACTGCGGCCGGTTGATTGGAGCGGCTCTGATTTCCGCCGCCGCTGCTTCTGGAAAAGCGGGTGTTGCCGCCGGCAGGCGCCTGCGGTGCGCTGACCACCACACCCTGCGCAGGCAACGAGCCGATCGGTTTTTGCACCGGAGCAGGCGCCGAAGCCGGTTTGTCCGTCATGGTCAGGGCTGCGGCGGTTGGGATTAAGGTCGGCAGGGGCGGTAAATCCAGGACGAGCAGCTCCTGCGCCTGGCTGGGCGGTGTGGAGCTGGCCGTTACGCTGTTGGAGGCGGCGACAAACGAGCTGAGATTGAGCTTGCTGGAAAACAGCGCCCAAAAGCCCAGCGTAGAAGAGATGGCCAGTACGAAAATCAGGCGTTTTACATCGCGCATGTCGAACAAAGATTTGCGCTTGGATGGTTGGTTGTTTTGCATAGGGTTCCCTCTGGGTGACGTCAAGGCTTTGCTGAGGACTGCTCTGATCGAGCAGGAGGTCGGGTGTGACGCTCAAACCAGCTAATCGTCGTCATCGTCATCGTCGTCGTCATCATCATCGTCATCATCGTCGTCATCTTCTTGATAGCTTGAGGATGAGGACGAGCTTCCGGAGGAGGTCTGCTGGCTGGAGGAGGGGACGCTGCTCAGGAAGGTGGCGGAGGCAGGGCCCTGCAGGCCAATTACCTGCCCTTCCATACTGACATACACGGTGTCACCGGAGCTGAAAGAGACCTGGTAGGTATTCACCCCGGAGATTAAGATCAGCTCGATCGAGTAAATGTTGGTCTGCCCCAGGTACTCGGCGGCGATGGTGGCGGCCTGGTCGGGGGTGACCTGCCGGCCGGCGGCTTGCTGGTCGGACAGTTGGGTCTGCATCTCCAGCTGTTGTTTCTGCAGCTGCTCCAGGCGGGAATTGGCCTGGGCGATCAGCTCCTGGTACTGGGCTTCGCGCTCGCTGAAGGTCAGCAGCAGATCCTGGTTCGGATCGATGGTAGCTTCAGGCAGCACGACAGGCTCTTCAACAACCGCGGCGGTTTGCGTTACCACGGCTTCGGCGGGCTTCTCGGCAGCCCGCACAGCAATTACAATCCCTGCCACGGCGATGAGGATGAAGGTGGTGAGTGCCGTGGATATAGCAAAAGCAGTTTTGTTCATTTTCGTCTCCTTGTTTGATATGTCATCCTGAACGACCTCCGGTTCCGACCGTAGAGAGGAAAGTGAAGGATCTGGATTCTTCGCTCCCCACGAATTACTCGGTAGTACCTCGTTCAGGGTCACAATCGGTTGCGTGGCCCACATAGGGCGAGCAGTCTTTCTGCTGATTAGCATATCAAACCAATCTTGGAATGGTATTGAAAAACGCACTCATTATTCCAAGCCTTTTCCAATATTTCAGGGGTAGACTTAAGGGAACTGAGAGAAACCAATGCGAGTATTACTGATCGAAGACGATAAACGCTTGACCCACTTGATGCAGAAGGTGCTGGAGGCAGAGAAATTTTCTGTCGATGTGGCGCATGATGGCGATACCGGGCTGGAGATTGCCCTGCGCGGCGTGCATGAGGTGGCCGTGGTGGATTGGATGCTCCCGGGCAGGGATGGGCCGGCGATCTGCCAGGCGATCCGCTCGGCGCGCCTGCCGATGGCGATCCTGATGCTGACGGCGCGCACCCAGGTGGAAGACCGGGTGGCGGGTCTGTACAGCGGCGCGGATGACTACCTGGGGAAGCCTTTTTCGTTCGACGAGCTGATTGCCCGGATTCATGCCCTGGGTCGGCGCTTCAATGACCAGACGGTGGATGCCTGGGAGCTGCGCGTCGGCGAGCTGGTCATGGATTTGAAGGTGCATTCCGCCCGGCGCGGCGAGCGTCCCCTGGATTTGACGCCCACCGAGTGGACGCTGCTGGAATATTTTATGCGTCACCCGGGGCAGGTGCTCGCCCGTCAAAGTATTTTGGATTACGTCTGGTCGTATACGCGGGATGTCAAGCCCAACATGGTGGAAGTGTATGTCTCGTACCTGCGCAATAAGCTCCAACAGCCCGGCAAGAAAGACCCGATCGTTACCTGCCGGGGTGTTGGATACCAGTTGGAAGTGGAAAACGCCTGAGCGATTATGTTAACCCGTCTGAGGATACAGCTTACACTGCTCTATTTACTGGTGGCGATGAGTCTGGTAGCGCTCACCGGCGTCGGCTCTTATTCTTTAATCAAATTCTTCTTTCTGAAGGAAACCGATCTGGCCTTGCAGTACAAAATGGCCACCCAATTCCGCCATTACGGCTTTGAGCTGCCAGGCGAGCTGGTGCAATCGGAACAGACCTGGGCCGGCGGCAACTCGCGCCTGGTGACGATCCC
>JBFYSP010000176.1:0-4540 GCA_041301395.1 Anaerolineae bacterium
GACCCGGCGGTGCTTAAAGCTACCTGCCAGAAGGTTACCAACGCCATCGTGGCGGATGACCAGGCCGGCACGGTGACCATGAAGCTGGCGCAGCCCTGGGGACCTTTCCTGGCCACCTTCCCCGGTTTCTGGGGCGCCATCATATCCAAAAACTGGATCATTTCCAGCGGCGGTTGGGACGGCGACTGCCAGACCTGGCAGGACTACTATGGCAAGACTGCCGAGCAGCTCTTCGAGCAAGGTCTGGGCAGCTCCGCAAACGGCACCGGTCCCTATAAGTTGGATCACTGGACCCCTGGCGATGAGCTGGTACTGGTGGCTAACGAAGACTACTGGGTCCGGCAGCCGCTGTGGGAGGCAGGCCCGAGCGGCGCGCCCATAATCAAGAAAGTCGTCTATACGGATGGACAGGCGTCTGAAGTGGCAACACAAGGCATGCTGAAAGCCGGTGATGCTGACGAAAACCCGGTTCACATGCCGATTTTTTACCAGTTGATGGATGAGCTGGTGGGCGTCGAGTGCCAGCAAACACTCGACGACTGCCAGGAAGTGGATCCCACCAAGCCATTGAGAGTGATCCAGGGACTGGAGACCGTAAAAGAATCTGCCCTGGTATTCACCTTCAATATCAACACCGAAGGCAATGAATATATCGGCAGCGGTCAGCTTGACGGAAACGGCATCCCACCCAACTTCTTCAGCGACCCGCTGGTGCGCAAGGCTTTCGCGTATTGCTTCAACTACGAAACTTTCGTCAACGAGGCCTATCTTGGCGAGGCCACGCGTTCGATCCATGTCATGCTGCCCGGGATGCTGGGCTACAACGCCGATGCGCCATCTTACAACTACGACCCGGCCAAATGCGCCGAGCTGCTGCGGCAGTCGCGCTGGACCCATAACGCAGACGGCAGCTGGTCGCCTGACCCGGATGGGGAGGTCTCTCTGTGGGACACCGGCTTTCGCTTTACTGCCCCCTATGTCCTTGGCGAAGCCAGAAATGCTCCGGCAGCTCTGATGCTAGAGGCCGAGCTTGGTGCCATCAACGACAAGTTTATCGTCGAAGCAACAGATCTGAATGGGGACACCGAGTATGAGAATCGCCAGGCTTCAAAAAATCCGTTTTTTATTCCTAGCTGGAAAGAAGATTTCCACGACCCGCACAATTGGGTGATGCCATTCACCGCTGGTGTTTACGCCATGCGCCAAAACCTGCCAGCAGAGATCCAAGCCAGCTACTTAGAGATAAGCAACCGCGCCGTAAGCGAGAGCGACCCCGAAAAGCGAGCCGAGATCTACAAGGAATTTAACCAACTGTGGTACGACACTGCCAACACGATCACGCTGTTTGTCCCTAAAAATCGGTTTTACGTCCAACGCTGGGTGCAGGGCTGGTATTACAACCCGCTGTATCCGGGGACATATTTCTACCCGCTCTGGAAGGAGTGAGCTGCTTCCCGGGCTGTTACTCATCCACTTCAGGCAGTTTATTCTGGCAGCGATGTCCTGGACGAGAGCGCTCCAGGGTGTCGCTGCCGGCTTCGGGAAAACCGTCCACGGCTACACGCATGGATGCCGCCCGACCCGTCATCGGTGTATTCGTGGCCCATTCGTGGATGGTCGTGTCCCGCCAGATCTGCAGCTCCTTCGTCCAGGGCGAAGCTGGCGTCCTCGGAAAAATCCGTCCACGGCTACACGCATGGATGCCGCCCGACCCGTCATCGGTGTATTCGTGGCCCATTCGTGGATGGTCATGTAACAACAGCCATGCTATAATCTTTTTATGGATGCCGCAATGAAGGCGTATATTGATCGCTGGCAGGCAGTGGCAGAAATCGAGCAGATGGAGGCAGCATCAGCATCGATAGATTTTCGCTGGCAGCAGCTCAATGCCGTAGTCGGCCTAGCCATAGGATTGGGTATTCTGCAAGCTGACCCAAGTGAGCGAGAAGGGTACTTGCTATGGGGCGAGATAAAAAACAGAGCGGCCGGGAACTACCCGAAGCCATAACGCCTCTCCTCCCTTGCCGGATTCTGCCGCGTCGGGGTATTAAACACCCAGTATTCATATAAATAGGCAAACGAACAGTCTGCCCATCATCTTTCATCGGCGAAGTCCCCGAACTTGTCCCGGATTATTTCTCCCGGACGGCATAGACGCGAGATTGGCCGTCCTTAGTCGCAGAGCGAAGTCCCCTTGGGAAATCCCGGATGCACTTCTCCGGGGCAGCGCTCTCCCGCAGGACGGTCTTTGGTCTGCCGTCGGCGAGCTAGTCCCGCGGTGCACTCCCGCGGGATCAGCGGTCGTCCGTCGTCCGTCTTCGGTCTACTTAAGAAGTTGTTGCACATTTTTCCATTCGCGTTTACGATTAACCTATACCCATCCCCACCCGGAGGCCGCCATGCGTAATATTCAATCGATCAAGAGCATCGACCTGATCATCCACATCCTGGAACCGCAAGGACAGGGGCTGGTGCTTTCCCAGGCGCCCTTACCCCTGCAAGCCCACCCCGAGCTGAACGACTATTTCGGGCGCCACATCCTCAATACCCTGCACGATAGTTCCGCCCGCGCGGCGCGCTTCCGCAACATCAACCCGGAGCAGGCCTCTGGTGCCTGCCGGGAGCTGCTGCGCGAAGACACCACCCTGGTGGAAGGCTCGCAGCGCCTGGCCAAGGAGCTCTACGCCCTGATGGAGCGCGATGGGCGCATCACCGGCGGCGACCTGATCGTCTGCCTGTTCACCAGCGACGCCTACCCCTACACCCGCTTCCTGGCGATCCTCAAGGTCGACCCGGCGCAGATTTTCAGCCACAGCGTGAAGCAGGACCGCAAGGGCAATACCTACGTCAGCTTCGAGCCGCTCAAAGCCGCCTTCACCAACGAGCGCCTGCAGAAGTGCGCCGTCATCCAGCCGTTGGAGCCGCGCCACCCCGAGTTCGACATGCTGCTCATCGACCGCCAGTCGCGCATCGAATCGTCCAGCGTGGCACGCTTCTTCAGCGAGTCCTTCCTGGACGCCCAGGAAGCACAGGATGCCCGCGCCGTTACTCAACGGGTCTCCAAGAGCCTGGTAAGCGTGCAGAACGACCTGCGCGAGCAGCTCACACCGCAAGAGAACCGCCAGCTGGAAACCGGCATCGAGAGCGCCCTGGCCTCCCGCCGGGTGAACCTGGATACCTGGGTGAAAGAGCTGCCCTTGCCCGCTGCAGCCAAGCAGCTCATCGAGCGCCGCCTGCCGCAGGACCTGCCCGAGCGTTCTTTCAGCCTGGATGCCGAGCTGGGTAAACAGATCGCCTCTGTGCGCAAGTACCGCGGCGATCACGGCCTGCGCATGGAGCTGCCCGCCGGCGAATTCCCCGACCTGGTGGTGGAAGCCGAGTACATCGAAGACGACCCTGAGAAGGGCTCATACTACCGCATTGTGATCGAGACCAAGACCTGGAAGCGGGTGGTGTAAAAGCGACGGACGACAGACGATCCCGCGAGAAAGCATCGCGTGACTTCGCTCGCCGACCGCCCCGCGCTAAAGCAGCGCGGGATTCACGATAGGAGGCCGACGATCCAGCGAAAAGCATCGCGTGACCACACTTGCCGATCGCATGGTGGGAAATCAGGGGTTTCGCTTGGGCGTCCACGACGGAAGACGGACGTTCCGTTATTAAGTGTGGCATCTGGGAGACACATCTCCACTCCCCAGGAACCAATTTCGCGGCTTTCGCGCCCTTTCGCGCCTTTCGTGGTCCAGAGACCATTCGCCTGCCCAGCGCGCTGCTTCTCCACTCCCCGGCAACCAATTTCGTGCCTTTCGCGCCCTTTCGTGCCTTTCGTGGTCCAGAGACCATTCGCCTGCCCAGCGCGCTGCTTCTCCACTTCCCAGGAACCCATTTCGTGCCTTTCGCGCCCTTTCGCGCCTTTCGTGGTCCAATGACTTTTTCCTCGATCCATAATCACCGAAGTGGGAATTCCAGCAGGATGTCAACCGCCTGATTATTACTAACCCCATAGAACCTTGAATCCTGAAGGGTTTTATGATAAGATTAATTTAGATATAAACAATCTACTATATCCCTTTTCTGCGCAGGAGGAATAACCAAGCAGCTAAACCCGGCAATTCCCCCAACTTCCCCTTTTCCTTCTCAGGCTCTACGCCTGAACATCTTACCCGGTTGATTCAGAATGGAGAAAATTGATGTTAAACAGAATTGCCCGCATCGTCCTGCTCGTTGCGATCCTCGTTTCCGGTTTTGCCGTCGCCCCCAGAGTACTGGCCGGCCCCGAATCCTGCGATACGCGTGTCAATAACACCTTCCAGAAGCTGCTCGAATGCATGACTCTGGAAGGGGTGCGCCAGCATCAGGCCGCCTTCCAGGCGATTGCCGATGCCAATAACGGCATCCGCACCTCCGGCACGCCCGGCTACGACGCATCGGTGGATTACGCGGTAAGCGTTTTCACCGCTGCCGGCTACAACGTCACCGTCCAGCCCTTCCAGTTCCAGACGTTCATCGTGCTCTCGCCCACCATCTTGGAGCAGGTCGC
>JBFYSP010000174.1:0-3348 GCA_041301395.1 Anaerolineae bacterium
CTGCCCGGAAGAAATCGCCTTCCGCATGGGCTACATCGATGGGGCTCAATTACACCGGCTGGGGAAGCAGATGGAGTATAACCAGTACGGCAAATACCTGCTGAGCTTGTTGGAAGACGAGCTGCCGTTCAACAATTCCTGATGATGAGGATTTTGCTCTTCGGCAAGCACGGGCAATTAGGTTGGGAGCTGCAACGCACGCTGGCTCCCCTGGGCGAAGTCATCGCCGTGGATTACCCCGAGATCGACCTGGCACAGCCGGCGGGCCTCGAGCAAACCATTCGAGACATCCGGCCCAGGGTAATTGTCAACGCTACTGCCTACACGGCTGTCGACCGGGCTGAAAGCGAGCCAGAGCCTGCCCTGGCGATCAACGGCATCGCCCCGGGTATCATGGCCCAGGCCGCCGTGGAGATCAAAGCCGCCCTGATCCACTTTTCTACAGACTATGTGTTTAATGGGAGCAAAGGCAGCCCCTACCTGGAAACCGACCTGCCAGATCCATTGAATGTCTATGGACAAAGCAAGCTGCAAGGAGAGCAAGCCATCGCTCAGGTTGGCGGGAATAGCCTGATCTTTCGCACGAGCTGGGTATACAGTATGCGGCGGGATAGCTTCGTGACCAAGGTTTTACAGTGGGCACGCCAGAACCCCAGCCTGCGCGTTGTCGCCGACCAGGTAAGCAACCCAACCTGGGCGCGCATGCTGGCCGAGATCACTGCGCAGGTCCTGGCGGCGGGGGGCAAGGAAGTGACGGATTGGCTGCACGACCGTCGCGGCCTGTACCACCTGGCAGGGGGTGGTTATGCCAGCCGCTACCAGTGGGCACAGGCCATTTTGCGCTACGACCCGGAACCCCGGGAACAAGTAGTGCAGGAATTGCTGCCTGCCAGCACGGCCGAATTTCCCGCCCCAGCCCAACGGCCGCTATTTTCCGCCCTGGATTGCGGAAAGTTCAGCCAGACCTTTGGCCTGCGCCTGCCCGATTGGGAAGATGCCCTCCGGCTGGCGATGGATGGTAAAGCGTGAAAGCCCTCGACCGACCGGAATTAATCTACGATAGCCAAGACCGAGGCAATCTTCCGCTTGCCGAGCTGCGCGAAGCGTTGAAGTATCGCCACCTGATCGTACAGCTAATCCGCCGGGATATCCTCACTCGTTACAAACGCTCGGTGCTGGGAATCGGCTGGACATTGCTCAATCCCTTGGGAATGATGCTGGTCCTGACGATTGTGTTTTCCCAGATCTTTAAATTTGCCACGGTTTATGGCTACCCGGCTTATGTATTGAGCGGCTTGCTCGCCTGGACTTTTTTCGCCCAAACCACGAATGCCGCCATGGTAAACCTGGTATGGGGAGGCGGCTTGCTGAACCGGATTTATATCCCCAGGGCTTCTTTTGGGCTGGCGGCAATCGGGACAGGGATGGTCAATATTGTCCTGTCAACCATCCCGCTCCTGTTTGTTATGCTCATCACCCAGGTGCCGATCCATCCGTCGATTTTATTCCTGCCGGTATCCATATTGCTCCTGGCGGCTTTTGCCCTGGGGGTGGGCTTATTGTTATCTACCATGGCGGTGTATTTTCCGGATGTCGCCGAGATGTACCAGATTGTATTGACTGCCTGGATGTACCTGACGCCGATAATTTATCCCGAGGAAGTACTGCCCGAGTCGATCCGCTTCTGGGTGACGCACCTAAACCCGATGTATTACATGGTCAATATATACCGTATCCCAACTTATTACGGTCGCTGGCCGACCTGGCCGGAATTTTTGGCGGCGCTGGCGATTGCCCTGGTTGCTCTCATTGTCGGGTGGATTGTCTTTTCCAACAAGTCGGATGAATATGCTTACCGTATCTGATCCGAAAGTGGCCGTTTCGCGGCTGCCGATTGGCCTGGATGAGGCCATTCATATCGAGAAAGCTTCCGTGCAATACCGGGTTCCTCACGAACGTATCCCAACCTTTAAAGAATACATGATCCGTAAACTCCAGGGCAAAGTCAGGCACCATTTATTCTGGGCGTTAAAGGATGTCAACCTGAGTGTTCACAGGGGGGAGGTTTTCGGCCTGATAGGCCCAAATGGTGCAGGTAAGAGTACGTTATTGAAACTGATCGCCAGGGTTCTGCGCCCCACCGAAGGCCGGGTGATTGTACGCGGCCGGGTTTCTCCTCTATTAGAGATGGGCGCCGGTTTTCATGCCGAGCTGACCGGGCGAGAAAATGTGTACCTGAATGGGACCATCCTCGGCTTCACCCGCCGGGAAATTGACGCCAAGTTCGATCACATCGTCGACTTTGCTGAATTGTGGGATTTCATCGATGCTCCCTTGCGCACGTATTCCTCGGGGATGTGGGCCCGCCTGGGATTCGCAGTTGCCACCGATGTGGATCCGGACGTACTGATAGTCGATGAGCTTTTATCGGTAGGGGATGAGTCTTTCCAGCGCAAAAGCGCTGCCCGTATTGAAGCCTTTCGCGAGCAAGGTGTGACCATCTTATTGGTGTCCCACAATATGGAGACGATTGCCAGTATCTGCCAGCGCGCGGCGTGGCTGGAGCATGGCAAATTAATGGCTGTTGGCCAGGTTGCGGATGTGGTTGCGGAGTACCGGAAGAACCAGCCGCATTAAGCCTTCGACCCGGTGCTGAAATTGGATTACTCACTTTGGCTTGTTTCTCTATCTAATCTATGGATACCTCCCCGCTGCCCATAAAAAATATTGTTTTGTACACCAACAGCGGCGATGATTCTTTAGCCGTACTCAGGGTGCTTGGCCCGGCGCGAAAACTGGGGGTTAACGTGATCCGGGGAGTGCATAACTCCCAGATAAATGTCGATGCTGTACGGGATGGCGATGCCATCCTGGTGCAGCGGGATTTCCCCCTCAACCTGGATGCCTACGAGCAGGTGCTTGCGCTTGCCAGATCTTTGGGCAAACCGGTAATTTTCGACCTGGATGATTTGCTTTTTGAACTGCCCGAAAACCATCCCGACCGGCTGAGATTTCACTTCACCGATGCGCTGCTACCGATGCTGCAGGCGGTTATGGAAGCCGACCTGGTCACAGTTGCAACCACACCCTTGCGTGAATACCTCTTGCCTTTCAATCGGAATATTGCGGTCATTCCCAATTACCTTAATGATGATTTGTGGCAGTTCAACCCACCTCTGATGCCGGTTACCGGTGATGGGAAAATAATTATTGGGTACATGGGCGGTCACTCGCATCGCCCGGACTTGCTCCTGGTTTTACCGGCCCTGCTGAATATAGAAAAAAAGTATCCTGGAAAAATTCTGTACCAGTTCTGGGGGATAGAACCTCCCACAGAACTGGCTCCTT
>JBFYSP010000247.1:0-21995 GCA_041301395.1 Anaerolineae bacterium
CATCATAAAATCATGGAAAGACAAGCCGTCCAGGCGATGGGGGGTGACCCACCACTCGTATAGAGTCAGCTCCTGGCTGGTGGTGGCATGGTAGGCATCCAGGTCGTTAACTCGGATGCCCTCCAGGTGGCGGAGCAGGAAGGCGTGGATTTCGGGATCGTGGGGCATGAGGCTAAATCCCGGCCCCGCTCAGGATATCCAGAGCGTGCTGCAAGGCAGCAGTGAGGCTGGGGTGCGATACTTCATACTCCTGGATGGCATCACCAAGTTGTTCAATGAACGAGTCATCCTCCTCGGTGGAGGCAGGTTCCTCACGCTCCAGGACAGTACGCATGTCGCCCATCAAATGCTGCAACTGTTGGCGGGATTCATCATCCAGGTTTTCGGTCTGTTTCAGCTCCTGGTGCAGTTTTTCGAGAGTGTCAAGCAGATCGGAATTGTCCATGGCAGATACTCCTAAGTAAAGCTGATCTCTTTGATGCTTAAATTATAACTGCACCTGAACAATCCACTAACGAAATCCGTTGACAGGTTTTTACGACCCCGTTCCGGCATAGTGCCTCAAGCCAAACTTCCACACCTGGTAGCCGATGAGCAGCAAGATTGCCGCCACCAGGGGGGCGAGCCAGGCCAGCCCGCCCAGGCTGCGGCCTGTGAGGTAGCTGGCCGGGTAGAAGGAGGCAAAGCCATACGGGATCAGCCAGGTGAGCAGGATGCCTACCGCCCGGGGGTAGATGGAGAGCGGGTACTGTGCGAACAGGTGGAAGTCGAACACCACGCGCATCACGGGCACCGCATCCATCAGCCAGAAAGCGGCCGTCCCGGTGATCAGGTTGAGAGCGATGAAGATCAGCCCTCCGCTCAACACGACGACCAACAAGAACAGCAAGTTGGACAGTGTCCAGGTGATGTCCAGCTGGCGGCTTGCGGTGGCGACCAGCACCAGCCCAACCAGGAAGTTACCGATCCCGTCGTGGCAGAAGCGGTCGGCTAGAAGGTGAAAGAGCGGGTTGATCGGTCGCACCAGGAAGCGGTCGAAGCCGCCGGTGCGAATGTACTGCTGCCCGATGGTCCACAGGTTGTCGGCGAACATGTGGTTGATGGACTTGGCCAGGGTAATCAGCCCGTAGATCAGCAGCACCTCGGCATAGCTCCAGCCGTTCAGGCTGGGTATCTGGCTCATCACCACCCAGATAGTCAGCAAGCTGGAGACCTGTAGGAAGATGGTGGAGGAGGCTCCGATCAGGAAGTTAACCCGGTACTCCATCAGGATTTTGAAGCGCTGGACCAGGAACAGCCCGTACAGGTTGAGGTAGCGGGTCATGGCTCAACCTCCCTGCACAGTGACTTTGCGCACTGCCACGCGAAAGAACAGGCGCGAGCACACGCCAAAGGCGATCAGCATCGCCACCTGCACGGCCAGGACGGTGGGCGCCTGAGAAAGCGGCGTGATCCCGGTGAGGAAAGAGAGCGGCACATACAGCGCCTGGGCGAAAGGGGTTGCCAGCGCCAGGGTTTGCAGCCAGCCGGGTACCATCGCCAGCGGTACCAGGCTGCCGCTGAAGAACAGGCTGAGCCCGTAGACGAGGACGCCCAGCCCCCATACCTCAGTGGTATAGAAGGTCAGGCAGGCCAGTATCCAGTCGAAGAAGAACAGGATTGTGCGCCCCAATAGGGCGGAGATGACGAAGACTGCCCAGGCCTGGATATCATGGGGGAAGCGTAACCCGAAGACCAGCCAGGCTACCAATGCCATAGGAATCTGCAGTAGGAGAGCGGTGAAGGTCTGCATCATGTGCTGGGCGTACATTCCACTTTGAAAATCCATCGGGCGCAGCAGGGCGTGGGCGATGCCGCCCTCGCGCAGGTTGTAGCCGAACTCAAAGATCATGTTGATTTCGATCAACGGGGCGAAAATTTGCGCCAGTAAGATGTAAGTCAGGGTCTGGTTCAGATCCAGCCCGGCAATGCTGGTGGTGTTGCTGTAGACTGCCTGCCAGAAGAACACCAGGATAGTCATGGCGATGGTGTTGAGCACCAGCCCGACCCAAAACCACATTGAGTAGGCCAGGAATACCTTGGGCACCATCCCGGCGAAGGCAGCGTAGATGCCTGCCCGGCGGCGCATTAAATGGATCATTCGGCGAACTCCTCCCGCAAGGCGCCGTTGTAGATTTGCTTGACGATGGAGGCCAGCCCCGGCTCGGACAGGGAAAAATCGACCACCTCCACCTGGTCCATCACGGCATGCGCTACCTTGCTGGCGCTGGTCTGGGTGCGGTCGAAGCGCAGCGCCAGTTTGTGATCTTCCGGACCATGCCCGTTGGTGACCACCTCGGCGCCCTCTGGCAGATTGATCGCCCCGGTCAGCGGGTTGCAGGTCTCAAAAGTGATCACCCGGAACTTGCCGAAGCGATCCTTGATGGTAGCGATTGGTCCATCGTAGATCAGCCGCCCATTGTCGATGATCACCACCCGCTGGCACAGCTCTTCGATATCGCCCAGGTCGTGGGTGGTCAGGATGACGGTGGTGCCTTTCTCGCGGTTCTGCTGGCGGATGAACTCGCGGATGCGCTCCTTGACAATCAGATCCAGCCCGATGGTGGGCTCATCCAGGTAGACAATCTGCGGTTCGTGGATCAGGGCGGCGGCCAGCTCGGCGCGCATCTTCTGCCCGAGGGACATGTTGCGGATCGGCAGGCGCAGCAGCTCGTCCAGCTCCAGGGTCTCAGAGAACTGATCGAGAAGCTGCTTGTATCGGGCAGGTTCCACCTCATATATCCTGGCGATCAGGTTGAGGGATTCGATCAGGGCCAGGTCCCACCACATCTGGGTGCGCTGCCCGAAGACCACGCCAATCTGGCGGGCGTTGTCCACTCGCTGGCGGTGCGGGTCGCGCCCCAGGACGCGCACCTTCCCGCCGGTGGGCAGCAGAATGCCGGTCAGCATCTTGATGGTGGTCGACTTGCCGGCGCCGTTGACCCCGATGTAGCCTACCACCTCGCCAGCTTCGATTTGCAGGTTGATGCGGTCCACCGCCAATTTATTCACGAATTGCGGGTGGTACAGGGCCTTGACCGCCCCGCGCAGACCGGGATCCTTGCGCGTGGTCCGGTAGACCTTGGTCAGGTTTTCAGTCTCGATTACTGCCATAATGCCTCACATTCTACCTGGCTCGCGTTTCGGCACCGTTTCGCCTGGCGTTTCGGTTATAGCTGGAATGCTCAGCTTTGTGTGGTAAAACCCGCCTGTGATTCTGTTATAGCAGAATTAACCCTGTGCGGCAGGCCGGGTTTTTCAACACGCCGACCACCTGTAGCCAGGCCGGTTCGGGGTATGGGTTGCGCAGGATCTGCATCCCCAGGCGGCGCATTACGCCTTGCGAGGCCAGGTTGTCGAAGTCGGTTTCGGCAATGATACGCTCTAGCCGCAAGGTGTTGAAGGCATAGTCGATCAGGCTTCCAGCGGCTTCGCTTGCATAGCCCTGCCGCCGGTAGGCCGGGGAAAACTCGTAATACAGCCCCATCACGGTGGTGTTGCAGTACGAATCTGGCTGGCAGGCGGCAGGGTAGAATCCCGGCAGCAGGCCAAAAGCACCCAGACAGGGTACCAGCCCGGCAGATCCAATCAACTGGCCGGTGTCTTTCAATTCAACGGCGCGATCACCATAGGGCGGCTGGTGCAGCCGGGCGAGCAGCTTGTTCTCTGCCTGGCTCCAAGCCAGCAGCTCCTCCCGCTCGGTTTCGGGGTATTCCCAGAACCCGGCACTAGCTTCCAGGTCGTCTGCTGCAAAGGGACGGATGTACAGACGGGCTGTCTCCAGGACAGGCATGTTTTGCATGGGCTCCTCGAAAGAGAAGGAGTTGGCTTGCCCCAGGGCAAGCCAACTCGCTCAGTCTTGCTGCTGGCGGCGCCACAGGGCAAGGTCCTGCTCATTCTGGTCGTCCAGCAGGCTCGGGTGCACCTCCGGCGACAGGCGGTGTCCGTGCTTGCGCCATAGGTCGCTGGCCAGGCGGCGCGGGTTGGTGCGCAGGCCCTGGCGGGTGAAGTACTCGCATACACGGGTCACATCCCGCTCGAAAATGCGCAGCGCGCTGTGGTTTTCGTTGGGATTGATCGCCTGAGGAAAGTCGATCAGGGTGATCTCGCCTTCCAGGTACAGGATGTTGAAGGCTGACAGGTCGCCGTGAATGCGCTCCTGCGCCAGCATCACATCCAGGTTGTGCACTACCCGCTCAAACAGCTGCTTGGCTTCCAGCGGCTCCAGGTTGACCTGGTGCAGGGTTGGAGCAGGCTGATTATCAAAGCCGATGTATTCCATCAGGATGGTATTGTGCCCGCGCCCATAAGGAGCTGGCACGTCGGCGCCGGCCTTGTGCAGGCGCAGCATGGTTTGGAATTCGTGCTCGATCCAAGAGCTGTGCAGCAGCTCCAGGCCGAAGCGAGTGCGCTTCTGCATGGCGTGATTCATGTGGTCATCCAGGATGACCCGCCCTTCAGAATCCAGGTTGGCGCGCCCTTCTCGATACAGATGGTCGTTCTTCAGGTTGCGGAATTGGCGCGGACGGTAGACCTTGGCCGCCAGGTATTCTACCCCGGGGATCGAGTTGGGGTTGGCAACGCACTGGTAGACATTGGCTTCTTTACCGCCCTGCAGCAGGCGCAGCACATCATCCAGCCAGTGGTCTTCATAGAAGCCGCCCAGCGAATTGACGATCCACAATCGCTCGTGGCGTGAAGCGTGGTAGCTGAAGTCAAACTCGCCCTGCGTTTCTGGCTGGGCAGCCAGCTCGGCCTTGACTGTTTGCGGGTCTCGCCTGGACTTGCGTCCGGGGGCTGCACCGCGCTGTGCCGGCGGGCGTTCGACGGGCATATTCCGGATGGTCGGGATGGTATCCCAGGTTTCGTTCGGGTCGAACTCGTTGTATAAATTGTTATCTCGATGGTGATCCATCGGGTTTACCTCGTGTGAGTGTGTTGTTCAATGAAATCCAGTTTGATAAGGTATTCCTGTGGCTAGTGAATCAAAAAAGCCACAGGCTGAGAACGCGCCGGTGGCTTTCAACGGTCGGGTAATGGCAGCCTAAAGCTGCGACCCAGGAGGCGCGTTCAAGAATCTGTCGGTCGATTGGATGTTAGCTTGCATAAGTTGTACGCCTCCTTTCACATCAAGATGGTCTGATGTTATCACGGTCACTGGCGACAGTCAAGGATATTTTGCTCATTTTTCTAATCTTTGTTCTTAACCTTTGTGATAACATTTTTCCCGGAATTAACGAATTTTAATACAAGTAAAAACTATTCCATGATTTTCAAGGAGGTATGATGGACATTTTTGGACTTGCCAGACATGGTCTCAACGACTTCGAACAGATTGCAGTGTTGGGAGTGATCGTGGTGGCTTTTGCCAGCTTGATCTATGCCTGGTTGCTGCGTAATAAGGTATTAGCGAAAGACAAGGGTACCGAAAAGATGCAGGAGGTGTGGAATGCGATCCGGGTCGGCGCGGACAGCTACCTCAACCGCCAGCTCAAGACCATTCTGCCTGCAATGGCTCTGCTCACCATTGCTCTTTTCTTGAGTGTCTATATTGTGCCGCCGAGCCGGGAAGCGCTGCTAGAATTCCCTGAAAATACCACCATCATCATCGCTTTTGGGCGCGCGCTGGCTTTCGTGGCAGGCGCCTCTTTCTCGCTGATGGTTGGGCAGCTGGGCATGCGCATGGCGATCCAGGCCAATGTGCGCACGGCATCAGCCTCCCGGCGTGGCTTTAATGAAGCCTTATCCATCGCCTATTATGCGGGCACCGTCACGGGGATGCTCACCGATGGCCTGGGCTTGTTGGGTGGGACAGTCATTTTCATTATTTTCGGCCGGGCAGCGCCAGATGCGCTGCTCGGTTTTGGTTTTGGCGGCACCCTGGTTGCATTGTTCATGCGGGTGGGAGGCGGCATCTACACGAAAGCCGCAGACGTGGGCGCCGACCTGGTGGGTAAGGTCGAAAAAGACATTCCCGAAGATGACCCGCGTAACGCCGCCGTGATCGCTGACCTGGTAGGCGACAACGTGGGAGACTGCGCCGGAATGGCAGCCGATATTTTTGAGAGCTACGAGGTCACCATTGTGTCGGCCCTGATCCTGGGGTTGACGCTGGTGGCACTCGACCCGACTCACAGCCTGAAGTGGATTGTCTACCCGCTGATCATCCGCGCCGTCGGCGTGATCAGCTCGATGATCGGTACTTTTACCGTGCCGATCTGGGAGAAATTCCCCATCCGCTTCCTGCGGGCGCACAACGCCGAAGAAGCCATGTTCCGCTCCTACGAAGTCTCCAGCATCATCACCATCCTGGTGTCCATCGTCGTGGCGATCCTGTACGCCGGTGACTGGCGCATGGCGCTGCTGACCGCGGTAGGCGTAGGTCTGGCGGTGGTTTTCAACCCCTTGACTTCTTATTTCACCTCATTCAAGTCCCCCCCAGTGCGCGAAATTGTGGATGCCACCGACACCGGCCCAGCAACCACGATCCTCTCCGGCCTGTCCCTGGGAATGGAATCGAGCGTTTGGGCGCTGGTGGTGATTGTAATCAGTTTCGTGATTGCCAGGCTTGCTTACGGAGCCGATGGCGCTATTTATGTGCTGTATGCGGTGGCGATCATCGGCATCGGTATGCTCAGTCACACCGGCAACAACGTGGCCATGGATGCCTATGGGCCAATTTCAGATAACGCCAACGGCATTGGGGAGCTGGCCTGGCATGATATGCATGATGAGGAAACGCTGAAGGCGCGGCAGATCATGGCCGACCTGGATGCAGTGGGCAACACGACTAAAGCGATTACCAAGGGCGTGGCCATCGCCTCAGCAGTGATCGCGGCGGTCAGCTTGTTTGCGTCATTCATTACGGATGTCAGCCGGGCGCAGATTGCTCTTGGCCTGCCGGGTCTGGAATCGATCCGGATCTCGGATACCGGCGTGTTCATTGGCCTGCTGCTGGGCGGGGCGTTACCCTGGCTGTTCAGCTCCCTGTCGATCCGGGCGGTCAGCCGGGCTGCCGGGGAGATCGTGCAGGAAGTCCGCCGGCAGTTCCGCATACCGGGCGTGTTTGAAGGCACCAGAACGCCGGATTATGCCCGGGTGGTGAATATCTCGACCGTATCGGCGCAGAAGGAGCTGATCCCACTGGCCACGATCGCCGTCCTGCTCCCGCTTTTGGTGGGGCTGGTGCTGGGTGTCGAAGCGCTGGGCGGCTTCCTGGCGGGCGTGATCTTGAGCGGACAGCTACTGGCAGTCTTTATGGCCAACGGCGGCGGCGCCTGGGATAATGCCAAGAAAGCGATCGAAGATGAGCCGAGCAACCCTGCGATGAACACCGGCAAAGGCTCCGAGCGACATAAAGCCGGTGTGGTCGGCGATACAGTCGGTGACCCGCTGAAAGACACAGCCGGACCAGCCCTGAACCCGATGATCAAGGTCGTCAACCTGGTATCTCTGATCGCCGCGCCGATCCTGGTGCGTTACAGCGACCTGGGTTGGACTGGATGGCTGGTCGTGATTATCATGGCGGCTGGTGTCGTCTGGGGCATTATGCGCAGCAAGAAAGCCGCACCACGTCTGATGGCGCCGGAGGCAGCTGGCGACTGAGACTGATGTAGTTAAAAATAAAAGCGGCATGCAGGTTGTTTGCTGACCTGCATGCCGCTTTTATTAATTTACAATTGCGGCCGCCGCATATGCCAATCCGTGACCTGTTGGTAAGCGTGGGCCGCTTGAATCAGGCGGTCTTCCCTGAAAGAAGCTGCCATCAACTGCATCCCGATGGGTAGCCCTGCACTATCAAAACCTGCCGGGAAAGATATCCCCGGAATGCCTGCCAGGTTGGCCGGCAGGGTGAAAATATCCTCCAGGTACATGGAAAGCGGGTCGTTGACGTGCTGGCCGATGCGAAAAGCGGTGTTGGGTGAAGCAGGTGTAGCTACCAGGTCGACCTGGTTGAAGACCTGCTCGAAGTCTTGTTTGATAAGGGTGCGCACTTTCTGCGCCTGCCCGTAATAGGCATCATAATAACCGGCCGAAAGTGCATAGGTGCCCAGCATGATACGGCGCTTGACCTCCGGGCCAAACAGGTCGCCGCGCGTATGGCGGAATACTTCCCACATCGTGTTGGACGGCTGGCGCGGCCCGTAGCGGATGCCATCATAACGTGCCAGGTTGGCCGAGGCCTCCGCCGGGGCGATCAGGTAATACACCGGCAGGGCATACTGGGTGTGTGGCAGGCTTACCGGCAGGATTTCTGCGCCCAGCTCTCGCAAGACCTCGATTGCTCGGCGCACGGCGCTTTCCACCTCGGTCTGGATGCCGGGGATAAAATATTCTGCGGGCACGCCGATTTTCAGCCCCAGCAGGGGATGATCTTTGGCTGTCCCCGGCTCGAAATGGGGCGCGGGCAGATCAAGTGAGGTGGCATCCAACGGGTCTGCGCCTGCCATGCAAGCGAACACGGGGGTTACATCAGCGGCGCTGCGTCCCAGGACACCCACGCAATCCAGCGATGACCCAAAGGCAACCAGCCCGTAGCGTGAGACGCGCCCGTAGGTAGGCTTGAGCCCGGTTACACCGCACAGAGAGGCAGGCTGGCGCACGCTGCCGCCTGTATCGGTGCCCAGCGCAAGGGGAGCCAGCCTGGCTGCCACTGCCGTCGCGCTCCCGCCTGACGACCCACCCGGCACGCGCTCGCGGTCCCAGGGATTGCGAGTTATGCCGTAGGCCGAGTTTTCAGTCGAGGAGCCCATGGCGAACTCATCGGTGTTGGTTTTGCCCAGGATGACCATCCCAGCCTGTCGCAGGCGGGCAACGCTGGTGGCATCATAGGGTGGGACAAAATTTTCCAGGATGCGCGAGCCGCACGTGCAGCGTACGTCCGCCACGCACAGGATATCCTTGACCGCCAGAGGGATGCCCAGCAAAGGGGAGGGGCTTGCGCCGCCATTTTTTCGCCAGGCGGCAAAAATTTCATCGGCCAACCCGGCTTGCACCAGGGCCAGCTCAGGGGTAAGTGTCAGGAAGGCATGCAGCTGCGGGTCCAGGCGTTGGATGCGTTCGAGGTAGGCTTGCGTCAGCTCGCGGCTGGAAAACTGGACGCTGCGCAGTCCTTGCGCGGCCTGGCTCAGGGAAAGCTCGGTCAGGTCAGGCATGGCTTACTCGAGTACCGCAGGGACGCGGAATTGCCCGGCTTCCGTTTCGGAGGCATTGCGCAGCAAAGTTTCACGTTCCAGGCCGGGGCGCGCCTCATCCGGGCGCAGCACGCTGCGCGGTGGGAGCACGCTGGAAGTAGGGGGGATACCCCCGGTATCCAGCGCTTGCAGCCGGTTGACGTAATCCAGGATGTCCGAGAGCTGCTGGCTCATCAGTTCTTTCTCTTCAGCGCTCAATTCCAGGCGGGCCAGGTTGGCAATCGCTTCAACTTGTTCGGTCGTCAGGCTCATGGCTGGATTATATCACCTGCCCTATGGCAGTTCCTCTCCCCAGGGGCTCGCATACCAGCGCAGGTATTTCTCCACATGCGCCGACCAGTAAGCCTCGTCGTGGTAGCCGGGAAAGAGGTACCACTCGTGCGGAATACCGAATTGGGCTAGCAGGGCTACAAAGCGTTTGGCTGCATCCAGGATTTCCGGACGGTCGTGATCGCCGGCATCCACATAAATGCGCGGCAGCAAGCCGGTTGGGATTTCCTTCAGCCAGGTGCGAAATTGCAGCGCATCGGACCAAAATGTTGCCGGGCTGTGCGCGCCAAAGGCGCTGAACAGCTTCCACTGCGAAAGACCCAGATGTACTGCCCAGCCCGCACCCCGCGATAGCCCTCCCACCGCGCGGTGGCTGCGGTCGGCCAGGGTGCGGTAATGCTCGTCGATGAAGGGGATCAACTCTTCTACCACCGCTCTGCCGAACATATCTTCGTCCGGCTGCGACCAGACGCGATCGCGCGGCATCACCAGTATCAAAGGGGCAATTTCCCCGGCGGTGATCAAGCGGCCGGCGGCTTCATCAGCGCCAAGGCGGTCCCACTGGTCGTCGTTGTAGCTCTGCCCGTGCACCAGATAAAGCACCGGGTAGCGCTCCCCCGTTTGCTCTTCATAGCAGGGAGGCAGGTACACCCGGTAATCGAGCGGTTTGTTCAGTAGGCTGGATTCCAGGCTGGCGATTACCATGTGACCGGCCGGGTGCTCGCAGTCAGCCGGTTCAGTCACTTCGGCATCCTCGGGTGTGGCTTGAACCGGGCGGGTAGCCACTGAGGAAGGGGTGGCAGCCGGCTGTGGCGTAGCACTCGGAATAGGGTTGTTCGCAATTGGGGAGGAAGCTGTGGGCTGTTGGGTTGTGCTCCCTGGTGCAGCTACACCGCTTACTGGCGTCGAGCCTGGGGTAGGCGAGGCCGCACAGGCAGCCAGGATCAGGCCGGTCATCCAGGCCAGCCCAATGTTGCGTAAATTATGTTTCAAGAAGTAGGCCTCAATGTGGTAATCAAAAATCGCCTTTCAGGGTCGCCCTGTACCTGAAGGGCGTATCGACAAATCATTCCTTGGGTAGACGCTACTGGCTTAGCGTGGCTCGATGGTAAATTTGATAGCGGTGCGGACCTTTTCCTCGATCTCTACATCCACAAATTCTGGCATGAAGACGATGTCAAATCCATCTTCTTTCAGGTAGCCCCTTGCAAGAGCCAGCGCTTTGACAGCCTGGTTCACAGCAATTGCACCAATCGCCTGGACTTCAGCATGCTTATGCTCACGAAAAACACCGGCAATGGCACCAGCAACAGCAGAAGTTCGCGATGTGCCCGAGACCTTGATGACGTTCATATTGAACTCCCTCCCTGGCAATGGTCATGATGCAGATAGACGGTGCAATTATTACCCTGCTTAAATTCATTTTACAGGATTTTTCACCGCGAATCAAGCTTTCCGAAGGTGAATTGTAAAATTGGTCTAGAACCCTTTATAAATAATGAGTGTCTTAGGCTTTATGCGCCAGGGGTTTCACTGCGCTTTTTTATATACCTCTTGCCCGCCTGTCCGGTCTGTGGCACAATACGGAGGTATGTTCTGGCGTTGGTTATTTTTCCTGCTTTTCATCGCCCTGGGTGTTGCTGCGGGCTTGATCTATGGCTGGGTGATCAATCCAGCCCAATACACAGACGCCTCCCCTGCTCTGCTCAAGGAAGACTACCGCACGGATTATGTTTTAATGGTAGCCGAAACTTTTAGCTCTGGGCAGGACCTGAGTGTGGCAATCGACCGGTTGGAATACCTGGAAAGCCCTGACCCGGCCCAGGCTGTGTTGGAAGCCGTCGATTTTGCCGAGCGAGTTGGCTACCATCCTGACGATCTTTTGCAGATGCGCAGCCTGCTCTCAGCGCTGCAAGCCGGCAGCCAGGGCGGGGCAGGAGCGAGCCCATGAACGAGCAGCGCGGTCCCTGGTACTTGATTACTGGCCTGGTGCTCGGCCTGCTGCTTGGCCTGGGAGCAGCCTGGCTGCTGCGGCCGCCTGAAGCCATCATCCCGGAAGTCAAGCCGGAGGCCCTGCGGGCGGATTATAAAGACCAATACCGGGCGATGATCGCCCTGGCCTACCAGGCGGATGGCGACCTGGTTCGTGCAAAAGCCCGCCTGGAGCTGCTGGCAGACTCGGACCTCTTCCGTGCGTTGGCCAGCCAGGCGCAGCAGGCGCAAGCAGCCGGCTTGCCAGAAGCGGGTCCGTTGGCCTTACTGGCCGCGGCTGTGGGTAGCCCGCCGCCTACCCCCTTTGCAACGATTGTGTTTACACCAACGCTTAGTTTACCCAACCAGCCTTGATTTGGAGGTAGCCATGAAAATTGTATTGGATCGCCGTTCGTGTGGATGTTACGACCAGGCCTGTGAAACTCATTTTGGCTGGCATTTCCTGCGCGATGAAGTCACTCCGGTGGACTGCACCCTGCAAATTATCGATGATGGGCGCCCGGAGCGGAAATTTGTGATCTTGGACCGTGACGGTGTAGACCGGACCCTACTGGTGGATGAGAACAACTGGGCGGATGCTTATGATTCCTGGCGCCTGGCCTGGGAACAGCAAGCTCAAACACCTGGCGACCATCAGGCCGAATGATCTTTTCCCGCGCTACGCTGAATAATTGTGCCGCGGCGACCGGCACTGTAGTTGTCATCGATGTGCTGCGTGCCTTCAGCACCGCGGCATTCGCCTTTGCGGCTGGAGTGAGCGATATCTTGCTGGTGCGCGAAGTCGAGGAAGCTGAAGCGCTGCGCCTCCAATTTCCAGAAGCGCGCATCACCGGAGAAGTAGGCGGACGTCATGTGCCTGGGTTCGACTTTGGCAATTCTCCCAGCGAGTTGATGGGGGTCGACCTGGCAGGACGCCGGCTGATCCAGCGCACCAGCGCCGGCACCCAGGGGGTCGTGCTGAGCAGTGCTGCAGATCACCTGCTGGCTGCCAGCCTGGTTTGTGCATCGGCAACAGCCGCCTACATCCGCCGCCTGGCGCCGGAGCAGGTCACTTTTGTGATTACTGGCCAGCGCGACGCAAGCGCCTGGGGTGCCGATGAAGATGCGGCCTGCGCCGATTACCTGGAAGCCTTGTTTAAAGGGGAAGATCCTGCCCCGGAGCCATTCCTGGATCGGGTGCGTAACTCGCCGACCGGCTTGCTCTTTGCCGATCCAGAGGCATTCCATTTGCCTCTGCTTGACCTGGAGTACTGCTTGCAGATCAACCGCTTTGATTTTGCCATGCCGGTGCGGAGAGAGAACGGATTGGTTAAGCTTGCCCGGGTACATCCGGGATAGAGTTTCTAGCTCTGCAGGCGCCATTCCAGCGCAGTGTAGCGCTGAGCGATCTTATTGTTTCCCACTGCAATCGCGATCGCCCGCCGGCTGCCCACCAGCACGCACAGCCGCCGGGCCCGGGTTACCGCAGTGTATAACAAATTGCGCTGCAACATCAGGTAATGCTGGGTGACCAGGGGGAGAACGACCACCGGGAACTCCGATCCCTGCGCTTTGTGCACCGTAACCGCATAAGCCAGCATAAGCTGGTCGGCTTCGCTCCATTCATACTCTACCGCCCGCCCTTCGAAATCAACCGTCAGAGTCTGGTCGACCATGTCGATGCCAAACAGGTAACCGATATCCCCGTTATATACTTCTTTATCATAATTATTTTGAGTCTGCATGAGCTTATCGCCGGGGCGAAAGAGCTGGCCAAACAGGATTTTCTCCGGCCGTCCCGGCGAGCCCGGGTTCAGGCTGGCCTGCAGGCGCTCGTTAAGAGCGGTTACCCCGGCCGGGCCGCGGTACATAGGCGCCAGCACCTGGATATCATCCCGCGGGTGAAAGCCGAATTTCTGCGGGATGCGAGTACAGACCAGCTCCTGCACCCAGGAGGCAGCCTCTTCCGGCTGCTCTGCCGGAAACAGGAAGAAATCACCACCTGGAGAGCTTTCTCCAACGCCAGCCGTCGGGAAAATCGGCTGCAGGCCCTGGTTAATGCGGTGGGCGTTGGTGATGATGTGCGAGTTGGCTGCCTGCCGAAAGATGACGCTTAACCGGGTTAGCGGGGCTGCCTGGCTGGCGATGATATCCCGCAGCACATCGCCGGCTCCCACCGAAGGGAGCTGGTCGACATCGCCCACCAGGAGTACGTGCGTGCCGGGCTGCAGCGCTTTGAGCAGGTGGTTGGCCAGCAGCAGGTCAAGCATCGAAACTTCATCCAACACCAGAAAATCTACCGGGAGTGGATTAGCGGCATTAAGTTTAAATCCCTCGGTTGGTGAGAAGCCCAGCAGCCGGTGAATGGTGCTGGCGGGGCGGCCAGTGGCCTGTGACAGACGCTTGGCTGCTCGGCCGGTCGGAGAAGCCAGGGCGTAGCGCTTGCCCGCTGCCTCCAGCGCGGCGATCAGGGCGCGCAATGCGGTCGTCTTACCGGTGCCGGGTCCGCCGGTCAAAACACTTACAGGGTGGCCCAAGGCACTGCGGATGGCGCTTTGCTGCTCCGGAGACAGCTGGTTATCCAGGATGGCGAAGGCCGGTGGCAGATCGCTCAGACGCGTGGGCCAGGTGCTGGCCAGCGCTTTGAGCTTTTCGGCGACACTGACTTCGCTGTAATAAAGCGGTGTCAGGTAGACAGCCTGCTGCTCGTAGGGGGCTCTAGGCTCGGCGGCTGCCTCCCCCGTCTGCTGCGGGGCTATGCTCGCTCGATCACCAGGGAGCGGCACCAGCTCCAGGCGGGCGCGCCCGGAGCCTGCTATCCGTTCCAAAGCCGGTTCCAGCTGCTGGGGTGTGATTGCCAGCAACTCGGCTGCCTTTTCCAGTGCCTCGCTTTTTGGCAGGTAGACGTGACCATCCTCCGCCGCCTGCTGAATCACGTACACAATCCCCGCCTCCAGGCGGGTGGGGTGGTCAGCCGGCAAGCCGAGTGCCTGCGCGATCCGGTCGGCGGTCTTGAAGCCAACCCCATAGATATCCTGGGCCAGCCGGTAAGGGTCGGATTTTACGACGTCCATCGCCTGGTCCCCGTACTGCTTGTAGATTTTGATCGCCAGGTTGGTGCTGACCCCGTGACCGTGCAGGAATAGCATGATTTCCTTGACCTGCTTCTGTTCCTGCCAGGCAGCTGCGATCAGGCCGGTGCGGCGGGGCCCGATATCTGAAACTTCTCTCAGCCGCTCTGGGTGATGCTCGATCACTTCCAGGGTCTGGCTGCCAAAGTGATCGACGATCCGCTCAGCCAGACGCGGGCCGATGCCCTTGACCAGCCCGGACCCCAGGTAGCGCCGGATGCCGGCAGTGGTGGCCGGCAGGGTTTGCTCGCATCTCTCGACTTCGAACTGCAGGCCATGCTTGGGATGGTTGACCCACTTTCCCTGCAGCCTGACGGTTTCGCCGGCAGACAGCTCGGGCAGGTTGCCGGTGACGGTCACCACAGCGAAGTCCCGGCCGGTTTTTGCCGGGGCGAAGTCCCGGCCGGTTTTCATCGAGCTGACGCGTTGGTCGGGCCGTAGACGCAGCACACTGTATCCATTCTCGGGATTGTAGTAAGTGACGCGCTCTATAGATCCGCTGAGGTTGTCCATGCGTCGGCCGGGTAATTCGCTGGTAGCTGATTAAACGTCACGCACCAGGCGGTCCTGTCCAGGATAACAACCTGGCGTTGGGCGCGTGGTGCGTAATTCATACAATGATGTCCTGCGGGTAGGTTAAGGCATCGTGTTATTAACGACCCAATCATCTCCCAGCATGAGTGTGATGTCGACCGGGCTGGTCGGATCATTGACGTGGAAGACGCGCAGCGGGTTGATCTTCATGAGATCGACCAGGTATTTCACTGTATACGGCTTGCCATTGTAAAAGGTAATTTCCGTGGTGTTTTTAAACACGTCGGCATTGCCGGTTTCAGTTACATTTATACCCAACGATTTTAGATAATCCGCAGTGCGGGTGGCCAGCCCCGCTTCGTAGGTGGCGTTGAGCACGCGCACGCGGGCATTTTCAGCTTTTACCAGCTCTTCAATGGTGGCGCTGGCCAACGGGCTGGTTGGGCCGGAATTAGTGAAGATTTCATCGCGCAGCAAGCGGATCTTTTCGGTGAGCGGTTTGAGCACCTGCTGCTCCCCATCGGGTGAGGTGGCAAAGTTGATCTGCTCTGAGCCGATGGCACCCTTCTTTATGCTTTCCTCTGGAATTTGGGAAGCCAACCAGGCCAGCTTGACGGTTTGATCGAGCGACAGATTGGTGTTGACTCCAGCTGCCAGCTCGTTATACAGCACGGGAGCTTTGGAAATCAGCGTTGGCAGCATGTTCAGGCTCAAGATTTTATCCCGGATCGCCAGGACGACCTGCTGCTGGCGCTGGGCCCGATCAAAGTCGCCGCCCTCGGTCTTGCGGGCACGGGCATAGGCCAGGGCCACCGGACCACTTAGCTTCTTCAAGCCGGGCTTGATGCGCTTGGTGTTGTCGTCGCCCAATGGATCGACAACGATCTCTTCGGGGATGTCTACCTGGATGCCGCCAATTTCATCGATAAAGCGCTCGAATGCGCTGAAATCGACCTGCGCGTAATAGTCGATCGGGATACCCAGCAGCTCCTCGACCGTCTCCATGGCCAACCCGGGACCGCCGCCGGGGAGCTTGTAGGCTTCACCAAGCTGGTAGGCGGTATTGATGCGACCGTAATTGTAGCCGCCCGGGATGTTTACCCACAGGTCGCGCGGGATATTCAGCATTCCGGCGGTGCGGTTGATCGGGTCGAGCATGAACAGGATCATCGTATCGGTACGCGGTGGCCCTTCATTGGTCACCCAGTCCCGGTAGTCCAGACCCATGACCAACAATGTGACCGGTTTTACACCATCCCAGGGCTCGGGGTTAGGGCCGGTTGGGGACTGCAGCGGTGTGTTAATGTCTTGCACGCCACCGGGCTCTTCTCCGGCGGCGGCCGGAGGTCCCGACTCCTGAATTGATACGCCCGGAAGGTTGGTGATATCCCATGAGGCAACAAAATCACGCACGGCGACATACGTCAGATAAGCGACCAGGATGGCCGCCACAACAAATCCAGAAAACAGGATCATGCGCAGCACCCGGGTGGTATTTGAGGCCGCGCTTTGTGTTGAATATTGTTCAGAACTTTCCATAAAGATACCCTTATTCCTTGGTCCAAGGACCGACAGCCTCGGATTATATCACGGTATAATGGGCCTGCCTGCCAGGGCGTTTTGTCGTAACTTTGGGAGAGCGCAGCGCTCAAACCTCCGATCTGGCAGTAAAGCGTTTTTAATCATTCAGATTATAGGATAATTCGATGTCCTTGTTGACTGCCAGCGATCTGGCAAAATCATTCGGCCCAGTAGATATTTTCTCCGGCATAAACCTGGCAATCCCACGTGGGGCGCGCATTGCGATTGTCGGCCCAAATGGGATCGGCAAAACCACCTTGCTGCGCATCCTGGTGGATATGGATGAGCCGTCCGCTGGTGTCGTGAGCCGGGCGCGCGAGCTGAGCCTTGGCTACCTGACGCAGGAGGCTGGCCTGTCCGGCACGCATACCCTGTGGGAAGAGTGCCTGGAAGCGTTTGAGTCGCTGCGAGAGATGGAAACCGAGCTGGCTTATATCGAAGCGATGTTGAGTGAGGCCTCCGAAGAGCTCCTGTTGGACCGCTACGGCAGGCTGCAGCACGAATTTGAGCATCTCGGTGGCTACACCTACGAGACCCGTATCCGGCAGACTCTGACCGGGCTGGGATTTGAGCCCTCCGACCTCAACCGGCCCTTGCCGCAGTTGTCTGGCGGGCAACGCACCCGAGCGGTATTGGCAAGGCTGCTGCTCTCCGATCCAGACCTGCTTATCCTGGACGAGCCGACCAACCACCTGGATATCCAGGCGGTGGAATGGCTCGAAGGCTACCTGAGTCAATGGCATGGGGCTACCCTGATTGTCTCCCACGATCGCTACTTTTTGGATAAGGTGGTCGACCATATCTGGGAGATGAGCCGGCGGGGAATGCAGGTCTATCGCGGCAACTACACCGCATACATCCAACAGCGCCAGGCGCGTTGGGAACGCTCTCAGGAAGTCTTCCAATCCGAAAAAGAACGCTTGCTGAAGGAGATGGACTATATCAAGCGCAACATCTCCGGTCAAAACACCCTGCAGGCGAAGGGCAAGCTGCGCCGCTTGAGTCGTGAGGTGGAAGCGATCCAGAGCCTGGGCTTTGATGCCGTGCAGGGCAAAAACTGGTTGGTGATCAGCGCCCAGGCGGATATCTCGACTCACACGCTGAGCCCCGCCGAAGTAGAGCGGCGCATCAAATCTCTTTCACCGCCCAGCCACCGCCCACCACGGCTGCATATCAACTTAAAATCCGGCTATCGCTCGGGCGACCTGGTGCTGCGCACTCGAAACCTGGCAATTGGCTATGAAGATGAAGGCAAGCCCTTGTTCCACGCCCCGGACCTGCTGCTGCGTCGTGGCGAGTGCGCCGCTATTATCGGCCCGAATGGGGCTGGTAAGACCACGTTCCTGAAAACCCTGCTCGAGAGACTGCCGCCCCTGGAAGGCGAGGTGGTCCTGGGGGCCAGCCTCAAGATCGGTTATTTCGCCCAGGCGCACGAGGATCTGAACCCGGCCAACACCCTGGTGGAGGAAATCAACCTGGTGTCGCCCAACATGCTGCTGGGGGAAGTGCGCGATTACCTGGCGCGCTTCCTGTTTACAGGTGAGGATGTCTTCAAGCAGGTCTCTACCCTGTCCGGTGGGGAGCGTGGCCGTCTGGCGCTTGCCAAGCTGGCCCTCTCGGATGCCAACCTGCTGCTGCTGGATGAACCTACCAATCACCTGGATATCCCCTCCCAGGAAATCTTGCAAGAAGTCCTGCAAGACTATGAGGGCACGATCATGCTGGTCTCGCATGATCGCTACCTGATTGATGCATTGGGCTCACAGATATGGGAGATACTACCGGATGAATCGGTATTGCAGGTATTTCTGGGCACGTACAGCGAGTACAAGGCTTATCAGCAGGTCCAGGTCGATGAAGCCGAGGCGCACACCCGGCAGGTTGCTATGGCCGCTAAATACGGCTCTGGTCGGGCTGGAGCAGGGTCTTCCCGGACGGCGGTCGACCCGGAGCTGCGCAAGCGCAAGGCCAGACTGCGGGAGGTCGAAGGGCTGGTGGCGACCCTGGAAGCTACGCTGCACGAGCTGGGTTTGCGCCTGGAAAATCCCCCGGCCGACCCGGTGCGGGTGCAGAAGCTGGGGGAGGAATATGTGCGTGTGCAGCAGGAGCTCGATCGCCTGATGGAGGAGTGGGGGGAGCTTTCTTAACTGGCGGCGGGGTTTTGCTCGGGCGGCTGGGACCCAGCCAGCACCGGCTCGTCGCCGTTGTAGGTGCGCAGCTGCGGCCAGCGACGCATAATCCACATCACGGCTACGATGCAGCCAATCCCACCGCTGATTACAGCAAACACCGCCCCAAAGAGCTGGGCTACCAGCCCGGCCTCCATCTCGCCTAACTGCGGCCCACCCATGAAGAAGATCTGGTTGATGCTGGTCATCCGGCCGCGGATATAATCTGGCGTCTGCAGCTGGCGGATGGTATTGCGGATGATGGTGCTGACCGAATCGGCGGCGCCTACGAAAACCAGGGCGACAAAGGCGATTTGCCAGGTTGGCGATAGGCCAAAGGCCACTGTGGCTAACCCGAAGATCACCACCGACCAGAGGAAAATCGGCCCCTGGCGGCGGATTTCCTTGAGCTGAGAGATAACCAGTGCAGCAATAACCGCCCCAACCGATTGCGCCGCGGAGAGCCAGCCGTATTGCACTACGCTGACCTTCAGAATGTCCACTGCGAAGATAGGCAGCAGGGTGTTGGCGGAGGCGAAGAAGGTGGCAAAAAAATCGATCAACATGGTGGATAAGATGATCGGCTGGTGCAGGATAAAGCGGATGCCTTCCTGGATAGCTTTCAAATTTACGCCTCGGCGACTCAGGGAGCCCAGAACTCCGCGCTTCTTAGCGGCTTGCGCGACGTCTTGTGCCGCGGGTTTCATGATTTGCTGCTTAACTGGGCCGATCAGCACCAACGCCAGGATGACCGCCCCGTATGAAGCTGCGTTGAAAAAATAGACATAAGACAACCCAAAGTAGGCAATGACCAGTCCACTTAGTGCAGGGCCAACAATACTCCCGACTTGCATGGCGATCGAGTTTAGACTGAAGGCGTTGGGCAGGTCGCGCGCCGGCACCAGGTTAGGCACCAGGGCCTGGCGGGCTGGTGAATCAAAAGCCACAGCAAAGGCCTGGATGGCCGTTAGCAGGTAGATATGCCAGAGCTGGATGCGCTGGGTGAGGGTGAGGAAGGCCAGCGCCAGGGCGGCCAGTGCCATCACGCTCTGGGTGAAAAAGATTAGCTTGCGCCGGTTGAGAGTATCGGCAATCACCCCACCGATCAGCGAAAAGAGGATAATCGGCAGAATGCGCGCCAGACCTACAGCCCCCAGGGCGATCGGTTGGTCGGTCAGGGTGCGGATTTGCCAGAAGATCGACCAGATTTGCATCTGCGAACCGGCGATGGAGATCATTAAGCCGATCCACAGGTAGCGGTACTGCCGGTGGTGCAGCGCAGGCGGAATGCGCAAACCCATTAAGTGCCCCAGTCGCGCAGGTACAGGAAGTCGTAGCCTACCGTGCGGTTGCTTAGCTTGGCAATCGGGGGCATGATGCGCTTAAAGTGGCTGCGGCGGACGCGATCGACCACCTTGCGCACAAAATCCTCGGCAAATCCGGCTTCCACACACTCGCCCGGGCTGTAACGCTGGTCGATCAACAGGTATAGCAACTGGTCGACCTCGGCATAGGTGAATCCGAGCTCGCCTTCGTCGGTTTGCCCGAGCCACAGATCGGCCGAAGGGGGTTTGTCGATGATTGGGGATGGTACGCCTATATCTTTCGCCAGCTGCCGCACCTGGGTTTTATACAGATCACCCAAAGGGTTCAATGCACAGGCCGCATCGCCAAACAGGGTGGTGTAGCCCAGCAGGATTTCGGTCTTGTTGCCGGTGCCGACCACCAGGCCGTGGAAGGCTTCCGATTGGTCGTAAATCACAATCATGCGCAGCCGTGCCATGATGTTACCGCGCCGCACCGGCCCGGCCTGCGGAATCTGTTCGAGCAATGGATCAGCCATCCCGCTGATGGGGATGGTGAGGGACTGTACACCGGTCGCCTCGATTACCAGCTGGGCATGCTCCAGCGAGTCGGCTGAGGAGGTCTTATATGGCATGCGCACCGCCAACACGTTCTCGGCGCCCAGGGCTTGTGCCGCCAGGAAGCAGGTCACCGCCGAGTCCAGCCCGCCGGAAAGGGCCACTACTGCCCGGGTGTAGCCGACGCGGGTTAGCTCGCTGCGGATGAAACCGGTGAGGATCGTCTGGGTCAACTCAGGATTGATGCTCAAGTCGAACATCGGCTTTGCCCTCCCAGGATGCGGCCGATCTCGCGCTGCACCAGAGCGGTGCGTTCGTCCCTTAGCAGCGGCAGCCGCGCCCGTGTGCGGTGGAGCTGGTTTAAATCGATTTCAGTCATCACCAGGTCTTCCTGGAAATAGGCCCCTCTGGCCAGCAACCCGCCGTTTGGATCGAAAACTGTCGATCCACCCCAGAAATTTAACCCGTCCTCATAGCCGCAGCGATTGGCGTGCGCCACGAAGGAGGTGAACACGGAGGCGTACGCCTGGTTGATGCGCTCGACCCAGCGGGCAGATTCCAGGCGAGGGTCGGTGCTGAGTCCTCGCCCGGGCGAAGCCGACATGAACAGAAATAGATCGGCCCCGTCCAGCCACAACAAGTAGGGGGGCGAGACATGCCAGAAGTCCTCGCAGATCAGAATCCCCAGCCGCCCGAAGCGGGTGTCAAATGCACAGATCGAATCACCCCAGGCGAAGAAGCGGCCTTCGTCGAACAGCCCATAGGTGGGCAGGTACACTTTTTGATGCACATGCACCACCTGCCCCTGGGAGAGGTAAGCCGCGGCAATAAAAAACCGGTGCCGCCGGTCTTCTTCGACAAAACCCACCGCCAGGTCCAGCTCGTGGCTGGCCTCCAACAGGGGACGGAAGATGGGGTCATCTGCCGTGGCCGAGTGGGCGACTGTGGGCGCCAGATCCTGAAGTACATAACCGGTCAGCGAGAGCTCTGGGAAGACTAACAGATCGGCTCCCCGCCCGCGTGCCTCTTTGATGAGAGCCAGGTGTTTTTCCAGGTTGGCTTCTACATCCCCCAACCGGGTGTTGATTTGAGCGAGCGCCAGGTTAATTTTCATAGCGAGTGCCCTTTGCGTGGTGATATCTCGGAATCATACCACGCTCGGAGTAAATAATTTACCTGCCAACTGGAGTGGATGGAAAATCTGACCGCCGACCTTGTTGTCTGGGTCAATGATTTGTTTGTCCA
>JBFYSP010000179.1:0-14827 GCA_041301395.1 Anaerolineae bacterium
CGTAAACGATCATCCGCTCGGTGAGGTCCATCACCTGCTGATAGTCGGCATAGGCCATGTAAAACTCCAGCTGGGTGAACTCAGGATTATGGGTGCGGTCGACGCCTTCATTGCGAAAGTCGCGCCCGATCTCGTAGACCCGCTCCAGGCCGCCCACCAGCAGTCGCTTGAGGTACAGCTCGAAGGAGATGCGCAGGTAAAGCTCCTGCTTGAGCTGGTTGTGGAAAGTGGTGAAGGGCCGGGCAGCCGCCCCGCCGTAGATCGGCTGCAGGATGGGCGTTTCGACCTCGATAAAACCGTTGTTGTCCAGGAATTCCTGCAGGGCACGGATGATGGCAGTGCGCGTACGGAAGATCTGGCGCACCTCGGGGTTGATCACCAGGTCGGCGTAGCGCTGGCGGTAGCGCAGCTCCGGCTCGGAGAGGGTCATGTGGCGCACCACCTGTCCGTCTACCATTTCGTCCTTGGCGGCCGGCAGGGGCGTGACCGCCTTGGCGAGCATCTTGAAACTGCTCACCTTGAGAGTAGCCTCTCCGGTGCGGGTGCGGAACATCTCGCCGCTTGCCTGGACGAAATCGCCCAGGTCGAACTCGCGGTTGAAGAGCTCCAACTGCTCCTCGCCCAGGTCGTTGGAGCGCAGGAAGAGCTGCACCCGGCCGTGGCCGTCTTCGATATGGGCAAAGGTGAGCTTGCCCATCGGGCGCATCGAGCGCAGCCGGCCCACCAGGATGGCAGTGACGGGCTCGGTCTGCCCGGCAGATTCGGCGGCTTCGAAGCTCTGGATGACTTCCTGGCTGGTATGGGTGCGCTCGGCCTGGGTGGGGTAAGGCTCGATCCCCTGGACGCGCAGGCGCTCGATTTTTTCAAGGCGAACTAATTCCAGGCTGGTGTAGTTGGTGGTCATAAGTGCTTCCTCGCAAAGAAAATAAAAACCCCGCGCAGGACAGGCTTGCGCGGGGCTGGTTGGTTAGCCCCGGATCATTCCACCTTCAAAATGGTGACAAAGAACGAGCCGCCCGGCGCGTCTACGCGCACGCGATCACCGGCTTTGTGGTCCAGCAGCGCGCGGCCCAGCGGTGATTCGTTGGAGATGCGCCCTTTGCGCGGATTGGCCTCGACCGGCCCGACAATGGTGTACTCCTCCGGCTCCTGACCTTCCTCCTGAACGGTCACGGTGGCAGCCACCTGGACGATGTCCATCTTGCCGTGCGCTTCTTCGATGATGCGAGCGTTAGCCAGCAGCATCTCCAGCTCCTGGATGCGCCCCTCAACAAAAGCCTGCTCGTTCTTGGCGGCCTCATACTCGGCATCTTCAATCAGCTCGCCGCCCTCGATCGCTTCATGCAGCCGTTCCGCGACCTCCTGCCGCTTTACTGTGCGCAGGTGTTCCAGATCTTGCTTCAGTTGCTCGTATCCCGACCGAGTTAAAAATGAAGGTGGCATGGTTTTCCCTTAGTTCGTGTTAACAAAATAAAACCACTCCCAACGGAGCGATTTAACGTGGCAACTATAGATGTTTGAACAAATCGCCACAAATGCGAATCAGATTCTAGCATAGATTTAGACGAATCGCAAGTTTTCGCGAGCGAATCCAGGCAAATGCTGCTCATGGGAAGCTCTCAGAGCCCATTGGAGGGCGCTTTCCACAGCGGGATGCCCCCATAAAGCCGGCTGTAGGCCTGCAAATCATCCCGCATGGTGTTTAAATCGGGCCAGAAGGAGCTGACCTGGGAGGCATGGGCAGCTATAGCTGCGGACCAGGCTTGCATGCCAGGAGGCGAGATGGGAAAAGTACATCTCTCCCAACCGGCAAACTCCAGGTCTGCCAGCTCGCCGGCAGCATGGCGGGCATAGGGAAAATCGGCGTAGTACCACAGCGGCCCTGGTAGGCGCTGCGCGGCTTTACGCAGCAGCTGGTGGTCAACATGCCCGCCAATGGCCAGTGGGCAGACCACTGTCGCCTCCTGCGGTAGATGAGCAAGCAAGTCATCCGCCAGCGCCTGTACCAGCCCTTCTTCGGCCGGGTCGAGCGCCCCAAAAATGGCATCCCGGTCGGGGTACAGGTGCGCTGAAGTTTGTGGGTGGCTGCGGTAGATGCAGTCCAGGTAGGAAAAGTGGCGGTAAGCGGCAGAGAGCTGCCTGCAGGCAGCCATATCTTCGCTGCGGCGCCAGGTGACAGCCTGCGAAGATGGCGAAGCCCCTGGCGCATCGGGTCGGCGAATTGGGCGGTTTTTGCCCACCTGCCGCCCGATCGTCGCGGGAAAGGGACCTTCCCAGCGGGCGTGCAGCTCCTGGGCGAAAGCCGAAATCGACCGGGCGGGCGGGTCGCCGGCGCAGATCGTCCAGATTTCGACCGGCATGTGCGCCTGCGCCTGCTGCCATACCAGGCCGCCGCATGAAAAGGCCACATCATCCAGGTGCGGAGAGAGATAGATCCACGTCATGGGCCAATTTTACCCCATGCCATCGCCCCATTATTGGCAACACGCCACGGAGAGGCGAGGCGAAAAAGTGTGTCTGCGGTCGGCTGTCGTGGATCCCGCAGTGCTCTTCTGTGGGGCGGTCTTCCGTCGTCCGTCGGCGAGCGAAGCCCCGCGGTGTGCTTCCGCGGGGTCGTCCTTGTACTTGTCATGCCGCCAGCCTGGTGTTATCATCTATGTTTCGGATAACCCTTATGAGCGCCGGGCGAGGAAAACGCAATCAGGTTCGTAAAGTGTTGGTTGGAATCATCCTGGCCACGCTGCCTTGCTACTGCATCGGGCTGCTGATCGTCAACCTGGTGGACAGCGGCGGAGGAGAATCACGCCCCACTGCTACCGCCAGCCTGGCAGCCAGCGCGCCTGTAATCACACTGCCGGCCACCGAAACACCGACCCTGCTGCCTACATTCACCTATATCTTCACCCCAACCGGCACTGCCTCGCCAACCGCCACGGCAACGGTAAAGGCAACCTCCCCCACCCCGAGCGCCACGCCTACTTTTACCGCAACGCCTACCGCCCCGCCCCCGCCGCCGAGCGATACGCCATCATCTACTCCTGCACCAACGGAGACCACTCTCCCAACGCCGTATCCCTGAAGCGGCGCTGATTAATAAAATGGAAACTTATGCCTGATCTGCAATCCTTCCTGAAGACATTGATTTCTACTTCCGGGCTCTCCGGTCACGAAGCCCCGGTGCGCTGCTTGATTGAGGCAGCCTGGCAGCCGCTGGTGGACGAGACGGCCATCAGCCGCCTGGGCAGCCTGCACGGCCTGAAGCGGGGGAGCGGCCCTGAACCGCGGCCCGGCCTGCTGCTCGCCGCGCACATGGACGCCATCGGCATGATGGTGACCGGCCATAGCGACGGCCTGCTGCGCGTCACAGAGATCGGCGGGCTGGACCCGCGCGTCCTGCCCGGGCAGCTGGTCACCGTCCACGGGCGGCAGGATTTCCCCGGTGTGGTAGTGCAGCCGCCTTCCCATCTGCTGCCACCGGAAGTCAGCGGCAAGACCGCGCCGTTGGAGACCCTGCTGGTGGATATTGGGCTCTTACCGGAGCAGGCAACCCAGGAGGTGCAGGTGGGCGACCTGGTCTCCTTCGCCCAGCCGCCCATCGAGCTGAGTGACGACCTGCTGGCCGGCCACTCGCTGGACAATCGGGCATCGGTGGCGGCGGTGACGCATTGCCTGGAGCTGCTGCAGGGTCGCAGCCTGCAGTGGGATTTGTGGGCGGTCGCCTCCACCCAGGAGGAAGAGACTCTGGGCGGCGCACTTACCTCGGCTTTTGCCCTGCGACCGGCCTTAGCCGTCGCCATTGATGTTACCTTCGGCGCCGGCCCCGGCAGCCCATCTCACAAAACGTTCCCTCTGGGCGGCGGCATAACTTTGGGCTGGGGTCCTAACATTCACCCGGCTCTGTTTAATGCTTTCAAAGAGCTGGCTGAGCGCCTGGAAATCCCCTATAAACTGGAAGCCATGCCGCATCACTCAGGGACCGATGCCTATGCCATGCAGGTAGTCGCCGAAGGCTTGCCCACCATGGTGGTCAGCATCCCGCTGCGTTACATGCACACGCCGGTCGAGATGGTCTCGCTAAAGGACATCCGCCGTGCCGGGCGCCTGCTGGCCGAGTTCGCCGCGCTGCTCGACGATAAATTCATGGAAAAGCTGGCCTGGTGAGCGCCAACCAGGCGCCAGGAATGAAAGGATTCGACTCTATGATGCCTGATCAGGAACTGGACACCCCCGCGCCGCCAGAGATCGGCGAAGCGCAGCTGGCGCTTTTAGAACGACTGTGCAACGCCTGCGCTGTATCAGGTGACGAGGGAGAAGTCCGCAAGATCGTGCTTGAAGAAGTCCGCCCGCATGCCGGACAGGTGACCGTCGATGCGCTGGGCAATGTGCTGGTAAGTAAAACCGGGCAGGGAGAGATGATCCCGCGCAAAAGCACCGCGGGACAAGCTCGCCTACGAGTAATGCTGGCGGCGCATATGGATGAGGTGGGCTTCATGCTTACCGACGACGAGGGCGAGGGTATCTTCCGTTTCGACACCGTCGGCGGCCTGGACGCCGCGCAGCTGGTGGGTAAGCCGGTATATATCGGTAAAGAGCACGTGCCGGGGGTGATCGGCGCCCGCCCGATCCACCTGACAACCCGCGATGAGCTTACCCAGAAGATCACTCTGGAAAGCCTGCGCATCGATGTCGGCCCGGGTAACGGCGGCAAAGCACATATCGGCGATCGAGCGACCTTTGCCACCCAATTCGCCCGGCTTGGCCCCAGCCTGCTGGCTAAGGCCCTGGACGATCGCTTCGGCGTAGCTTCTTTGATCACGCTGGTGCAGCAACCACCGCCAAACATCGACCTGCTGGCGGCCTTCACGGTGCAGGAGGAAGTCGGCTTGCGAGGGGCCAGGGTGGCGGCCTATAGCTTCGATCCCCAGGTGGCCTTTGCCCTGGACTGCACCCCGGCGAACGACCTGCCGCCCTGGGAGACAGATGAAGGGCGCATCGAAAACACACGCTACAACACCCGCCTGGGGGCCGGCCCGGCAATTTACCTGGCAGATTCATCCACCCTTTCCGACCCGCGCCTGGCGCGCCACCTGGTGCAGACAGCTGAAGCCCTGGGCATTCCCTACCAGCTGCGCCAGCCCGGAGGCGGCGGCACCGACGCCGGAGCCATCCATAAGCAGCGCCTGGGTATCCCGAGCATCTCCCTATCCGTGCCCGGTCGCTACCTGCACACCGCCGCCGGCATTGCCCGCCTGGACGACTGGAAGAACACGTTTGCCCTGATCTATCACGCTCTTTCCCGCCTGAGCCCGGATCTTTTCGCCCTCGAGCGCTGACCAAGGAGAATTCATGAAAGCATTGATCCAGAAACTTGTTGAAACCGACGGCCCTTCGGGCTATGAAACAAACCTGCGCAGCCTGGTGCGCAGCCAGGTGGAGCCTCTCGCCGACCAGGTATGGGTCGACAACCTGGGCAACCTGTTTGCCCGCAAAGGAAAGGCTGAAGCTAATGGCCTGAAGATCATGCTGGCCGCCCATATGGATGAGATTGGCCTGATGGTCACCCACATCGACCAGGCCGGTTTTGCGCGCTTCATGCCGCTGGGCGGAGTGCGTGCGCAAAACTGCCCGGGCGGACGGGTGCACTTCTTGAATGGGGCACGAGGCGTGATCGGCGTGGAAAAGCTCGACGATCCCGGCAAAGGGCCGGCTATCGACCAGCTGTTCATTGACCTGGGCGCCTCCAGCCGGGAAGATTGCCCGGTTAAGGTGGGAGATGTAGCCGCCTTCGAGCGCCCTTTCATTGACATGGGCTCGCGCCTGGTTTCCAAGGCTATGGACGATCGCATCGGGGTGGCTGTGCTGATCGAGACTTTGCGCGGCCTGAAATCCTCGCCCCACGAAATCGATTTTGTCTTCAGCGTGCAGGAAGAGGTTGGCATCCGCGGCGCTACGACGGCAGCCTTTGGGCTCGACCCAGACCTGGGCCTGGCGGTGGATGTCACCAGCAACGGGGACACTCCCAAAGGCACGAAAATGGACGTCCACCTGGGCAAAGGCCCTGCCATCAAGGTGCGTGATGCGGGCATGATCTCCGATCCGCGCGTGGTGGCCTGGATGATCAAGACTGCCCGCCAAGCGGAGATTCCTTACCAGCTGGAGGTGTTGGAAATGGGCGGAACAGATGCCCGCGCCATCCAGCTCACGCATGCCGGCGTACCGGCCGGCTGCCTGTCCATTCCCTGCCGCTACGTCCACTCGCCTTCCGAGATGGTCGATTTCAACGACGTACAGCATGCCGTGCGGCTGCTGATCGCCTTGCTCAGCCAACCCGTCGGTTTAGAATGACCCGCTTTTTTGCTCCGGCTAGCGCAAGACTATGGCTTCTGCTTGGGTTGGCAGCCCTGCTGGCAGCCTGCTCGGCGCTGCCCATCCCGGGAGGGAGCCCCACGCCGGAGGTTCTGCCTACCTCGTCGCCCGCCACCCAGGCGCCGGCTGTAGAAGCCACCAGCTCCGGGCAGCCGGCGGCCGCCGACAACGGGCCGGATGTGCTCACCGTCTGGGTGCCGCCGCAGTTCGACCCCAACTCTGGTACCCCGGCCGGCGACCTGCTCAAACAGCGCCTGCTGGAATTCACCAGCCGCATGCCGGGGGTGGAGATCGATGTGCGGGTCAAAGCCGAGTCAGGGCCTGGCGGGTTGTACGACTCGCTCGCGGCCGCCAATGCAGCCGCCCCTGAAGCCCGCCCGGATTTAATTGCCCTGCCTCAGGACACCTTACAGGCTTCCGCCCTCAAAGGCCTGCTCCA
Organism: Anaerolineae bacterium; assembly: GCA_041301395.1. Taxonomy (GTDB): domain Bacteria; phylum Chloroflexota; class Anaerolineae; order Anaerolineales; family UBA4823; genus CTSoil-045. Next base: position 6,806 of record JBFYSP010000179.1, read on the forward strand.
GCCGTACGACGGTCTGACCATCGCCATGAGCGACCCTGATTGGTATGAATATGCCCGCCAGCTGGCCAACCTGCAGACGATCCAATTTGGCATGCCCTTTGCCGGAGATGCACTGCTGCGGGCGTACCGCCCAGCTGTGGTGCCAACCCCGTCTGCCGATTGGACGGCGCTGCTGGAAGGGCAGCAACCGATGATCTTCTCTGCCGCTGACCCGCATGCCCTGTTTACTCTGAGCCAATACCTGGCTGCAGGCGGGCGCACCAGCGACGAGCAGGGGCGCCCAACCTTAGATGGCGAAATATTGACCTCTGTGCTTGCCTTTCTGCTCCAGGCCTCACAGGCGGAGGTAGTGCCCGGCTGGGTGGCCGAGCTTCAGGCGCCCGCCGACGCCTGGCAAGCCTTCCAGGAAGGGAAGGGCGACCAGGCAGCCGTCTGGGCATCGCAGTACCTGCCGGCTGCCAGCGAAGCACTGGCCAATTCGTCTGATCCGGCCGAAGGGGGGGATGCAACCCTGGCTGCTGCGACCCTGCCCGTCCCTCCCTCGCCAGAGTCCACGAACGAGCCATTGACCCTGGCTACCGGTTGGGTATGGGCCCTGGGCAATACTCACAGCGCACACCACGAGCTTTCCACCCGCCTGGCCGAATTCCTCACCGAGAGCCGCTTCCTGGCGCGCTGGACCCAGGCGGCCGGCTACCTGCCGCCGCGTCCCAGTGCCCTGGAGGGCTGGCAGAACCCGGCGGACAGGGAAGGTTTCAGCTGGCAGTCTCAGCTCCAGCCCATCCTGCAATCCTCCCGGCTTTATCCGCCCATCGAAGTGCTCACCGAGCTTGGGCCTGTCTTACAGCAAGCCACCCTGCAGGTACTCACTGGCCAGGCAACTCCAGAAGATGCCGCACGCTCCGCTGTCGAGAAGTTGTCGATCCCATAAATAGGTCTGCAGTCTGCCCACAGACTATCGCCCTCAGGCAAAGCCCCTGGCGCTGCGGCGCACATCGCGCCCGATCGTTGCGGGCAAGCGGCGTGGGGGTCGGTTGACGATTCTCTGGCGAGGTGTTATGATCACTTTGCTTGGAGATTTTGCATGACCGATGATGATCTTCCCGGTGATTTACCTACCGAGGAAAGCACGCCTTTACAAAAGAGCCGCTGGTTTATCCTGTGGCAGAGTCTATCTCAAGCCGGTCTGGCAGAGACAGCCCTCCGCCTGGGTACGCATGTTTTATTGGTGGCATTAATCCTGATCGTCGCCTGGGGGTTGCGCGAGTTCTACAATCAGGCGCAAGTTTCCGGCCAGCCCCAGACGTCCGCCCTGGCCGCCAATCTTCCCACGCCTACACCACAAAAAGCCGCCCCCAAAGCCTCCATTCAGCTGGCAGAGCAGCCAGCATCAAACGGAGTCACCCGCCGGGCGCGCCTGCACACGGATGTCCCCTCCCGCCCTCGCGTCGACCTGATCACCTATACGGTCAAACCGGGTGATACGGTTTTCGGAATTGCCGATAAATTCGGCCTTAAGCCAGAAACTATCCTGTGGGGTAACCAATTCGTACTAGGCGATAACCCCCACAACCTCAAACCCGATCAGGAGCTAAACATCCTGCCGGTGGACGGGGCGCTGCATCGCTGGTCGACGGGCGACGGATTGAACGGTGTGGCAAAGTTCTTTAACGTTGACCCTGAAGCAATCATAGATTGGCCCGGCAACAACCTGGATGCGGAAGCGGTGGGGGATTTTTCCAACCCGAGCATTGAGCCGGGTACCTGGGTCATCATCCCGGATGGCAAGCGCGAGTTTGTCAGCTGGAGCATGCCCATAATTCCGCTTGACAACCCCAGTGTCGCCAAAGTACTGGGAGATGGCGCCTGCGGCGCTGCCGTCCAGGGCGCGGTCGGCGCCGGGGTCTTTATCTGGCCAGCCAATAACCACTTCCTTTCGGGCTTCGATTACAACCCCAACGCCAACCATTCCGGAATCGATATCGATGGCGATGCCGGGGATCCGGTATACGCCGCCGATAACGGGGTTGTCGTTTTCGCCGGTTGGAACAACTGGGGCTACGGAAATGTTGTGATCATCAACCACAGCAATGGCTGGCAGACCTTGTATGCTCACCTGAGCGCAATCAACGTTGTCTGCGGGCAGAGCGTCTACCAGACCAACACGATCGGCGCCATTGGCAACACAGGCAACTCTGCCGGAGCCCACCTGCACTACGAAATGATGTACAACGGCACCAAAGTCAACCCCCACGATTACCTGCCCCCCAGCTAAGCGATTAAATCCTGGCGCCAATAAACGGCACGAGCATTTCTTCCGGGTGCAGACCGCCATGCCGGCCGAGGAGCTGGTCCTCTTTATCCGCCCACCACAGGTAAGCGTTGCCCCTGGCAACCAAAATCAGGTCGCCCACCCGCTCAAACAGACGAGGGTGAGTTTTACCCGGCCCAAACAGGCCGGCTTCGATGGCATAGCCTGACTCCAGGATAAAAAACTGGTTGGGCCAGGTGCGTTCGATGTACTCCCGCACCGCCTCCACCTGCCCCGGTCGCACATACAGATACGCCAGGCGATGCTCGCCAGTCGGCAAGATGTGCAGGCGGCGCGCCAGGCCGGGGTGATTGCGCAAATCGTAATGCGGATCGGGACGGGTAGCGATCTGCCCGTGATCGGCCGTCAGGACCACCAGCGTATCACGCCGGGCAGCCTGGCTGAGGCGCTGCAAGAACAAGCGCTCGAAAGCCTGGCCAAATAGGGCAAACTCCGCTTCGGTACGCTCATCGTCCGGGCCATAGCGGTGAGAAAAGCCATCCACCATGCTCCAATAAACCGCTGCCAGCATGCGCCCGGTGCGAACCCCAGCAGCGTTCTTTGCGGTAGGGGTCGCTTTCTCCACCTGGTAGCGCAGGTTGATCCACAGATCAGCTGGCGTATTGAACGAACGCACCGTCACTTGCTGGAAGAACATCTTGGTCAGGCCAGAATTGGCGATGCTGGTATGCTGGAAAGCGTATGTCTGCACACCATGGGCTGCCAGGTGCATACCCAGGGTTGCCTGGCCAAGGAATTTTTCAGGCTCAAAGCCAGCTCTTGCCAGGCTGCCCACATCGCCCTCATAGGCAATGGGAGCGTGCAGTATGGTGTTGGCGACAATGCCATACTCCTTCAACCACATTTCGTAGCCGGTGATGCCATGCTGTGCCGGACTGCGTCCTGTCCACAGGCTGGTGAGGGCAACCGAAGTGGTGCTGGGCGTCACCGAGGTCAGCGGCGCCAGCAAGCCATCCACAGCCAGGCTTTCCCAGAAGGTGCCGGCCATCCAGCGCTGCATCCGGTGCAACGCCAAAGCATCCATCAGCACAAACACAACACAGCGGAAATCGTCTCCCAGCGGGGACATAATCTCCGCTGCCAGGGACAGGGCCCCATCCGGAGGCGGGACGCCAAGCCAGCGGCACAGGCTGGCAGGCAGGTTCAGGATCGAGAAGCCGTCATAGTTTGGGTAGATCAGCTCGCCGCCCAAATCCAGGCCGGGCAACCGGTGGGCACGCAGTCTTGGTAAAAGGGTTTGGGTCAGGTCGGTCATGACCTAATTGTACTGGAGTAGTCCAAAAAAGTGATAAACTATACACCTGTTTTCTACAATGACGAAAAATCCCCGCACCAGTCATCCCTCATTTTCGGCTTGCATCCTGGCTGCCCTGCTGCTAGCCCTGCTTCTGAGTGCCTGCCAGCCGGCCGTACCGCAGTTTACCCGTGAGCCCCAACCGGGCTTACTTCGCCCCAGCCGCACCCCGGCAGCCACCGTGCTCGAGACAGCGCCGCCGGATGCGCGGCCCTCCTCAACCCCTGGCCAGCGAGACACCCCGCAGCCAACCGCAATCCCGCTTACCCCCACGCCCGCCAACCCGCTCGGCGTGGATCCGGCCGACCTTTCCGGCACTGAAATCTCCTTCTGGCACAACTGGTCCGGCCCTTCCCTGGGTATCCTTCACGGCCTGGTGGATACCTTCAACGATTCCAACGCGTGGGGCATCCAGGTCAAAGCTGAGTACCAGGGCAACCTGGGCGAGCTGTATACCAGAGCTGAAGCACTGGAGGAAGGCGACTGGCCCGATATCCTGCTGGCTTACCTGCCCCGCGCTATTGCCTGGGACCAGGCCCAAGGCCTGGTGGACTTGAATGACTATGTCGATGATCCGCTGTGGGGCATGCCGGCAGAAGAGCAGGCTGCCTTTTACCCGGTCATCTGGCAGCAGGACCGCTATGATGGGCGTCGTTTAGGCTTACCCGCTCAGCGTTTTGCCTCCTTGCTGTACTACAACCAGACCTGGGGGCGCGAGCTGGGCTTTACCAATCCGCCCGCCACGCCTGATGAGTTTCGCGATCAGGCCTGTGCAGCCGCGGCTACCAAGCTGCAGGACGACAACCTGCAGAACGACGCCCTGGGCGGCTGGATCATCTCCACCGAACACCCGTCCATGCTGAGCTGGCTTTACGCCTTCGGCAGCAATATCCTGGCCTCGGGAGACAACCAAGGTACTTATAACTTTGACACCCGGCAGACCGAGGCGGCTTTCACATTCTTGCGCGGGCTGTACGATCGCGGCTGTGCCTGGATTTCGGCCGACCAGCCGCCGGAGGAGGAATTTTCAGCGCGTGACGGACTGCTGGCAGTGGGCAGCCTGTCCGGCTTGCCTTACCAGGCTGCGGCATTCCAGCGGCAGGGGAACGCAGACCGGTGGACTGTCCTGCCCTTCCCCTCCCCTTCCGGTGAGCCGGTGGTGAATGTATATGGCCCATCGTTTGTGGTTACGCCTTCCACACCAGAACGGCAGCTGGCCGCCTGGCTGTTCCTGAAGTGGCTCTTGCAGCCCGAGAACCAGGCCCGCCTGGTAGCCACCAATGGAATGCTGCCGCTCAGCCAGGCAGCGAGGGAAGCCTTGCAGGATTACGCCGCCGCCAACCCGCAATGGGCCGCGGCAGTCGACCTGCTCTCTGAAGCGCGTCCCGAGCCGGCGCTGCCTTCCTGGGACCTGGTGCGCTGGGCGCTAAGCGACGCTGCCACCCAGTTGTTCCGCGACTACTTCACCATCGACCGGGTGCCCGATCTGGCGCGCCTGCTGGATGATACCGCCGATGACCTGTCGATCTCGCCGCTCACCGACCGTTTCCTGGGCAGCAGCGCAGTGACCCCCACCCCATGAACGATAAGCCGCAGGTGACTATCTACACCGACGGCGCCTGCGATCCCAATCCGGGACCGGGCGGGTGGGCGGCCTTGCTGCGCTCCGGCGAACATATTAAAGAAATCACCGGTCACGCATCCGATACCACAAACAACCGCATGGAGCTGACTGCCGCTATCCAGGCTCTGCGCTCGCTGCGCCAACCCTGCCAGGTCGAGCTGTTCACCGACTCGGAATACCTGAAGCGCGGGATCACCGAGTGGCTCCCCGGCTGGCGCAGGCGCGGCTGGCGCCGCAAAGATGGCGAGCTGGCCAACGTCGATCTGTGGCAGGATTTGGATCAAGCCATGCAATCCCACGAAATCCGCTGGCATTGGGTGCGCGGCCACGCCTCGGACCGTGACAACCAGCGCGTCGACCGCCTGGCCAGGATGGCAATCCACCCGCAAAAATGATTCTGGAAGGAAAACCCGAGGTAGCCAAAGTATAAAAAACCTGCCAGGCGTGAAGGTTGCGCCTGGCAGGCATCGTCTCAGGGACAGGAGTGGTTACGGGGGGTTAAGAACCTGGAACCATGAGCAGCAGGAGTTGCCCGCCCTCTCGCTTGAACATAACATCGCCGGTGACCGGTGGGTTGCGCGTGGTATCGGTAATGGAGCGCAGCTCGCTCTCAATCCACAACGTGTGAGCCTGGACGGTGAGCAGCCAGGCACCCGGCCCGAAGAAAGCCGAGGCGTCCACAATACCGCTCGATTCCCAGGCGCCTCTTGGTGAGGCCGGGGTCAGGCTTTGGTCCACTTCAGCAACCACAGTGAGGGCGCCGGTGGTCAGGTCATAACGCCACACACGGGCGCTGGTAGCATTCGGGAATGCCGAGCGTTGGCCATTATGGCTGCCGGGGTCTTCTTGAATCATCAGGCTGCCCAGGCTGGTGTCAATGTTATCCGGCTGGTGCAGAACGTTGGGGTTATTATAGCCACCCAGGTCGGCGTCGATCAGGATCGACAGACTGTCCACCTCCAGCGGATCGGATGCATTCATCACCAGCTTGAAGATGCGGCCGTTGGGGTATGGGCCTTGCGTGCTGCTTGAGCCGCGGCGCAGGCGGCCGGTTGCCGGGTCGGGGATGGCGCGCGGCTCACCGGTATCAGCGATGTAGATCGTGCGGGCATCGTTCTTGTCGTAGGCCATATCCTCGATGCGGATGAACTGGAAGACATTATTGGCGTTCGACCAGTTCTCCAGCGGGGTTTGGTCGCCCAGGGCGATGTCGCGCGGCACGGGGATAAAGTGCCCGCTGACGCTGGCGGGGCCGGACAGGTCGCCATAATCGTTGATTGCCGGGTCATCCGAAACAAAGGCATACAACCCACCGTTATCGGCCAGCAAGTCTTTCGCCGAGGCGGCCTTATACAGGTACAGCTGGGCTGAAGGGGCCGAGAAGGTATCGTCGCCGGTCAGCGCCACCACATCCTGCCAACCACCGGGCACAACAATGGTATTCTCGTGATTCAGGCGGCCCATACCCGGGATGGAATGATACTTCCCGGTTTTGGTATCAAGTACCACCACCAGGCCAGCCTGACGCTGGTTGGTCGGGTCTGGAGGCCAGGCAGCCAGCGGAGGCGGCGAGACAAAATCTGTGGCTTCTTCATTAGCAAAGAATACCGGGTGTTGGAAGCCGTGCTCTTTACTCGCCACAAAAGCCGAACAGAAGCGCTGGTAATTGGCATCGCTGGTGAGAGGCTTCCATGCTTGCAGCACGCCTCCAGTGCCCTGGTGTAGTCGCAACTGGGAGATTTCTGCGTTGGTGAAATCGGATTGGCCGTACGGGACAGTACCCACCGCCGGGAAAGGTACCAGCGAAGCTTCGTGAGCCACGAAGACGTCCAGCGTGCCATTACCATTCGGCACCAGGCCAATCCCATCCGGCAGGGTCTCAAATCGATAGCCGTTGGGCAGCATCTCACCGACTGTCATGATCGGTTTGACGCTGGCTCCCAGAGCTACCGGGGTCAGCATAGCCGGTTCGCCGGTCAAAAATCCCGGATCGGCCGAAGCCACCGGAACCAATAGAAGCGAAAGTACGAGCACAACCAGGATGACGGCTCGTCGAGACATAAGGTGTTGCATGGTTTCCTCCTTGGGGAACTGTGGCTGGGAACTCTTGGGTAGAAAACGGTTGCTCAAGTATAGCATTTGTGGATTTAGATTGTCAACATTATCTTGATAATTTCCCCCTGATTGCCTGCTATTCGACAGTCATATCCTTCAAGGAAGTCCGCACGCAGGCCAATGCATTATCCGGCGTTCCGATGCGCAGCTCGACATGCACTGCCACACCAGGATCATCTAAAAAATGCCGCCTATGGTAACTCATGTTATACTCAAATCACCTAAACCTGTCTCGGAGCACCCCCATGAACCCCATCCTCGAAAAACTTACCATCAAAGATGTCAATCCTGGCGGTTGCACCGGCCCGGATAGCTGGCTGGCCGACCACACCGGCAAAGAATTAGTCTCCTACAACCCCACCACCTGCGAACCGCTGGCGAGGATCATCCAGGCCACGCCGGCCGTCTACGAACAGGTGGCGGCGACGGCGCATGCCGCTTTCCTGAAGTGGCGGGATGTACCCGCCCCCCGGCGCGGCCAGGTGGTGCGCGACCTGGGGGATGCCTTGCGTGAGTTCAAAGAACCGCTGGGTGATCTGGTTTCGCTGGAGATGGGTAAAATCCGCGCCGAAGGCCACGGCGAAGTGCAGGAGATGATCGATATCGCCGATTTCGCCGTGGGGTTATCGCGCCAGCTTTACGGGCTCTCGATGCATT
>JBFYSP010000255.1:0-4110 GCA_041301395.1 Anaerolineae bacterium
CCTGGTAGACCTGGCGTTATTTGTGGAAGATAATTTCGGCGCCCACATCGACGATACGGAGCTCAATGCGGCGACCTTCGATTCCCTGGAGCAGCTTGCCGCGCTGATCCGCCAGCGGCAGATATGACGGAGACTGTTTCACGGCTGCTCTCCCAGGCATACCTGGAAATTCCCGACCGGGTTTGCCTGACCTTGCTGTTAAGCGGGCAGCCCGAGCAGCGCCTGACTTTCCGCCAGCTGCTGCAAGGGTCGGCTGGGTATGCAGCTGGCCTGGAGCGAGCGGGCATCCAACCGGGGGAGGTTGTGGTTGTGATCTTGAATCATGGCCTGGACCTGGTTTTCGGATTCTTCGGGGCCATTCTGCAAGGGGCGGTGCCTTCCATCATGCCGTTTTTAACCGAGAAATTGTCGGCGGAACAGTACCGGGCTTCCCTGGCCTCGTTGTTTGAAATTACCGCCCCGGCAGCGGTGATCACTTACCGGGAGTTTCTGGGTGAAGTGCAATCCGCCAGCGCCAATAGCTCGGTAAGGGCTATCCTGGTGAGCGATGAAATCCAACCGGGTGAGGTTGACTGGCAAGGGCTATCCGGGCTAGAGCGTCCGTCTGAGGAAATTGTCCTGCTGCAGCATTCCTCAGGCACCACCGGGCTGCAAAAGGGGGTGGCTCTTTCGCACCAGGCAGTCATTGCCCAGCTGCAGTCCTACGCCCAGGCGCTGCATCTGAACCCCCAGGATGTCATTGTGAGCTGGCTGCCGCTGTACCACGATATGGGGCTGATTGCCGGCTTTATCATGCCGATCCTGTGCCGCATACCGCTGGTCTTGTTATCGCCGTTTGATTGGGTGCGCGCCCCGCACAAGCTGCTGCGGGCGATATCCGATTACCAGGGCAGCCTGTGCTGGTTGCCAAATTTTGCATATAATTTCTGCGCACAAAAAATCCGTGATAAGGACCTGGATGGTGTTGACCTTTCCAGCCTGAGGGCGGTGATCAATTGTTCCGAGCCAATGTACCTGCAGAGCCACCAGCTGTTCCTCGAGCGGTTCAAACCCTATCAGCTGAAAGCTGCTGCCCTGGCTACCTGCTACGCGATGGCAGAGAATGTTTTTGCCGTGACACAAGGTGGCCTGGACGTGCCCGTGCGTGTGGATTGGGTTGACCGGCAGGCGCTGATTTCCCGGCAGGTGGCTGTGCCTGCTGGGGAAGGATATCCGCTGGCGGTGGCGATGCTTTCGGCGGGAACGCCTATCGAGGGTGTGGCTGTGCGGGTGGTGGATGCGCAAGGCCGCCCGCTGCCAGAGCGAACCCTGGGTGAGATTGCTTTGCAAAGTCATTTCATGCTGAGCGGATACTACAATCGCCCCGACATGACGGAGAAGGCGTTTCAGGACGGCTGGTATTTAACCGGCGATCTGGGATACCTGGCTGATGGAGAGCTGTATATTACCGGGCGCAAGAAGGATTTGATCATTGTCGGCGGTAAAAATATCTATCCGCAGGACCTGGAAAGACTGGCCGGCCAGGTCAAGGGCGTCCATCCGGGCCGGGTGGTGGCTTTTGGAATCTACAATGAGCAGGCCGGTACCGAAGAAGTTGTGATCGTAGCGGAGCTGGAAGAAGAACATACAACCCAGGAGGCTGAGGCCGTTGCTGAGGAAATCCGCCGCCAGGTAACGAAAGGCTCTGATATTGTGCTGCGTACTGTCCACCTGGTGGGGAGGAACTGGCTGCTAAAGACGAGCAGTGGGAAGGTGGCCCGGCAGGCAAATCGGGATAAATACCTGTTGGAAAAGGCAACCAGGGAACAGGTAACAAGGGAATAGGAAAGCAAGTGGTTGCGCCGGCACCTCCTGCCATTGTGTGAAGCACGTTTTGTGCTAAGGCTTCGGGAGAATTCCCCAGGCGCCGTCAAAATCATTTAGCGGGTTGTCGCTGATCCTTTGCCGGTTGGAGCCGTTGGCGGTCATGATGTAAATGTCATGGTTGCCACCCTCCGGCCAGCTTTCGAAGATCAACCACAGGCCATCGGGGGAATAGCGCGCCTCGCGCATCGGGACGTTCACCGGGCTTATCATGAATTCTTCCGGCCGTTCGGCACCATAAATTACGGCCATCAGCTTAGGAATGAAAAAGCCAACCTCATTCTGAGTGAATAGAATCGTTGTGCCATCGGTCGACCAGTCCGGGGACGAGTCGACCGCGTTGTTGCTGCGGGTGACCGGCTGGCGGTTGGTACCATTGGCATTCATGGTCCAGATTTCATTTACGCCTTTGTTGGTTGCCACGAAGACAATCTTGCTGCCATCAGAAGACCAGGCCGGCTGGTAATCGCGTTCGAAAGTCTCTACCACCAGGGTGACGGTTTGATCCGGCAGGCTGATGGTGAACAGACGTGGACGGCCGGTAAAGCGCTGGGAGGTAAAAAGGATCTTGGTGCCATCAGGAGACCAACGCGGGTCATAGTCTCCCCCCGGGACACTGGATAAGGGCACGGGCTGGGCGTCGGGGTCGTCGACGTTGATCAGGAACAGGCCTGCGCCGGGATAGGCTTCTTGATTGCGGTAACATGGGGAGGTGAACACCAGCCAGCTTCCATCCGGCGACCAATCCGGCTGGCAGGCGCCTTCAGGTAGATTTGTGACCTGGCGCTGTTGCAGGGAGGGCAAATCCGCCACCCAGATCTGGGGAACTTTGTCACGCTGAGAGGCGAATGCCACGCGCCCATCGCTCCCGCCGAGCTGGGTGGGTCTTGGGGTGGGTGAACTCGTGGGTGTGGGCGTAGTGGTGCCGGTCGGGGTGGAGCTGAGCTGCAAGGTGCTGGTGACCGACTGGGGCGGAGCGGGGGTCTGGTTGGCAACCACCTCGGATGCGAAGGCGGTCATGGTGCTGTTCAAGCTGATCATGTCTTCGGCAATGGTTGTTGCCAGGGTGGGGCTGGGAGTGGCGGTGGCATCTATTCCGATAAACTCGGCCGCCTGGCTGGGCAGGCCCCAACCTTCCAAGATGTCCTGGATGGATGGATTGATAACCAGCAGGGTTTCGACAATCAGCACGATACCCAGAAAGTATAATACCCCGCGAAGGGGGGTGAAGGCTTTGCGGCGGGGCGAGTTGGGGCGCCCGCCCGGACGGCGAACGGATCCATTTTCTGTAGGAGGCAGCAAGGGTGGGCCTGATCGCACGTCCCCGGAGTAGGCAGCCAGGACAGCCCCATCGGCCAGTCCGTTATGGGCAGCCACAGCCGAAGGCTCAGGAGGGGGGGCCACGAGTAACTCCAGGTTGTCGGCGTTGCGCCTTGTGCTGGACAGCGAATTTAACAGCGCTTCTTTGAATTCGAGGGGATTTTGAAAACGTTGGTCCGGCTTGATCGCCATCGATTTTTCGATAACCTGGGCCAGGCGCCGGGGAATCAATGGGTTTAATTTGCGGAGTGAGGTCAGGTGTACCTGGTCGATAGCGCGGTTCAGGGCATCTTCGGGGACGTAGCCGGTTAATGCTGCGTAGAGTGTGGCGCCCAGGGAATACAGGTCGGAGCGGGCGTCGGTACGGGCGGAGCCATATTGTTCGGGAGGCGAGTAGCCGGGGGTCATGGCCCGGGCACCAGTCGTGGTCAGCTGCGAGCCGAACAGGATCTTTGCCAGGCCAAAATCTACCAAAAAAATCTGGCCGTTCGGGTCAATTTTAACGTTTCCAGGCTTGATATCGCGGTGTACGATGGGTGGGCTGCAGGCGGCCAGGTAATCCAGCGCATCGCAGATGGCCGCTCCTATCTTGACCACTTCTTCTACCGAGAGCATACCCAGTCGGTCCATGCGCTGACGCAAGTCCTCGCCGGCAATGTAGTCCATCACCAGGTACTGGCCCTGGCCTTCTATAACAAAATGATCGGTTACCCGCGGCAGGTTGGGATGTCGCAAGCCGGCCAGGATGGTGGCTTCCCGGCGAAACTGGCGCGCATAATCCTCGGTGGTGAAGAAATTGTCCTTGACTGCCACATCAACGCCCAGGTTCTCATCAACGGCGCGATAAACCGAACCCATTCCCCCCTGCCCAAGGATTTCGACAATCCGGTAACGGTTATTGAGTAATGCTTCCGGTTCCAGGGCCAT
>JBFYSP010000261.1:0-3373 GCA_041301395.1 Anaerolineae bacterium
GCGCCAAGCTCAGCTCGCGCCTGGTGGGCAACCAGGACCCCCACAAAATATACCGGCTGCTGAAGGAGTACATCGAAGCCATTACCCCGCCGACGGTGAAAGTCAGCGTCCGCCTGGTGACCTCCGGCCTGCCGGCCCTGATCCCGTTCGACCTGCCCGAGATGCAAGCGGCTGCGCGTGCTTACGAGAAAGCCTGGGGCCATTCCCCGGTGTTCACACGCGGCGGCGGCAGCATCCCGGTGGTGGCCGATATGGCGAGCCTGTTGAAAATCCCGGTCGTCATGATGGGTTATGGCCTGGATAGCGACGGCCTGCACTCACCTAACGAGCATTACAGCATCGAGATGTTTGAGCGGGGCATCGAGACCGCCATTGTCTACCTGGAGGAGCTGGCCCAGGCAGCCGGATAATCCGAGATAACTAGAAAGACATATCACATTTACAAACAAGGAGATATCTGATGAACAAACAATGGTCCTTAATTAGTGTCTGCATCGTGGCGCTGCTCTTGCTGGCGGCGTGCGGATCAACAAGCTCCGGGCAAGCGGAAGATCTGACCGGCAAATTTTGGGCGCTCAGCGAGCTGAAAGGGGAAGCACCGCTCGCCGGAACCGGCATCTCGGCGCAATTCACTACCGATGGCCGGGTGGCAGGCTCGGCCGGCTGCAACCGGTACAGCGGCGCTTACACCGTCTCCGGCAAGAACCTCACCGTTGCTACGCCGCTGGCATCCACCATGATGATGTGCGAGCAAGCGGTGATGGACCAGGAAAGCGCCTACCTGGCAACCCTGGGTGAGGTCAAGACCTTTGCCATCCAGGGCGACCAGCTTACTCTGAGCGGGGAGGATGGCGCCGCGCTGGCCGTCTTCCAGGCCCAATCCCAGGAGCTATCCGGTTCTAGCTGGGAGGCGACTTTGTTTAATAACGGCAAGCAGGCAGCCGTGAGTTTGCTGGAAGGGACAACCCTGACGGCGGAATTTGGGACAGATGGCAACATTTCCGGAAGCGCCGGGTGCAACAACTTTAGTGGACCGTACACAATCGACGGCAATAAGATCACGATTGGTCCACTGGCATCTACCATGATGGCGTGCGAGGGCCCAGCGGAAATCATGGACCAGGAGGCGCAGTACCTGGCGGCGCTGCAAAGCGCGGCGACCTACCAAATCGAAGGCAATGTGCTGGAGCTGCGCACGGCAGATGATGCGATTGCCGCTTTCTTTAACAGAAAGTAAGGGACCTAACTTCAAGGGTCAAACAAACCGAAGGTCATTCTGAGCGAAGCGAAGAATCTAGACCCTTCGCTTCGCTCAAGGTGACGAGTGAAGTAAGGAGAGAAATTGTGGAAATTAAGATCAAAACTGGAGAGTTCCTGCGCGAGCCATCCGACCTGGCGGTGTTGGGATGCTTCGAGGATGCCCCGCTGGCGGAGGAAGTGTCCGCCTTGCTGGAGCCGGCCGATTTCAAGGGCCGCCTCGGCCAGGTGATGCTGCTTTACCCGCGCGGCGCCCTCACACCCCGCCGGTTGCTGCTGGTTGGCCTGGGCAAGCGCGAAAAAGCCGGCGCCGAGACGATCCGGCGAGCCGCGGCGACGGCCATCAAGGAAGCCCAGAAGCTGCTGGTGGCGGCAGTGACGATTAGCGTGCAAGGCAGCCTGGGGCTGGACCCGGAAGCCGCCGCCCAGGCATTTGCCGAAGGAATCGAGCTGGGCAGCTACCGCTTCTGGCGCTACCGCACCGGGCTGACCGACGAGCAAACATTCACCGTTGAACGCGCCACGGTGTTCACGCAGCAAGACGAGAAAGTAAGCGCCGGCGTGGCGCGCGGCCAGGCGATTGCCCGCGGCGTAAACTTTGCCCGCGACCTGGTGAACGGTCCGGGGTATGCCATGCACCCGCCGGAACTGGGCGAAGAAGCGCTCCGGCTGGGGCAGCGAGTGGGGCTCAAGGTAACCGTGCTGGACATGCCCCAGCTGGTCGAGCAGGGCTTTGGCGGCATCCTGGCTGTCGGCAAAGGATCGGAACACGAGCCGCGCTTCATTGTGATGGAGTATGGCGCAGCGAAAGAAGGCGTCCCGACGATCTGCCTGGTCGGAAAAGGGCTGACCTTCGACTCCGGTGGTCTATCGCTCAAGCCGCCTGAAGCCATGGAGACGATGAAATCAGATATGGGCGGGGCGGCCGCCGTGTTCGGCGCCATGCAGGCTGCCGCCGAGCTGAAGCTGCCGCTGCATATCGTAGGACTGGTCTCGGCGGCCGAGAACATGCCCAGCAGCAACGCTTACCGTCCGGGAGATATCGTCAAGACTTTGAGCGGCAAGACGATCGAGGTACTCAATACCGACGCAGAAGGGCGCATCATCCTTTCGGATGCTTTGTTCTACGCCCAGCGCTACCAGCCGCAGGCAATTGTCGAGCTCTCGACCCTGACTGGAGCGGTCATCATCGCCCTTGGCTCGCATGCCACCGGTATGATGGGAACCGACCAGGCGCTGATGGACCGGCTCAGCCAGGCAGGCGAGGCCAGCGGCGAGCGGGTCTGGCAGCTTCCCCTGTGGGATGAGTACCACCAGATGATCAAGAGCGAGATCGCAGATCTCAAAAACATCGGTGGACGGCCGGCGGGTTCGATCACTGCCGGCGCATTCCTGGCAGCTTTCGTGGGCAATTATCCGTTCGTCCACCTGGATATCGCAGGAACTGCCTGGGTTGATCGGCCGTCCAAGCCTTACGACTCACTCGGCGGGACAGGTGTGGGCGTGCGCCTGCTGGCCGAGTTTCTGAGGGAAACTATCTAATCATTAACTACCAGATTCTTTGCGAATTATTTAGAGGAAACTATGACCGCAAACTCTGCAGCAAATCCGGGCAAACCTTCATTCATGGACAAACTGCTGAACGCCGTCGAGCGGGTAGGCAACAAGGTGCCCCATCCGGTGCTGATGTTTTTTTATCTAATCATCGGTGTTATCGTCCTTTCCGCCGCTTTGTCGTTGACGGGTGTCAGTGTCACCGAACTGATCGCCGTGCCGCTCCCGCAGGAGGTGACCCCCGACTTTTATGAGGACGTCAGCGAATACACGCTGTCGGGTGTGGGGAGCGAGGATGTCGATTACGAAATCATAGAACAGACCATCACGATCAATAGCCTGCTGAGTATTGATGGCATCCGCTTCCTGTTTACATCCTTCGTTCCAAACTTTCAAGGCTTCGGCGCGCTGGCCGTGACGCTGATTGCCATGATGGGCGCCGGCGCGGCCGAAGTCGCCGGGCTGATGGCCGCCCTGATCCGCAAGCTGGTCAAGATCGCCCCGCGCGCCATGATCGTCTACATCATCGTCTTCATCGGCGTGCTGGCCAGCGTCGCCTCGG
>JBFYSP010000284.1:0-5407 GCA_041301395.1 Anaerolineae bacterium
GGGTCGCGCTGGAAGAGCGAATTCGGCACCGGCGGCAGGACAAAAAAGCCGTCGTCATCAACTGCGGCTGCGCCAAGGGAGATCTTCCTGAACCTGGCCAGGTCAAACCCTGCAGCTTCCATCTCGCCGATCGTCAAGCCGCCTACCAGGTGCTTGGCCAGTAAATCCGGCTGCATCCCGGATAGGTGTTGGCGCACCTCATCCATCAGCGACCAGCCGACGGTATATTCGGAGGCCACCATCTCAATTACATTCTTACGCCCTGCATCAGAGGCTGCCAGGGCTTCGGCCAGCAGGTCCAGGTGGTAGAACACCTCGATGCCACGCTCGCGCATGGCTTTGACAAACTGGTCGTGCTCCCATTGGGCACGTTCTACCCACAGGACATCGTCAAACAGCAGGTCATCGTGATTGGTGGGGGTCAGGCGTTTCATGCTCAGATCCGGACGGTGCACGATTACTTTGCGCAGCTTGCCGACTTCTGAATTGACACCAAACAGGCTTGTCATGGTTTTCTCTCTATGTAATGATCTTAAGGTACCAGTACTCGCATGGTTAACACCGTTGTCGATGACTGAGTTACCGGCGTGGATTATGGATAGATGATTCTATTTTACCTGTTCGCATTTCCTTGCTTCCCCAAACTTGCATCAATTGGCCGTAAAACTTGACCATACCAGCCATGCCTTCGATCGGGATGCGCTCGTCGATGCCGTGCTCCAGCCCCATGAAGCTCTCGTCCATCACCAGGGAGGTGAAGCGGTAGATATTGTCGCACACCGGGACGAAGTGCTGGCAGTCGGTGCCGCCCAGCATCGTGTATGGAGCGACAGGCGGATTGTCAAACACCTGGCGGATGACGTATGCGAGGCTGTCATAAGCCGGACCGGTCTGCGGGGAGATGGGGAGGGCTTCATTGAATTTGCCCTCGACCGGTTTGAACTTTACTCGCTCGTCTTTGATCACTTTCTTGACATGCCACAGCACTTCGGCAATGGTATCTCCCGGTAGCAGGCGGAAGTTAACGATGGCCTTGACTTCGCCAGGGATGGTGTTGTCTTCCACGCCGCCATTGATAATCGTCAGGGCGGTCGTTGTGCGCATGCTGGCATTCATTTCGGGGAGAGGCACCAACCAGCGCTTCAGCAACCACCCGAAAAGCCAGGTGTTGGCAAAGGCAACCTGGATGTGCAGCGGGGCAGCATGGCCAATACCGTGGTACATCGGGCGCAGCCGGTTCAGGTAAACACGCATTGGGTGGGCTTCCAATCGGGAGAGGGCGCGTGCCAGGATGCCGATGGCCGTCTGTGGCGGGGGAGTGGAGGAATGCCCGGGCTGGCCGTTGACGGTAAACTCGACGGTCAGGTAGCCCTTTTCGCTCACCCCGACCAGGGCGATTTGGCCGCGCACCCCGGCTGCCAGGCCGGCCATGATCCCACCGCCCTCGTCGACAATTCCGGCCAGGTGGACGTTGCGCGCTTTGAGCTGCTGCCCAAGCACCTTGCAGCCGTTGACTCCGCCGGTTTCTTCATCGTGCCCCAGGCCAAACAGGATGGTGCGCTCAGGGCGGTAGCCTTGCTGCAGCAGTGCTTCGGCGGCTTCCATGATACCGATCAGCTGGTTTTTTATATCCAGCGTGCCGCGCCCCCAGATGAACCCGTCGGCGATTTCTCCGGCGAAGGGCGGGTGTGTCCAGTCGGAGGGATTGGCCGAAACCACATCCTGGTGCGCCATCAGCATCACCGGTTCCAGATCTGCCCGGCTGCCCTGCCAGGTGTACAGCAAGCTGTAACCGTTAATCACCTCCCTTTTTAGCTTTTTATGCACCAGAGGATAGGTTACTTCCAGCATTTGGTGGAGCTGCTGAAAGGCTTGTGGGTCCGGCGTACCGGTTTCGTCCAGCGGCACCGTCTGGCAGCGCACCACCGCCGCCAGGTGCTCGGCAACTTGTTGGGAGTCAACCGGCAGCCCCTCGATTTTCTCAACGGCGCCGCGCGACCTTTCGAACAGGTAGGTGCGCACTGCGATAAATAATGTTGTGGCGGCCAGGATAGCCAGGATGATGTACAGAATGGTGGTTAGCATAGGATTATATGGCAATCGATTGCGTGGGATCCGCTTCCGTGGTTACCGGAACGAATTTGTTTGCCGAAACGATCAGCGTTCCGACGAAAACGCCCAGGGTGATGGCGGTGATCAATACCAGCATCTCGCCGACCCCTACCATGGCACTTTGTAAGTCCTCGCTCAAGATTCTGGTCACGCTCAGCAGGCCGCGCGCCCCGGGAACCAGGAACCAAAAGGCCAGCATTTGCGAGACCAGTGCCGGGGTACGCCGCGGCGAGCGGGCGATCAGCTCGGAGCTTAGCGCCATCAACATGGCGCCCAAGAAAGCGCCAATATAAGGGCTGAAAAACTGCTCACCGATGGTTTGGCCGATCATGGCGATGTAGAGCACCAGAAGCATCCAGAATAAATCCCGGTTGGCGCCCGAAAGCCGCAAGAAAGTTCCCACCCCAAACAGCAGAGTGCCCAACAGCGGAGCCCACCAGGGAAATACACTGGCTTCGTACATGTATACAAGAGAATCGGGTAAAGTCGATAGATTTTGCCCGATCCCAATCCCTATGAACAACAAGAAAAGCGTAGCGGCGCCATACATCAGGCGGGCTGAGCCGGATAAGAGGTGCTTGGATGCCAGCTCGATCATCCCGGTAGTCAGTGTGGCGCCGGGCAGGAAGGTGACCAGGGGAGGAATGATCAAATTAGACGGTCCGAAGACCAATCCCAACTTGGTCAAACCGAAAATGAAGGCCGATACCAGGGCGGCAGCAATCACTGGAAGCAGCAGGTCGAAGCGCGTCCATTTCTTGAACGCCAGGATCAGCAGGCTTACCAGCAGACCGGCAAATCCTGTCACCAGCAAGGCTTCGATATCCAGGCGAAAGAGCAAGGTGAGCCCAATGATCGAAATGACGTAGCCAAAGACCACAACTACCACATGGAAGCGGGTTGGCATGACCAGGATGCGATCGATCTGCCGGGAAGCGTCGGACAGCGAGATGCTTTTTTTCATGACCTGGTCTATCAATTCCACCGATGCAGAGATCTGATGGAGCGGGAGGATTGCAGAACGCTGAATGGAGAAATCGGACAAAACTTGCTGCCCCTGGCCCATCTTGATCATCAGGATATTTGGCAGGGCGATCACTTCGCACTGCACATCGTATGCCAGGGCAATGCGGGTCAGCGTGTTTTCGACCACGCCAACCGAGTTGCCGGAGGCGATCATGAATTTACCAAGCTTGCGCATGCACTCGAGCAGCTCCGGCGCAATGGCTGGCAGGGTCTCTAAATCGGTTCCAATTCTTTCACTGTTCATGCGCTAGCCTGCAGGTATCTTTTTTTCTGTGGTTATTTTCACCATGGTACTCATGGACGATTATTTACTCAGGTCTGTCAGAGGCGCCTGACGCAGGCCTTCCAATGCTTAGGGAGATGCCTTTTACGATTTCTTCCCCCGGTTTTTCCCAGGAGTGTCCATTCTTGTGCGCCACAACTGCTGCTACCACTGCGCTCATGAGCATACCTGCAGGGGACCGAGAGATGCATCCCGGCCGTATATGACGATCGACAGGGCGAGCATGACGATCATGAAGATCAGCGGGATCAGCGCATCCAGCAGGGTTGGCTCTCGGATTTCCTTAACCTGCTTATCAGTCTTCGTTGTCATTTCTGATCCTGGCTTTCTATTCTTGATACCCAATCAGCTGGTCAGCTCGTGGATGGCATGCGCGTAAATTTCCATGGCTTTATATAAATTCTTGAGCACGGCACGCTCATTGGGCTGGTGCTCGGTCAGCTCCTCACCCACCAGGAGGGCGCCGAAGGCCACGCAGTTATCCATGGCGCGGGCGTAGGTAGCCCCGCCGGAAGAGACAGGCTGCGAGACCTTGTCCCGGCTCAAGGCGCGATACACTTTCATCAAGGTTTCGATCATGAAATGGTCCAGCGGCAGGTAGATCGGCGCCAGCCAATCGAACTCCCTGTATTCCAGTCCATACTTAGCTGCCGCCGCGATGAGCTTCGCTACAACCTCTTCCTTGTCCACGGTCACCGGGATACGGCAATCAATGGAGAGTTGTTCTATCGCACCCAGGTCGATCTTGCCGACATTGAATTTAAGCCTTCCGGAAGGCTCGTCGGCGCATGGACCGAATATTTTCGTCGCGTTTGGATCTTCCCCAATCTCCTGGGCAATAAAATTGATGGCTTTGGACTCGATGCCGATGGCCTGCAGTGCCAGGCACAGGCGGGCGATGGCGTTGATGCCTTCCTCAGGCAGCATGGCATGAGCGGCCTTGCCCTTAACTTCGATCCCGCCGGTCAGCTCCTGGTAAGGAAACCCCAGCTGGGTAAGCTTGCCGGCCAGCTCAACCTGACGCTTACCGGTGTAGAGCATCGCATCCGGCACTGCGTTGAAGGCTGAACCGCCTCTGAGAGTGACGCCGCTCTGGTTGGCGCCTTCCAGGCGCAGCTGGAGCAGCCCTTTTTCAGCGTAGGTCAAGGGGAAACGGGAATCGGGCGAAAAACCCATCCCAGGCAGCTCCTCTATCTCTTTGTAGCGGGTGATGCAGCGCCAGAGGGTCTCTTCGTCGGTGCCAAAGATGAAGCGGACGCGCTTGTTGAACGGAACGCCGGCATCCAGCAGGGCTTTTACCGCAAACAGAGCGGCCATCAGCGGACCTTTGTCGTCCTGGGTGCCGCGCCCATACAGCATGCCGTCTTTTTCCACGGGGTTGAAGGGGTCATTCGTCCAATCTTCTCGTTTGCCGGGTGGAACCACATCCAAGTGCCCCAGGATGCCAAGTAGCTCCTCCCCTTCGCCGACCTCGGCATAGCCGTAATATCCGCCATCGTCGTAATAAGTCTTAAACCCCAGGTCGCCGGCGATTTGCAGCGCTTTGCGCAGCGCCTGGTCCACTGCCTCGCCAAACGGATACCCGCCGGCGCCTTCGTCGCATACGCTGGGGATACGCACCAGCTCTACCAGCGCGGCCTTCATGGGTGCCTGCAGAGCTCTCAGATGGTAGGAAATATCATGCATCGGAATTCCTTTGCCTCCATGCCTGGTCGCAAGAGAAAGCGCAGTGCCGTATACGGCGCATACGAACGCCGCGTGCGCCGCATACGGATGAAATCAATCTCCCAATGTAGCGACCATAATCGCTTTGATAGTGTGCATGCGGTTTTCCGCCTGGGCAAAGACAATGGAATACTCGGATTCGAAAACTTCTTCGGTTACTTCCAGGCTTTCCATGCCGCTGTGCTGGTACATCTCTTCGCCGACCTTGGTCTCGCGATTGTGGAAAGCCGGCAGGCAGTGCATGAACTTGACCTTGGGGTT
>JBFYSP010000006.1:0-7006 GCA_041301395.1 Anaerolineae bacterium
ATCAGCCCGGGAGGGATAGATATATGCCGCATAATCTTCTAATCTGTTTTAGAAATAATTGATTAAAATAGAATAAATTGCAAAGCATTGCGTGGATTCTCAAGGAGTTAATATGTCGAAATTTGCCAAAGCCATATTCTTAATCGATGCTATCGTCTGTCTCATCATTGGCGCTTTTCTGCTGATCATCCCCGGAGATAGCTTGACCGCAGTAGGTTGGGTGCCTTATGATCCGTTGATGACCCGCCTGTTTGGCGCCGCACTGCTTGCGCTGGCCTGGGGAGCTTTCCGCGCCTTCCGGGCAACTGAGTACCGTCAGGTAGCTATCCTGGTAGAAGTGGAAGCGCTTTTCGCGGCTTTAGGGGCGATCGGCTTGCTGCGCCACCTGTTGATTGCGAATTATCCGCCCCTGGTATGGACCATCTTCGCTGTGCTAGCCGTGACCGCTCTGGCATATGGATATATCTGGTTTACCCGGCCGCGCAGCTAACATAACATCGATTCAGTATCGATCGATCTATTTAAAGATTTAATCTACTCGGGGATTAACTCTCCGCGAGAAATGATGGGGGCGCACCGGCTATAAGATTGCCATCTGGGCGCCCCCTTTGCAGTGATTAATTCTGCCCGCTCATCTTGAACATGCTGGTGAGTTTCATCGCCAGGTTAAGATCGCCGGCTAGCTTGAGCTTGCCCAGCATGAAATACTGCATCCCATTGGCTCGACCTAGCAGAACATCCTTGAAATCCTGGGCATCTGCCGTCAGGGTCATGTTGGGGTTCTCAGCCAGCCCTTCCGCAGTGCTGCAGGCTCCGTCCTTGATGGTGATGATGTAATCGCCGGCTTCCTCGCCCGTCAGACGGTACTGGATTACGGCGTCGAGCCCTTCGGCGGCATCCGGCCGGAAGGCTTTCTGGTGGTTTGCGACCATTTCTTTCATTGTGATTTCGGTCATACTTCTATCTCCTCTGTGGATATGGATTAAACTCAAGCAAAATTCAGCCGGACTATGGATTCAGGTCGGAAATGTACCATCTTCAGGCGATATTTTCGAAAATTCCTGCTGCACCCATTCCGCCGCCAATGCACATGGTCACCATGCCGAACTGCGCGCCCCTGCGCTTCATTTCGGCGATGATCTGGGTGGTCAGCTTGGCGCCGGTACAGCCCAGCGGATGGCCCAGGGCGATAGCCCCACCGTTGACATTAACAATCTCCGGGTCCAGGTTGAGCTCGCTCATTACAGCCAGGCTCTGGGCAGCAAAGGCTTCGTTAAGCTCGATCACGTCAATATCAGTCAACGACAGACCGGCGTACTTCAGGGCCTTTGGGATGGCTACAACCGGCCCAATACCCATCAGCTCAGGGGGTACGCCGCCAACGGCAAATGCAATGAAGCGTACCAGTGGCTTCAAACCCAATGCTTCCGCACGGGCTCGGGACATGACCAGGACAGCCGCGGCGCCATCCGACATCTGTGAAGCACTGCCGGCAGTCACGGTGCCGCCTTCCTTAAATGCGGGTTTCAGCTTTGCCAGCGCAGCCAGGCTGGTATCCCCGCGCGGGCCTTCATCGCGCTGGAAGGTGAATGTATTCCGCTGGGTGAGGCTGCCATTGCCGCCCGGGGAGACGATTTCTACCTGCAGCGGCACGATCTCCGGGTCGAACAATCCGCTTTCGACTGCCGCGGCAGCCTTCTGGTGGCTGCGCAGTGAGAAAGCATCCTGATCTGTGCGACTGATGCCGTATTTGGCGGCTACATTTTCGGCGGTCAGACCCATGTTGGTGAAATATTGAGGCGTTTCGAGCGCCACTGCCGGCATCGGAGAAAATTTATAGCCGGTCATTGGCACCATGCTCATTGATTCGGTGCCGCCAGCAATGATCGTGGCTGCCTGCCCGGCGTGGATGGCATAAGCGGCATGGGCAATGCTTTGCAAGCCGGAAGCGCAAAACCGGTTGATGGTTTCAGCCGGGACTGATGCGGGCAGCCCGGCGCTCAGCGCCACCATGCGGGCGATATTCATACCCTGTTCGCCTTCCGGGAACGCGCAGCCCAGGATGACGTCATCGATTTCGGCAGGGTTCACGGTCGGTGCCCGGCGGAGCAAATCCTGCAGAACCGCTGTGGCCATCGAATCCGGTCGAACAGTGACCAGGCTGCCACGTCTGGCTTTACCGACCGCTGTTCGTGCTGCGGCAACGATGACAGGGTCTCGGTTGGGGTCAGTTGGGATCATCATGGTTGTTCCTCCATCCCATATAGGTATTAATTCCGGATGCGCTTCCCTGTCTGGAGGAAGGTCCAAATTCGCTGGCGGGTTTTCTCCTCGCCGCACAGGGCAAGGAATGCCTCGCGTTCCAGGTCCAGGATATACTGCTCGTCAACCCAGGTGGGCTGGCTCAATTCGCCGCCGGTCATCACATTGGCCAGCCGGTTTGCCATCACGGCTTCGTATTCGGTGATGTAGCAGCCTTCTTTCATCATGTAGATTCCCACCCGCAGGGCTGACAGGGAATCTCTCCCAGCGGCATAAATTTTCTCTGGCATGGGCGGGGCGTAGCCGCTGTCGGACATGTGCAGCGCCTCCCGCTTGGCCTCGGCGATCAGGTATTCCCGGTTCATCACCACCCTGTCCTGCGGATTGAGGATGCCCATTTGACGGGCTTCTTCGGCGCTGGTGGCGACTTTGCCCATGCCAACCTGCTCGAAGATGCGCTGCAGGAAGGGGAGCGCCTCGGTGTTTTTTGTGCGCATAGCAGGATTGAGCAGCCGGCGAACCATTTCCTTAGTGCCGCCGCCGGCCGGGATAAGCCCCATGCCGATCTCGACCAGGCCGGTGTAAAGCTCGGCGCCGGCAACGACACGGCTGGCATGCAGGGTGAGCTCGGCGCCGCCGCCCAGGTCATAGCCCACCGGCGCCACCACGACCGGCTTGGGGAAGTATCGGGCGCGCAGGTTGGTCTGTTGGAGCATACTGATTTTTTGCTCTAATTCATCCCACTGGCCGTTTTGAGCCAGCATGACGATGAGAAATAGGTTTGCTCCAGCACTGAAATGGTCGGATTCGGTGCCCACGACCAGGGCATCGAAATCTTTCTCCACTACATCCATCCCATGGATCAGGATACCGTAGGTATCGTCGTCCAGGATATTCATCTTGGCGTGGAATTCGACAAAGGCTACCCCATCGCCTAAGTCGATCAGGCTGGCGCCGGCATTCTTCTTGATTAGCTTGCCGGCAGCTTTTTCCCGGCTCAAGGAAATCACACCTGCCGGTCTAGGGATAGGCTGGTACTTCTTCGAGGCCGGGTGGTAAACGGCAATCGCTTGGCCAGCCTGCTTCTGATAAAACTTCTCGATCCCGGCCTCCAGCATCTGGCCCACCCAGGCCGCTGGCGGGAACCCGGTCGCTTTCATCGCCGCGGCGCATTCGGCGACCCCCAACATGTCCCAGATTTCAAATGGCCCGGCATCATTGCCAAAGCCCCAACGCATGGCATCGTCGATCGGGACAGGCGAATCGGCGACCTCCGGGATGCATTCGGAAGCATAGGCCAGCCCCTGATAAGTCAGCGCACGCGCCAGCTGGGCGGCGCGGTCTTCACCGGCCAGCAAGGACTGTAAGCGGTCGGCGAGTTTTTCCTTGTCCCTGGCCTTGCCAATGGAGTCGAAGCGCACTTTTTGTGGCGGTTTATGTTCCAGCGCCTGCAAGTCGAGCGGCCAAAATTCCTTGCTGTCATCGGCGGCACGGACTTCTTTGTAAAATCCGACCTTGCTCTTGGTACCCAGCCAGTGGCGCTCCAGCAAGGTGTTCATCAGGCTGTTGACCCGCTCTGATTTCAGGTATTTCAAGGCATGCAGATCATGTGGGATGGCTGGCGCCAGGTTACGCCCGACATGATCCCACACATCAATGCCCACCAGGTCGATCAGGCGGAACGTTGCCGTCTTGGGGCGACCCATGATTGGGCCGGTGATGGCATCCACTTCCTCCACGGTATAGCCGTTTTCCAGGATGTAATCCAACGCAAAGGCTGCCTGGCCAAAGGCTATCCGGTTGCCGATGAAGTTTGGTGTGTCTTTGCAGTTGACGATGCCTTTGCCCAGGCGATATTCACCGAAAAACGAGATAAACTCGGTAACGGCCGGCAGCGTCTCAGCAGTCGGGATGATTTCCAGCAGCTTGAGGTAGCGGGGTGGGTTGAAGAAATGCGTGCCCAGGAAGTGTTGCCGGAATCCATCCGAGCGCCCCTCGGCAATAGAAGCTACCGGCAGGCCGGAGGTATTGGTGCTGACAATTGCCCCCGGCAAGCGAATATGATCGATGCGCTCCATCAGCCGGCGCTTGATCGACAGGTTCTCAACGATCGCTTCGATGATCCAATCCGCCTGTCCAACACAGTCGAAATCGTCCTCCAGGTTGCCCACTTTAACCAGGGCGGCATGGTCCCAGGAAAAGAAGCTCGCCGGGCGAGAAGCGATGGCCCGCTCCAGGCCTTGCTGGACGATCCGGTTGCGGACGGCTCGATCTTGCAGAGTAAGTCCCTTCTGAGCTTCCTGTGGATCCAGTGTATTTGGCACGATATCCAGCAGGGTCACCGGTACGCCGGCGTTTGCCAGGTGGGCCGCAATCGCAGCTCCCATAGTGCCAGAACCGATGACAACAGCACGTTTAATCATGTATTTCATAGGTCCTCCTATTTTCCCAATAGTTTCAGACCAATTCAGGTTTTCTGGCTGGGCTCCAGGTTGGAAATTTTTGACGAGTCGGGTGTGAGTAATATCTTATCCACTCGCAGTCCATCCATATCAACGATTTCAAAGCGCATACCGCCCCAATCAAAATAATCGGCCACGCTCGGGATGCGACCCAGGTATGTCATAAAAAAGCCGCCCATTGTCTGGTAATAGCTGGTGGATTCGTCGGGCAGAGTGGCAACGTCGAAGGCTTCTTTGAAGTCCTCGACCGGGAGCTTGCCGTCTATCAACCAGGAGCCGTCCTCCCGTTGAACCATGCGCGGGTCGGTGGGCTCACCCTTAGAGGGCATATCCCCAACGATGGCTTCCAGGATATCGTAGTAGGTGATCAACCCCTGCAGCCAGCCAAATTCATCGATCACCAGCGCCACGTGAGTCCCCGATTGACGGAACAGTTCCAGTGTTCTCAACGCAGGCATGCTTTCCGGGATGTACAACGGGTGAGTCAGGCTGGCACGCAAATCCAGCGGCTCTCCGTTGATCGCTCGGGATAGTAGATTACGTGCATGGATGATGCCCTGGACATTATCCAAGTCGCCTTCCGCCACCACCAGCCTGGAATGCTGGCTCTGGCTGATTTTTTGCAGGTTGACTTCCGGTTCATCCTCCAGGTCCAGCCAGATAATCTCGGTGCGAGGCGTCATCAGCGCAATCACCCGGCGGTCTGCCAGCTCCAGCACGCCTTCGATCATATCCTGCTCGGCTTCCACGAAAACGCCTGCCTGGGTGCCTTGCTGCATCAAGACTTTGAACTCTTCTTCTGTAACCGGCGGCTCTTCGGACGGCCGGATGCCAAGCAGGCGCAAGACCAGGTTAGTCGACAGGCTGAGCAGCCGTACTAACGGAGACATCAAGCGAGCCAACCTGCGCATTGGGCGGGCAATGCTGCGGGCAATCTGTTCCGGGTTGTTCAGTGCCAGGCGTTTGGGGGTCAGCTCGCCCAATATCAGGGTGAAGTAGGTGATGACCAGGACAACAATGCCGACCGCGATGGCGTTACTGTATGGGGCAAGCTTGCTAAACTGATTCAACCAGGCAGCAATATTATCGGCGATGGTGGCTCCGCCAAATACTCCCGCCATTACACCAATGGCGGTAATGCCGATCTGGACGGTGGAGAGAAAATCGGACGGGTCCTGCGCCAACGAAAGTGCTTCCCCGGATTTTTTATCTCCTGTATCTGCCTGGCGCTGCAGGCGCGCCTTACGGGATGCCACGATAGCCATTTCCGAAAGCGATAACAGGCCATTCGCCAGGATCAATATGAAGATCAGAACAACTTCTAACGCCATTGGATGTCTCCCGAAGTCCGGTCGGTGTGCCAATCAACGCAGTGTGCGGTTGTAGAAATCGACCACGCGCTGCATAAACAATTCACTCCCAGCTCCCTGGAAAGTGTGCGGTTGATCTGCATAAGTATAGCATTCGACTGGAGTAGATAAGGCATTCAGACGTTCACATAAATCAATTGACCAGGCCAGGGGCACATCGACATCATTTTTCCCATGGTGAATGCTGACTGCGCTCCGGATCCGATCCAGAAAGTTAACCGGCGAGATGCGTTGGAAAGCATCCATTGGGGTTTGCAGCTCCTCCTCACCGCGGGTTCCGGCCGAGAAATAGTTGAAGATGCGCTCGTAATTCAACTGGTCGTCTGCACTCATGGCGCCATAGAGCACCGCAGACCGAATACCGGGGTCCACGGTGAGCACCTTGATCGTTATTCCGCCACCCATGCTGTGCCCCCACAGCCCGATGCGTTCAGGGTCGGCTTGGGCGAGCGGACCAGGTTTTCCGGCCTGCTGGCGTACCAGGCCGATCAGGTTGAGCACATCGATAGCCATTCCAACCCGGAAGCGATTATCACCATCCTGAGACGGCGGATAACCGCGCAGGTTTGGGTGCAGCAGCAGGAATCCAGCGCGTGCCAGGTTGTCGGCGTAGCCGGTGGTGTAATCGAGTGTGTTATAAACCACCGGGTCGATGTAGCCATGTAGTGCAATCACCACCGGGTAAGGCGGACCAGGGCGCCCAGGTCGCTCCTGGGGCGTATTCATAAAGCCGTAGATGGACAGCCCATCGCTGGGATAGGAGATCAGCGTGCGGGTGAAATAGCTGTTTGCGTCCATCGTATCGATGGCGGTGATCGTTCCCTCCCCATAGTCACGATTGGTCAGGGCATCGATGGTGTAAGGCTGGTAGGCATCCGGTGTAGGCGTCGGAGAAGGCGTTACGGTCGTTGT
>JBFYSP010000031.1:0-85058 GCA_041301395.1 Anaerolineae bacterium
CTGGGCCAAGCAGGATGCGTTCTGGCAGAGCCAGTTGAGAAATGGCTGTCGGGCTGGTTTTTTCCATGACGATTGGAGCTCCTTCTGATGTGTTTGGGGTATTATATTATGGATCGGAGGCGGAGTCGGCCTGGATTGCACCGGCAGCTGGTCAATAATCGAAGACATCGGTTAAAATTGTACTATTCTTGCGTCTTGAACCTGGCGCGAAGTCTCATCATGATGAGGTGAATATGGCTGATCGAGCGACAGCACCCAATCAACCCCCGGGGGATTCCCAGACAGCGTGGTACCGGCTTACTGTTGCCGATGCCCTGTCCACCCTGGGTGTGGAGCCCTCCCAGGGTTTACCTTCCGAGAAGGCCGCTCTCCTGCTGGAGCAGGTAGGCCCCAATGAGCTCGTAGAGCGGGGTGGGCGAACCCGTTGGGAGATTTTACGCGAACAGCTCACTGGGATTTTGACCCTGATCCTGTTTGCAGCTGCGGTGATTTCATTTGTCCTTGCCCAGCATCCCGAAGATTATATTGATGGCTTTGTCATCCTGGCGATCATTGTGCTGAATGCCGCCCTGGGCTACACACAGGAAATGAAAGCAGAGCAGTCCATGGCGGCTCTGAAGCGCATGGCTGTGCCTACCGTGCGGGTGCGCCGCAATGGGAGGTTGCAGGAGATCACGGCGCGCGAGCTGGTGCCGGGCGACATCGTAATCCTCGAGACCGGTAATGTTATTCCGGCTGACGGTCGAGTCCTGGCCAGCCAGAATATGCGCGTATTGGAAGCTGCCCTGACAGGCGAGTCGGAAGCAGTGGAAAAAAATCCCGACCTGGTGTTTAACACCCCGAAAGCCCTGGGTGACCGCCGCAACATGCTGTACTCCGGCACAATCGTCAATTACGGGCGGGGCGAGTTCGTGACCACCGAAACCGGCATGCAGACCGAGCTCGGGCACATTGCCAACCTGATCCAGTCGGTGGAAGAGGAGAAAACGCCCCTCCAGCAGCGCCTGGATAAATTGGGGAAGTACCTGGCGATTGGCGCCCTGATCCTGGTGGCTATTATTTTCTTGCTGGGGATCGCCCGTGACCGCTCGCCGGAGAATATCCAGAATATGCTGTTGACTTCCGTCAGCCTGGCGGTAGCAGCCATCCCAGAAGCCCTGACCGCCGTGGTGACGATTGCTCTTTCCCTGGGGGCGCAGCGCATGCTCAAGCGCCGGGCCTTGATCCGCAAGCTCCCTGCCGTTGAAACCCTGGGCTCGGTCAGTGTGATCTGCTCCGACAAGACCGGCACCCTGACCCAAAATAAGATGACGGTCACCGCCCTGGATATTGCAAATCATCGCCTCGACCTGGTGCAGCGCTCGAATGAAAAGCGTTTCTTCCTCGATCTACCTGAAGGTAAGAAACCGGAGGTCATTGTGCCCACCCTCGACCTGCTCTTGGTCAGCGGAGCTCTGTGCAACGACGCCGTCCTGGTGCGCCAGGGGGATGCATGCGAGGGAGGCTGCTCGGCGGTTGGAGACCCCACGGAAGGGGCATTGGTTCTGGCGGCTGCCGAATACGGCATCATGAAAGATGTCCTGGAGGTGGCTTTCCCGCGCGTTGCCGAGCTTCCTTTCGACTCCGTGCGTAAACGCATGACAACCGTCCACCGTACACCTCAATCGCCCTCAGAGCTGCCGGAAAGCCTGGTGCCTGTCTGGGAGCGGCGGGTTACGCCGGAAGCGCCTCCCTCCTACATGGCTTTCACGAAGGGCGCGGTCGATGGCTTGCTGGAAGTTTCCAGCCAGGTTTGGGTGGAAGGCCGTCTGGAGCCGCTGGATGATAGCTGGAAAGAGCGCATCCGGGCCGGCAACGAGACCCTGGCCGGGAAAGGCATGCGCGTCCTGGGTGTCGGGCTGCGCGGCTTTGATCACAAACCCAACCAGGAAGAGCTGCAAGCGGTCGAGCAGAACCTGATCCTGCTTGGGTTGTTCGGGATGATCGACCCGCCACGCCCGGAGGTTACCGAGGCCATCCGCCTGTGCAAGACGGCTGGTATCCGCCCGGTGATGATTACTGGCGATCACCCGCTTACCGCCCTGCATATCGCCAAGCAGCTCGGCATGACCGACAATGATGAATTTATCACCGGCCAGGAACTGGATAAGATGTCAGTTGCCGATTTAAAGGAAATAGCCGATCGGGTGTCGGTCTTCGCCCGGGTCTCCCCCGAGCACAAATTGAACCTGATCCAGGTTTACCAGGATCAGCAGCGCATTGTATCCATGACCGGCGATGGCGTTAACGATGCCCCTGCGCTGCGCAAAGCGGATATTGGCGTTGCCATGGGCATTACTGGCACGGATGTTTCCAAAGAAGCTGCCGACATGGTGCTGCTGGACGACAACTTCGCCACCATTGTGGCCGCAGTCGAAGAAGGCCGGGTGATCTATGACAACATCCGGCGCTTCATCAAGTACCTGCTGAGCTGCAACGCCAGCGAGATTGCTGTCATGCTGATTGGGCCTTTCCTCGGTTTGCCCATTCCTCTGTTGCCGCTGCAAATCCTGTGGATGAATCTGGTCACCGACGGCCTGCCGGCCCTGGCGCTAGGCGTGGAGCCGGCGGAGAAAAATGTCATGAAGCGCCCGCCTTACTCCTCCACGGAGAGTGTCTTCGGTCACGGGATGCTGGCTTTTATCGTTGTCATCGGGATTGTGATGAGCATCATCTCCATTGTTATCGGTTACATTGCCTATCAAGCTGGCGATCCGACCTGGCAGACGCTGCTCTTTACCACATTGATCTTCGCCCAGCTGGCACTGGCATTGGAAGCCCGCTCGGAAGAAGAGTCGCTCTTTCGGTTGGGGCTGTTCACCAACCGCTCGATGATCTGGGCAATCCTCTCGACGATTGCACTGCAGCTCCTGGTGGTCTACGTGCCTTTCCTGCAGGTCGTTTTTGATACGGTCGCACTGGACGTTCAGCACCTGCTGATACCGGTTGCGGCTGGCATTGCGGTGATCCTGGTGGTGGAAGTATGGAAGTGGGTTCTGCGCCACCGGAAATAGAAATGTTGAGTAACTCCAGAAAAGGAACGGTGTTCTTAAATACAGCAAGGCTTTTTTTCATCAATGTTTTGACCAAAGGAGAATGTCTATGTGCTGCTTTTTTGCTACACTCATGTTTCTCGGGCCGCGTTTTGCTTTTCTGGTTTACTGGCTGCTGGTACCGGCAAAGGTAAACGCCGCGTTTACCACCTTTATCTGGCCTCTGCTCGGGTTGATCTTCGCCCCGTGGGCAACCTTGATGTACGTGCTCGTATTCCCGATCAACAACCTGGATTGGTTGTGGGTTGGCCTGGCATTAGTTTTTGACATCGCCTGGTATGCCGGTGGCGCCGGGCGCAAGAAAGTCCCGGGATATTCCGGCTACTAAGACCCTTGGCTGTTAGCTGGCCAGCGCCTTCGTGGTAAAGTAGTTGACCGCCAATGGCAGCCCGCCGGAGGCGGTTTTTTTATCCTTTTGCCCCGCGCTGGGTCAGTCTGGCGCTGCTGATCCAGGAGTTGAATCTGTAGTCATGACCTGCGATAAGGAAGCTCGCAGCAGGCTTATGGCGTGCTGGTTACGAACGGCTGGCCATCCTGGTGGCAGATGGTATGGATGGCGTTGCGGCCGGATGCGGCAGCCAGCGGCAGGCTCCCGCCTGGCTCGACCCACTGGCCGGCCATATAGAAGTTCTGTAGCCCCGGTAGGGTTTTGCTCACCCCCAGCAGCAGCATTAGCATCGTCTGCCGCGTGGGCAGCCAGCCGGTGGTGGATCCCTGCCAGCTGCCTGTGTAGCGCTCGTAACTGAGCGGCGTGGCCACATCCACCACCTCGACCTGGTCTTTCAAGCCGGGATAATATTTCTCCAGCAGGTCGATCACGATATCCGAGACCTGGATTTGCTCGGTATCGTACAGCTTATGTCCATAAATGCGCTGCCAGTAATCGTAATCCGAGGCCAGCATCACTTCCAGGGAGGACTTGCCGGCCGGCGCCAGGCTGCGGTCGAAGCAGTAGTGTTTGACCCCGATGTCACTGCGCTCCTCGCCGGCGATCTGCACCGGCTGGTCCAGCAGGTAGGTAACCCAGTGCGGGTCGCCCGAAAAGTCGCGGTCTATGCCCAGCGATACCTGGATTTGTGGGCGGATTGGCAGGTGCCCGTCGTACATGCGGTGAAACGCCCGGCTGGAATATGTCCCATCCAGCATATTGAATATTGTTTTATATCCATCCGCCGCCGAGATAACGTAGTCGCCCCGGTATTCATCGTCGTTGTACAGCCGCACGCCCACTGCCCGGTCGTTTTCCACCAGGACTTCCTCTACCTGAGCTTTATAGTAAAGCTCACCGCCCAGCGCCAGGTAGCGCTTTTCGACTGCCCGGGCGAATTCCAGCGAGCCGCCTGCCGGAAAGCCCGCGTTGCGGTTGTGCATGTAGGCCAGCTGCATTAATGCTGCCATCATCGGGATTTCGTTCCAACCAAAAGCCAGCGGGATAGCCCTCTGCAAAAGTGGGTCCTGGAAGCGGTGGGCATACGCAGCTGCATCCAGCGGCCACCAGCGCAGCAGCGGTCCCAGGTAGGGCATCATGCTGGCGAAGAATTTACCCCAGTCCAGCGGATTCATCATGGCGCGTGGCTGGGCTACCAGTCGCGACATATCGAATTGCATAAACGAGCGGATGCCATCGGCAAACATCTTGCCCAGCGGGGCGTCTGCCGGGGAAAGCTCCCGGATGTGCTGCTCCAGGTGGTCCGGATCGGCGTATAAAGTAAAAGCCCGTCCGTCCCGATCGACCACCCGCATGAAATCCTGGTGGTGCAGCATGGGGCGCTCCTGGACGCCGCCCAGCTCTTCCCACAACCGGTAAAACGGCTGTCCGGGGCCGGAGCCGTAGAGGTAATGAATGCAGCCGTCGAAGATGAATTCTTTGCGTTCCCAGGCCGTGCACAGCCCACCGGGCAGTTCGTGCAGCTCGAAAACTTTGGTGTCGTACCCGTTCATCCGGCCGTAGCAGCCGGCGGCCAGCCCGGCGATTCCCCCACCAATGATCAGGATCGATTTTGCCATGCTGTTTCCTTCTTTCGAGGTTGGTGTCGGGGCTCATCCTGTGGGGAGCCGGGATAATTATACGCCCATCATCAGCTGGATCAGCATGGCTATCCCAAAACCCAGGATGATCACCCCGGAGATGCGGTTGATCCAGCGCAGCGTGCCAGGCGTGACCCGGCTGCGGAATAGGCTGACGATACCGCTCAGCAGTAGCCACCAGCTTGCCGAGCCCAGGAAGACCCCCAGCACCACCAGTGCAGCCGAAAGGTATTCGCTCGCCTGGTTGCTGCCCTGCGCCTGGGAGATGCTTGCCAGCCCCAACCCGGCGTAAATCGCGGCAAACGATAGGATGGTGAGCGGGTTGGTCAGGGTCAGGAAGAAAGTGGAGGTGTACATCCCGAGCAGGCTCTTGCTGCTGCCCGAAGGAGCAGCTCCCTCGGCCGGCCTGGATAGAAAAGTGCGCACCCCCAGGTAGCACAAGAATGCGCCTCCTACCAGGGCCAGCAAATCCTGCTGGCGCACCAGGAATGCGGAGATGAAGGTCAGGCCAAAGGCGGCGATGCAGCCATACAGCGCGTCGGCGGTGGCTGCCCCCATCCCGGTCAGAACGCCTGCGGTGCGCCCCTCTGCCAGGGTGCGCCGGATGCACAGCACCCCAATTGGGCCCACCGGTGCGGCTATCGAAAAGCCGATCAGCAGGCCGCGCAGCAGCAGGGAGAAAGTGACCCCGTCCATGAGGGAGGCATTCTAACGAGCGTGAGCCGGGCTGTCAAGCGGGATTTTTTATCCGTCGGCAGTGTCAGGTTTCCAGCCTGTTGCGGCTGCCCAGTCTTCGGCGACGAAATAAATCAGATCGACCGCCGGGTCCTTCACCTCGGGATAGTCGATCGAAGCCACGCGGGGCAGGTGCTCCTCCTGCCCTGCGTGGGGGTCTGCCAGCGCGACTGCCAGTCGGCGTTTGAGCTCGGCGTAGGCTGCCGCGCTGGCGGGGTGCGACCGCAGATAATCTCGAAACAGCAGCGGGTAGCGCTGGTTGGGACGGCCCGCCATTCGCACGTGGATGTGCGCCCGGCGCTCGCCCGGAGCCTCGTGAAAGTACAGCTTCTCCCAGTCGCTATCCGGGCCTGTTGCTCCCGGCGGGCGGTGGTCGTGCTGCATACCTTCCGCGCCGGGCAAGCCCAGCGCATCGAATGCCTGCCTCAGGCGCTCGTCCAGAGCCGCAACCGTCACCTGGATATCGATCACATCCTTCGCCGCCAGGCCGGGCACTGCTGTAGAGCCGATATGGTCGATGCGCAGCGCCATCTCACCCAGCCCTTGTTTAAGCAGGGAGGCGATCTGCCGGAATTCAGCCGGCCAACGGCTCTGGTAGGGGATGATCTGGACCACTCGCCGCCTGCCTAAAACAAGCCTGGCCCGGAGGGCAGGTAATGCTCCAGCCGGCCAAAGGGCGTTGTGAGCAGCAGGTGTGAATAACCGATCAGCTGTAAACCATTCCCCAGGGCGAAGTGCAAGGCAGCGTGGTTCATCCCGGGTATGCGCAGGCGTACGGTAGTGCCCTGCAGGGCGGCTGCCTGGCAGGCCAAAGTCAGCAGGGGTATTGCATGGGACGGGTCGATCCAGGCTGCCGGGCCGATCAGCCCATCCGCCTGGTAAAAATAACCGATCAGCTCGCCCTGGTTACGCACCTGATAGCCGCGGGCGCCAGTTCGGGACCAAAATTCGTGGTCAACCTGGCGTTGGGTGTCCAGGGTGCACTCGTCGATCCGGCTTGCAAAATCTTTATCCAGCGGTTCCAGTGCATATCCCGCAGGCGGCTCGGGCGGTAGCAGTGCCTTGCCTTCGAAGGTCAGAATCTGGTATCCCGGCAGCATGCCCATCTTCATATAGGTTGCCATAGCGGGCAGGTCGACGGACGACCATACGAAAAATTGGCTTGCCCCAGCCTGTTGGCCTGCCTGCCACACCTTCCGTAGCAGTGGCCTGCCCAGCCCGCTGCGCTGCATGCCCGGCCGCACCCAAAAGCCGGCTAGAAACCACCACCGCTCGCGCAGGATGGCGCAGGCAATCCCGCCAATTCGGCCATCTACCTCAGATACATAAAAGATGCCTGTCTCCAGAATATGCTGGTAAAGCGCCAGCATTTCGTTAAATGGATACGAGGGTGATTGCGGGAAGTTGTGGCGAGCCTGCATATCGCTCAGCGACTGGTTGTATACCTCAACGCAGGCCGGCAGGTCGGCGGCTTGTGCCGGGCGAATGTGAGCGTCGATGCGGGGTAGATGGGTCATATATGTGAAACCGGGACTGGAGAAAATTAATAAAGGTAACGGTAGCTCCGAACGGAAATACTCAATTCGATGGCCTTCTTACCTGGCCAAAAGCTCGGTCTATCTTAAATCAGATTTGCCAGTTGTTCTTTCAAAGACGGCAGGTTCTTCTGGATGATATCCCAGACGATCTGCAATTTGACCTGGTCATAACCAAGCATGATCACATTTCTTGTCCCAATAATAGAAGCCCACGGGATTTCCGGATGTTTTTCTTGAAATTCATCCGGGACTCTATTGGCTGCTTCACCCAAGACAACCAGGTTGAACATGATTGCGTCCTGGGTTTTATCGTCGGCAAGAAACTCGTCGAAGGATAAGGCTGTGTAATGATCGATGGCTATGATGACATCCAGCATGTCATTGAGAAGCTTTGAAATGTCCCTCATAGCGCGACCGCTTCTCTTTGAATATTCCTAACAAACTCCTGATCTGTTACCTGGGGGAGCACGGACAGGGGAACAACGTCGACTTGGACGCCAAGTAATTTTTCGGTTTCATAGCAGAAACCAGCCACACCAAACAGGGATGCCCCTTCCACCATCTCTACCAGAAAATCCACATCGCTCAAGGGATCATTTTCTCCGCGGGCAACCGTTCCAAACACATAGACATGCGAAATTCCATGTCTTTGGGCAATTTGAATAATCTGGGGTTTATACTGCCGGACTATATCGAAATTCATTGAAGCCTCAATATCAATTATACATAAAAGTACTATTGTCCATGAAGTGGTTTTAGCTGCTGCTATAATCGGATTGCTGAGATATAAATATTATTTGCATGACCATCAGAAAGGCAGCTTGCCGTAAATCCCCTCCACGAATCTCTTTCTAAAAGCCTCGCCTCGCTCTTCTCCGCCCTGCCGCAGGTCGTCGCGGTAGCGGTTGGCGGCTCCCAGGGCAGCGGGATGAGCGACGCTGCCTCCGACATCGACCTGTACGTATATACCCGCGAGGACATCCCGCTGGAAGAGCGTCGTTTGATCGTCGAGCGAGCGGGCGGTGCCTCTCGTCTCAGCCTGGGCCTGACCTTTTGGGGGCCGGGCGACGAGTGGATGCATGCCGCCAGCGGCATCGAGATCGACGCAGTCTACTTCGATGCCGCCTGGATGGAAGCGCAAATTCAGCGTATCTATCAAGAGAACCTGGCTTCGTTGGGCTACTCCACCTGCTTTGCCTATACCGTGCGTCATTCAGAAGTTTTCTACGACCCTGATGGCTGGTTCGCGGCAATGCAGGACACCTGCCGTCAACCCTACCCGGATGCGCTGCGGCGCAACATCATCGCTCTCAACCACCCCGTCTTGCGCGGCATTATTCCATCTTACAAGGCTCAAATTGAAAAGGCCACCCGGCGCGGCGACCTGGTGAGCCTCAACCACCGCCTGGCCGCTTTATTGGCCAGCTATTTCGACATCCTGTTTGCACTCAACCGGGAGCTGCACCCCGGTGAAAAGCGCCTGCTGGAACAGGTGCAAACACGCTGCGCCCGCCTGTCGGTAGATATGCGGTTGGATGTCGCCGCCGTGCTGGCCGCCGCTGCTACTGGCGACCCCCTCCTGCTCGCTCGATTAGAGACTCTGCTGGACCACCTGGACCAGCTATTGCAACAGGAAGGATTTGACCCTCACATCGTGCTCCCTGGAAATGCATCCTGACTTCTCACAAGGTGCAGCGCCGCCACGGCCTTCTCAGCAGCGAACTGCTCCAGTTGGACCCGTGTGTGCCGGCTCGGCAGCCCTTCTAGCCGCAGCATCGTACCGATCATGCGCGGGTGGCGTTGTATGCGATATTCCAGGAAATCGGCAATCCGCTCGGGGTCCGTAATCGCCTCGGCCAGGGCATCGAACTGGCGCTCGCCCACGCGCACCCGCACGTGTGGGTCGGCTTGCAGGTTGCGAAACCAGTCCGCTTGCCGGCCGCGGGCGGATGCGACATAGTACGCTCCGTCGATTTCTTCGAATTGCAGGGGGGTTGTGCGTTCCAAGCCGCTTTTGCGCCCGGTGGTGGTCAGCAGCAGCACCATCCTGCTCATGCGGCTTTTCCCATTATAGGTGCGCACCACGCGCCGGCTTAGCGTCTTCATCCAGCGCCATATAAAAACCGGGATTTGGCGAGTTTGAGGCATGCATACCTTCCGATCGGCTATACTCTAAGTATATGATTGAATCCTGTTCAATGCTGATCGATTGGTTGCTGGAGTCCAACGAGCCTTGGACACAATACCGGGTCCGCAGGGATCTGCTAGGTCAGGCAGAAGAGGATCCCGAAGTTGCATTGGCACGCGCTGCGATGCTGGGACACCTCCACGTACAGGAGCTTATCGCCAGGGCAGCTTCATGGCCGGGAGCCGCTCTCCGACGTCATAATGATGCGAGTCACCCGCTGTATGCCCTCAGCGTGCTGGCGGACTTTGGCCTGCGCCAGGATGACCCCGGGATGAATCTGGCGGTTGAGTCGCTTTTGGCACATCAATCGCCAGACGGCGCTTTCCAGACTCTGCTCAATATTCCAACGGCCTTCGGTGGTGCCGGCCAGGATCAATGGGCCTGGATTTTATGCGACGCGCCGACACTTTTGTACGTTTTATTGGCCGCCGGTCTGGATCAAGACAGGCATGTTCAATCCGCGGTGCAACACCTGCTGGACAGTTTCCGTGACAACGGCTTCCCCTGTGCAGCCGCCGCTGAGCTGGGGCGCTTCCGCGGCCCGGGGCGAAAAAGCGATCCTTGCCCGGTGGCCAACCTGTACGCCTTAAAAGCGCTCTCTTTAATTCCTCAGGAGTTGGATAGCCCGGCGGCGCAAGCTGCCGGACAGGCAATCTTGCAATGCTGGGAGAGGCGCGCTGAACAGAAGCCTTATTTATTTGGCATGGGTACGGATTTCCGCAAGCTGAAATATCCCTACGTCTGGTATGACATCCTGCATGTTGTTGAGGTGCTCAGTCGCTTTCCCTACTTGAGTACCGATTCCCGTTTTGTAGATATGCTTAAAGTGGTCATCGCCCAGACGGACGCTAACGGACGCTTTACTGCCGGTTCGATGTACCAGTCCTGGAAGGGTTGGTCTTTTGCCGACAAGAAACACCCTTCCCCCTGGCTGACTTTCCTGGTGCTGCGAATTCAAAAGAGGATTTCTAAATCACCGCACAGTTTCCTGTAGCATTTGGGTTTGGCGCTAACGCTAGTTCTTCAGCGCCTCCGCCATCGCCCGGATGTGCTCCGGCGTCGAGCCGCAGCAGGCGCCCACCAGGCGCGCCCCTAGCTCGCGCATGCGTAGCGCGTACTCGGCCATCCGCTCCGGCGAGCCGTCGTAAATCACCTGTCCTTCAACCAGTTTTGGCAATCCGGCATTGGCCTTGGCAATTAATAGGGCATTCGGGTTGGCGGCGTGCATGGCCTGGATGATGGTCTCCATCTCGTCCGGTCCGGTGCCACAGTTGGCGCCAATGAACAGCAAATCCAGGTTGCCCAGCGCCTCGACTGCCTTGGCGGGAGTCGTGCCCATCATCGTGCGGCCTTTCATATCAAAGGATAGCGTCGCGGCGATCGGCAGGTTGGTGGTCGACCGGGCGCCTTCTACCGCGGCCCTGACCTCGTTCAGGTCGCTCATTGTCTCTACCCACAGCAGGTCGGCTCCGCCTTCTGCCAGGGCGGCAGCCTGCTCCGCGAAAGCAGCCACACAGGCCTCGTAAGTCAGCGGCCCCAGCGGCTTGAGCAGCTCCCCACTCGGCCCCATCGATCCGGCCACCAGCACGGGTTGTGGGGCAGCGTCGGCTTCGGCACGCGCATTGGCGGCAGCCGCCCGATTGATCTCAGCGACCTGCTCTTCCAGCATGTGCCGCTTGAGCCGTATCCGGGTGCCCCCAAAGGAGTTTGTCAGCACCAGTCGCGCCCCGGCCTGGATGTATTCCCGGTGCACGGCGCGCACCCGCTCTGGGTAAAGCACATTCCACTGCTCGGGCGAAGCACCGCTTTCCAACCCGGCGGACATCAGCAAAGTACCCATAGCGCCGTCCAACAGCAGAATGGGTTCTCTTTCCAGCAGCGCTTCGATTTTGTTCATTGCCTGTTCCTCCGCATGGATGTTGGCGCCTGCATGGCAGGGCCTTGCCCAGGATTTTACCGCATGTTGCTACAATTTTGACCCAAATATGGATTGTGACACAGCCCAGGGGTCGTTATAATCAACCTGGCTTCCCAGCCAGAAAGGTTCAGCATGGCAGAAAATCTAACCACGCATTTCTCTTCGCAGACGAAAACCGTCAAAATACAGCGTAACGGGCCGACCGTCATGATCGGCGAGCGCATCAACCCCACCGGGCGTAAAGTCATGCTAGAAGCGCTCCAGCAGGGCAACCTTGATCTGGTGCGCCAGGATGCCTTGAGCCAGGTCGCCGCCGGCGCGTTGGTGCTGGATGTTAACGCCGGCGTCCCTGGCGCCGACGAGCCGGCCTTGCTGCAGCAGGTTATGCAAGCAGTCATGGCCGCCGTCGATGCGCCGCTGTGCATCGATACCAATAACCCGCAGGCGTTGGAGTCCGCTCTCTCGGTTTACCCGGGTAAGGCGCTGGTCAACTCGGTTAACGGAGAGGAACACTCCCTTGCTGTGGTGCTGCCATTGGTGCAGGAGCACCATGCCGCCGTTATTGGCCTTTGCATGGACGACAACGGCATCCCCAAGACGGCTGAGGAGCGGTTGAGGGTGGCGGCTAAGATTATCGAGCGCGCCGGGCGTCTGGGCATCCCGACTGAGGATGTCGTCATTGACCCGCTGACCCTGACGATGGGCTCCGACAGCCAGGCCGGCCGGGTGACGCTGGAAACTGTTGCGCTGGTGGTTAAGGAATTTGGTGTGAATGTCTCGATGGGCGCCAGCAACGTCTCTTTTGGCCTGCCCGACCGCAAGTATATTAACGCCACTTTTGTTGCGATGGCCATCCAGGCCGGTGTTACCTGCCCGATTACAAACCCGCTCATCCCTGAAGTTGTCGCCGCTGTACTGGCTGCCGACCTGGCCCTGGGCCGCGATAATTACGCCCAACGCTGGATCAAGGCTTACCGCAAGCGCGCTGCAGCTACCAGCCCTTGAGATTCCCAGGCCTGGCTGAGGAGTGTAGTGGGAATAGATCGGTTCAGTCAGTTAGGGAATTGGTCCAGCTGGCAGCCGGCGTGCCTGGCGATGTGCCAGGAAGCCTTCCAGCCAGTATAATGCCAGCGCGGTCCAGATGATGCTGAAGCCAATCAGACTGTATTTGGTGAAAGGCTCGTCGTAGATCAGCACCCCAATTAAAAACTGGCAGGTGGGGGCAATGTATTGCAACAAGCCCAGCGCCGACAAGGGGATGCTGCGCGCCGCTGTTCCGAACAGCAGCAGCGGGACGGCAGTCACCACTCCGGTGAAAACCAGAAGCAGGTTTGTTTTGGCGTCGTATTGTGCGTATCCCCCGCTGCCTTGCAAAGAGATGAAGGCCAGGTACGCCAGGGAAGGGATGAACAGTATACCGGTCTCCAGCGTCAGGCTGTGTTGTGATCCTAGAGGGGCAGTCTTTTTTACCAGCCCGTAAAAGCCAAAGGTAAATGCCAGCACCAGGGCTATCCAGGGCAGATTGCCCACGCTGAACGTCAGGTACAGTACGCCGGCCGCGGCCATCCCGATTGGCAGCCACTGCAGCGGGCGTAGTTTTTCGCGCAGGAACAGCACCCCCAGCAGCACATTCACCAGCGGATTTATGAAGTAGCCCAGGCTGGTTTCGACGATAAAACCGGCATTCACTCCCCAGATGTAGGTCAGCCAGTTCACCGCCAGCAGGCAGGCCGCCATGCCGTATACCAGCACCACCCGCGGCCGGGTGATGGCCTGTCGCAGCGGCAGCCAGTTTTTGCGTGCCGTAATCAGGATGCCCAGGAACACCAGCGACCACACTACACGGTTGTTGAGGATCTCCAGTGGAGGCACTTGCTTGAGGGTTTTCCAATAGATGGGCAGGAATCCCCAAATCAAGTAAGCTCCAATAGCGTACAGGACACCGCGGTTCAAATATTCACCTCTGAAGGTATCTGGTTGAGTGGGGCAATCATACCAGAAATAGTGGTTAAAAACCCTTGACAATCTAGTAGCTACGGTGTATATATACGATATAAATAAACATTGTATATTCATAAATAAATATAGGCCGGATACGGCCAGATAAAACAAGATCAATGGAATTGGAGAACACGCCATGTCTGATTTACATGTCATTTTCGGAAGCGGACCGCTCGGCCGGTCGGTGATGCAGGCCGCCCTGGAGAAGGGCTACCGGGTGCGGGTGGTCAATCGCAGCGGGCAGATGCAATCTGCGTCGCAGGGGGTTGAGCTGGCTGCCGGTAACTGTCTGGATGTGGATACTGTCCGCCGGCTGACGCAAGGCGCCGCGGTGGCATACCAATGCGCCCAGCCCGAGTACCATGAATGGCCCGAGAAGTTCCCTCCCCTGCAGGCAGCTATCCTGGAGGGTGTGGCTTCTTCCGGCACCAGGCTGGTGATTGGTGAAAATATGTACATGTATGGCGATACGAACGGCAAGCCGCTGACCGAAGACCTGCCATATGCCGCCCAGACCCGCAAGGGTAAAACACGCCTGGCAATGTCCCAGGCTGCTCTGGCTGCCCATCGCAGCGGCAAGCTGCGCGTGGCGATAGGCCGCGCCTCGGATTTCTTTGGCCCACATGTATTGGACTCGGCGCTTGGCGACCGTGCCATCTATCCTGCCCTGGCCGGCAAAAGCGCCTCGCTGGGCGGCAAATTGGATGTTCCCCATACCTATACTTTCATTGAGGACTTTGGCAAAGCGCTCGTTATCCTGGGGGAACGCGATCAGGCTCTAGGTCAGGCCTGGCATGTGCCCAATGATCAACCCGCCATCACCCAGCGTCATCTCATGAGCCTGTTTTTTGAAGAGATAGGCCAATCGCCGAAGCTCAGCACCGTCAGCAAGAACATGATGCGCCTGGCCGGATTGTTTGTCCCCGGGGCGCGCGAGATGGTTGAAATGATGTACGAGTTTGAAAAGCCGTTCATCGTCGACTCAAGCAAGTTCGAGCGGGCGTTTGGCATGCAGCCCACACCGCTGCGCACTGCGGTCAAAAAAACCGTAGCCTGGTATCGTGCGAATCCGCAATCCACGAAACAGCATACGTCCCAGATGCCGGAAAGTGCGCCGGCTCCGGCTCAGGATTAACCCGGCATGTAGGCAAGTGACAATCTACCGGCAGAAACCCATAGATTGTCACTTGCCGGCTGCGAATAAAGTTAATACAATTCCCGGCAGGATGAAAAACTACTTCGCCCCCTGGGTAAAAACCTCCACCCTGCAGTTTATCCGGGAAGCCCGCCGCACTCCGGGTTTTTCCTGGTTTGATGTGCTGCATGGGCTGGTATATGCCCGCTGGACTTACCTGTACATCGGCATCGGTATCGGGGAGCATCCTCTGGCAAAGCGCCTGAAGCCCAGCATCTCCCAGATGTCCAGGCTGCTGGCCCGCCGCAACGGCAGGAGAATGGCTGCTTCTACCGGTGTAGCGGATGCGGACTTCTTGCCGCCGCAAAAGCCACGCCGGACCTTTGCCGATACCTACCATGGCAAGGTGGTGCCTCTGGAAAGTGCTCGCCAGCTCGTGATGGTCAATGAGGATGTACGCCTACCGGATCTGGAAAAAATCATCCCCTACCAGCGGGCGCGTGACATCATCCTGACCAACCCCGACCATATCGTTGTCCTCGACTGCCCCTGCCGGGTTTCGCGCCCCGACCCCTGCCTGCCCTTGGATGTTTGCCTGGTCATCGGCGAGCCGTTTGCCGGTTACGTCATCGAGCATCACCCGACGCGTTCCCGTTGGATCAGCCGGCAGGAAGCGACCGCCATCCTGGAAGCCGAGCATGCCCGCGGCCATGTGCACCATGCGTTCTTTAAAGACGTGATGTTAGGGCGCTTCTATGCCATTTGCAACTGCTGCGCCTGCTGCTGCGGGGCGATGCAAGCCCAGCGGAACGGCACGCCGATGCTCACCTCGTCCGGTTATATCGCCCAGGTGGATGAGAGCCTGTGCATCGGCTGTGGTGATTGCGAGGAAACCTGCCAGTTCCAGGCGTTGACCATCGTAGATTATCAGAGCCAGGTCGATTTTGCACGCTGCATGGGCTGCGGCGTGTGTGTCACCCAATGCAGCCAGGGGGCTATCAGCCTGGAGCGTGCCCTTGAGAAGGGCGAGCCGCTGGAAATTTTCGCCTTGATGGAAGAAGCCCGCCAGGCTTCGATATAAATCCATTCTGTTTCCAGGGTTAGCAGCGTATCGGCTGCTCACCCTGGCTGGGTCAGCGGCCTGGTTTTAATTCACAAAATCCCGGATGAATGAATTGATAAAATTCGCCGGGCTGATCCGCCCATGGGCAACGTCCCACAGCCCTTTGGCCAACGGCATCGAGATGTGCAGCTTTTCGGCCAGGTAGAGCATCGAACGCAAGGTGTTGTAGCCTTCCGGGGCCACTCCCATCTTTTGCTTGATTTCATCCAGGGTCAGGCCTTGCGCCAGCAGCTCGCCCATCAGCCGGTTGTGGCTGTGCTCGCTCATCGAGGTCGCCAGCAGGTCTCCCATCCCGGATAAATACAGGAAGGTCTCGATCCTTGCGCCCAGCCCGACGCCGATGCGGGCCATTTCCTCCGAGGCAATCGTCAGGTATGCTGCCCTGAAATTCACGCTGCGAATGCCCTGGCCGTCGAACATCCCCAACCCGATGGCGTAAATATTCTTCAGCACGCCTCCCAGCTCGACGCCTATCTCGTCGTCGGAAAAACGCGTCCGGAATGTTGGGCTGTCCAGCAGGTGCGAGACGGTCAGCAAATCGTTACGGTTGCGGCCGGCCAGCACCACCACCGTGGGCATCCCCAGGGCGAATTCGTTGGCAATCGATGGGCCAGACAGCATGATCGCCGGGTTGCTGGGGAACATGCAGCGCAGTGTTTCGAAGGAAGTCAATCCGCTCTCCCGGTCGATGCCTTTGGCCATATTCACCAGGATCGCCCGGGCGCTCATCTGCTCCCGCACCTTGCCCAGAGTAGATTGGATGAAAACCGAAGGCAGGGCAATAAAAACCACCGGAGGCTCGCCAACCACTTCAAGCAGATTGCTTGTGGCTTTCAATTTGGGATCCAGGATGATCCCCGGCAGATAACGGGTGTTGGTGTGAGCCTGGTTGATCTCGTCAACCACCTGCGCATTATATTCCCAGCCGAT
Source organism: Anaerolineae bacterium (assembly GCA_041301395.1). Taxonomy (GTDB): domain Bacteria; phylum Chloroflexota; class Anaerolineae; order Anaerolineales; family UBA4823; genus CTSoil-045. The sequence goes on from JBFYSP010000031.1 coordinate 16,689, forward strand.
CACCTCATGCCCATTGCTGGCAATAAGGTTGCCGACTGCCGTACCGAGATTGCCCAGGCCGATCATCCCTGTAAGCATCTTTATACAGTCCCCTCGTCATCTGAGACGTCGATTTCTTTCATCTGGCCGGTCGCCACATAAACCGCTCGTTCGCAGATGTTCGTCACCCGGTCTGCCATGCGCTCCAGGTTGTGTGCCGCCCACATCAGGTAGTTGGCCTGGTCGATTGTCGATGGGTTGCTGAACATGATCGATACCAGCTCGCGATAAACCTGTTTGTATAGAGAGTCTACCTCATCATCTTCTTTGGGGATTTCACGGGCTGTCTCTGCATCAGACTGTACGAAAGCCAGGACCGAGCGATGCAGCATGCTGACAGCAATCTCTGCCATGCGCGGGATATCCACCAGCGGCTTAACATGCGGCGTGTTGCCAATCTGCAGGCAGATTTTGGCGATGCCCTTGGCATAGTCCCCCATCCGTTCGAGCTCAGCCACAACTTCCAGGATGGATGCCACCAGGCGCAGATCATGCGCCACAATTGGCTGCTGGGTGGCAATGGTGATCATGCAGTCGTTTTCCAGCTCAAAGCGCCGGGCGTTGATCTGCGCATCGCCGTAATAAATCTGCCTGGCCAGCTCAAGATCGTGGTTTTTTAGCGCTTCAATCGATTGCAGCGTTGCCGTTTCCACCATGCTGTTCAACGCCAGGATTTCATCCAGCAATTTTTGCAGCCTGTAGTCAAGGTTAGCTCGGGTCATCTTTACCTGCCTCTCGTTTATCCAAAACGGCCTTCCACATAATCTTGAGTGCGCTTATCATGCGGATTCAAGAACAATTCTTTCCCCTCGGTATACTCGATCAAATGTCCCTGAAGAAGGAATGCTGCCTGGTCGGCTGTGCGTGCCGCTTGCTGGATCGAATGCGGTACCAGGATGATCGTGTAATTCTCTTTCAATTCCTGCAGCGAGGCTTCCACTTTGGTGGTGGATATCGGGTCCAGCCCTGAGGTGGGCTCGTCCAGCATGATCACTTCTGGGTCGAGCGCCAGGCTGCGCGCCAGGCATAAGCGCTGCTGCTGACCCCCGGAGAGCGAAACGGCCGGTTCGTCCAGGCGGTCTTTCACTTCGCCCCATAGGGCTGATTTTTGCAGGCTGCGCTCGACTGCATCGGCCAGGCGCCCCGGATTTCGTTCCCCGGCTAAGGTCAACCCATACGTCAGATTCTCGCGGATCGTCATCGGTAGCACAATCGGCCGGGCGAACACCATCGAAACTCGCCGGCGCAGGCCGATGACATCCAGCTTGGGGTCCAGCAAGTCCAGTTGGCTGCTGTCCTGGTTGACCAGGCTGGCGCTGCCAGAAACGGACTTGATGTCCGAAAGGTCGTTCAGCCGGTTCAGCGTGCGCAGCAAGGTGGATTTTCCCCCGCCGGCCGGCCCAAACAGCACGGTAATTGAGTTCGCCGGTATCTCCAGCGTGATCCCGTGCAGTGCTTCGACGTCGTCGGAGTAAGTGACCCGTAAATCGCTGATCGCAAATTTGTTCATCTATTCGCCTCAGCTGCTTACCACATGCGCCGCCGCCGGGCACGCGACCGGATAACAGTGGCCAGCAAATTCAGGCTGAGCACCAGGAACAGCAATACCAGGGCAGTGCCGAACTGGATGGAAGACGGCATCCCTGGCACCTGGGTCGAGATTACATATAGATGATAGGGCAGGGCCATGGTTTCGTCCATCGCTGATGTAGGTAGCGTGGGCAGGTAAAAAGCAGCCCCGGTGAACAGGATGGGGGCCGTCTCGCCAGCTGCTCGCTCCAGGCCCAGGATCACCCCTGTCAGGATTCCGGAAACCGATTGGGGTATCACAATCCGCCGGATCGTTTGCCACTTAGTTCCCCCCAGCGAGATGCTGACCACCCGGAAAGACTGCGGCACCGCGCGCATCGCCTCCTCTGCTGTGCTGATCACGACCGGCAGAGTCATGATGCCCAATGTCAGGGAAGCAGCCAGGATGCTGGTACCGGTCCCCAGGAAGAGCACAAAAACGCCCAGGCCAAACAGTCCGTACACTACCGAAGGGATGCCTGCCAGGCTGACGATCGATATTCGGATCATACGTGTCCACCGATTATCGGCCGCATATTCTGAGAGGTAAATTGAAGCCGCGATTCCGAGTGGAACGGCGGCAATGGCAGTCCCAAAAGTCAAGATGACGGTCCCCAGGATCGCCGGGTAGATGCCTCCCGAGCGCATCCCGTCGGTTGGGAAGCCGGTCAGGAAATCCAACGAGATGGCTGAAATACCTTTAACGAAAATATAGACGACGACGAAGAAAATGGGCAGCACGGTCAGGATCGCCAGAACGGTCAGGCCAGAAAAGCCAATCGTCTGGACCAGGTTCCGTCGGGCAGAGCTGCTATTTGGGCGTATGGTCATCGGATAGTTTCCTCAGCCGGCTTCATGACAGGATGCGCTCCGCGCGCTTGCGCTGGCGCAGCAGAATGCCGGAGGCGGTCAGGTTGACCACCAGGGAGATCAAGAACAGGATGATCCCAATCAGGAAAAGGACATGGTAGTGGACGCTGTCGGTTGCGACTTCGCCCATCTCTGCCGCAATCGTCGCCGTCATGGTGCGTGCCGGTTCGAAAAGGGATGACAGACGAGTTGGCATCACCGGAGCATTACCGGTCACCATCATCACCGTCATCGTCTCGCCAATTGCCCGGCCCAGACCAAGCATGATGGCGGTGATCACGCCGGAGCGGGCGGCCGGCAAGGTCACTTTCCAGATCGTCTGCCAGCGGGTGGCTCCCAGCGCCAGGGCGGCATCTCGGTAGGAGCGCGGCACCGCATCCAAGGCATCCTCTGACACTGATACAATTGTTGGTATGGAAATCGCGCCCAACAGCAGCGACCCGGCAAAGGCGGTCAGCCCGGTCGGCAGGTCGAGCACGGTGCGCAGCGCAGCGGCCAAAACAATGATGCCGATAAAACCCAGCACAACCGAAGGCACACCCGCCATTACTTCCACCAACGGCTTGAGCATCTCCCGCGCCCAGCGGGGCGCGACTTCGGCGATATAGATGGCAGTGCCTACCCCTACGGGAACTGCAATCAGGGCTGCCCCAACGGTCACCAGCAGCGTGCCGGCAATCAAAGGTAAGATCCCGTAGTACTCCTCGATCGGATACCAGCGCGTGCTGAAAAGCCCTCCCAGAGATACTTCGGTCAGAGCTGGCAGACCTTCGGTGAGCAGAAAGAAGAAAATTAGCACCACGAATACAATTGCAGAGTACCCTGCCGTTTTGATCAGCGTGGTAATGACAATCTCTTTTACATTCGTGGGCGTTTTCATAACTCGCTGTCTCTATGTGCCTGAAAAGGGATTTATGGCGCAGTTGCCTGCACGGGCACGAAACCCAGTTCTTTGACCAGGGCTTGAGCGTCTTCTGAGAAAATCCACTCGATGTAGGTCTGGATTGCTCCCTTGGGAACCCCGGCAGTATACATATACAGATCACGGGCAACCGGGTAGCTTTTGTCGTTGACTGTTTCCGCCGAGGGCAACACATACGGATCACCCGGTTGCTCTGCAATGGCAATCACTTTGACTTCCGGGGTCACATAGCCCAGCCCGTCATACCCGATGGCATGCGGATTGTCGCGCACCTCTGTCATGATTCCTTCAGAAGAAGGCAGTAGCAGAGTATCGGTTGAGAATAAAGTCGTGTCTTCGGAATTGCCCTGGCGCAGCACGTTCTCCAGGAAATACACATGCGTCCCCGAGTTTGTCTCCCGGGACAGCCGTACGATCTGTAGATCGTCCCCACCAACTTCCTTCCAGTTGTTGATTTTGCCGCTGTAGATATCTGAAACCTGCTGCAGGGTCAGCTCGCTCACCGGGTTGTCCAGATTTACGATCACCGCAATGGCATCCCGTGCCACGATGTATTCCACTGCTGGTGTTTCGGGCGGCATAGCCTCTTTCTCTTCGTCTTTCATGGCGCGCGAAGCGTTGGCAATATCAACGGTGCCGTTCGTCAGGGAAGCAATACCCGTTCCGGAGCCGCCACCGGTTACTGAGATGCTGACCTCCGGCTCAATGCTCTGGTATTGCTCAGCCCAGGCCAGTGCCAGGTTGACCATGGTGTCCGAGCCCTTATTTTGTATCGTTGTAACAGCCTGTGGAGTACCCCCACCTGGTGTGTCGCTTTGAGAGTTGCAAGCTGCGCACAACCACAACAGGGCAAAGATCAGGGTCCATCGAAGTTGTCGCATACCCCGATTATATTAGGGTTGACCGGGAATAACAAGATGTTAACATTACATTAAATTGGCTTGCTCCGTAGCATTGGAATGGAGTAAAATCACGGCATGGACTCACCACCTCCTATCTTTGTGGCTCAGAACGTGGACTTCTACTACGGGCCATCCAAAGCGCTCTCCCAAATCCAGATCGAAATCCTGCCGCAGAAAGTAACTGCGATGATCGGCCCTTCCGGTTGCGGAAAATCTACCTTCTTGCGCTGCCTTAACCGCATGAACGATACCATCCCCGGCACGCGCCTTACAGGAAAAATCCTGCTGGATAACGAAGATATCTACGCTCCAGATATGGACCTGGCCGGGCTGCGCCAGAGAGTGGGCATGGTGTTTCAGAAACCCAACCCATTCCCGCAGTCGATCTACGACAACGTCGCTTTTGGTCCGCGCGTCTTGAACCTGACCCGTTCGAATATAGAATTGCGGGAGATCGTCGAACACAGTCTGCGCCAGGCTGCTTTATGGGACGAGGTCAAAGATAAGCTGCAAGACCATGCCATGGATCTCTCGCTTGGCCAACAGCAGCGGCTGTGCATTGCGCGCGTCCTTGCGGTTCAGCCCGAAGTAATCCTGATGGATGAGCCCTGCTCAGCCCTGGATCCGATTGCCACCGAGCGGATTGAAGCCCTGATCCACGAGCTGAAATCCGAGTACACTATCGTGATTGTGACCCATAACATGCAGCAGGCCGCCCGGGTTTCGGATTTTACCGGCTTTTTCTGGCTGGGCGAGCTGATTGAATTTTCCCCCACCGTCCGCATGTTTACCCAGCCGGAAAAAGAGCTAACTGAGACCTATATCACTGGCCGGATGGGATAACTCGGAAAATTGATGTAGGGGTCCGTTAACATCTTGTGCATTTACTCTGCAATAACTTGACAATACCTGGGAATTATAATAACATCCTGCCCGATATTTGATCAATACAAGGATTTTACATGCAGTCGCTGCTCGGAAAACATTGGCATCATCTTTCACCGGAAGAGGTAGTAGACCTGTTAGATACCGATTCCCAGGCGGGCCTGGATCTGTTTGAGATCAAGCACCGCCACGAACGTTTCGGTCCCAACCAGATAACACCGCACAAGGGTAAAAGCCCGTTCCTTCGTTTCCTGGCGCAGTTCAATCACCCGCTTATTTACATCTTGCTGCTCTCTGCGCTGGTCACTGCCCTGGTGAAGCAGGAGCTTTTTGATGCGTTGATTATCCTGGGCGTGGTCCTGATCAATGCCCTGATTGGCTACCTGCAGGAGGCCAAAGCTGAAAAAGCCATCGAGGCTCTGGCGCGTTCTCTGGACAGCGAAGCTACGGTGATCCGGGCTTCTCAAACTCTGCGTGTTTCCTCCACCAGCCTGGTACCGGGAGATGTCGTCATGCTTAAGGCAGGTGATAAAGTTCCAGCCGATATGCGCCTGTTACGCACCCGCGACCTGCAGCTATCCGAGGCCGCTCTTACCGGTGAGTCGCTTCCGGTCGCGAAGGATGCCATGGCTGCTTTGCCTCACGACACCGTGCTGGCAGAACGGCGTAATATGGCCTATACCTCTACGCTGGTCACCTATGGCTCCGGTGTAGGGCTTGTGGTGGCCACCGGCGATAGCACCGAAATTGGGCGCATTTCCCAGCTCATCTCCAGCGCCGAGAACCTGGAAACACCCCTCACGCAGAAAATGGCCGCCTTTGGGCGCATCTTAATGGTTGCCATCCTGGCGCTGGCTGCCCTGGCGATTGCGGTTGGTATCCTGCGCGGCCAGTCGGTGGCAGATACCGTCACGGCCGGAATTGCCCTGGCGGTGGCTGCAATCCCCGAAGGCTTGCCGGCCGCTTTGACCATCACCCTGGCAATCGGCGTCTCGCGCATGGCACGGCGCAAGGCGATCGTCCGCAAGCTGCCTGCAGTAGAAACTCTGGGCAGCGTTACCGTAATTTGCTCGGACAAAACTGGGACGTTGACTCAAAACGAGATGACTGTCCAGGGAATTGCCATAAATGGCGATCGCTTCCAGGTGACCGGCATTGGCTATGCCCCTAACGGGCAGATTTTATTCCAACACAAGCCGGTACAGGTTGCGCCGGGCAGCGCTCTTGCGGAGACACTGCTTGCCGGTTTGCTTTGCAACGACAGTGCCGTGATAGAAAAGGATGGTCGCTGGGAGTCGCAAGGTGACCCGACGGAAACTGCCTTGCTCGTCTCTGCTCGTAAAGCCGGCATTGATGCGGAAGCCATGCGTCGTGATATGCCCCGACTGGATGAAATCCCGTTCGATTCGCAGCATCAGTTTATGGCCACCCTGTACGATGTCGGTCCCGATCGGCCCCGACGAGTTTACTTGAAAGGTGCGGTGGAAACGCTAATTGACCGCTGCTCGCAGGCGCTTGACAATAACGGCATGCAAACCCCCTTGGACGCGGATTTAATTCACCGCGCGGTGACGGATCTGGCCCAGCACGGCCTGCGGGTGCTGGCTTTTGCCCGTATTGACCTCCCCGCTGGAGCGCAGCGCCTGGAAGAATCTCAGATTGCTAACGGTCTAGACTTTCTTGGGCTGCAAGCCATGATTGACCCGCCGCGGCCGGAAGCGATTGCGGCTGTCAACGCCAGCCAGCAGGCGGGCATCCGGGTCAAGATGATCACCGGGGACCATGCTGTGACCGCCACGGCGATTGCTGCCCAGTTTAATATGGGCATTAACCGGGAGAACGGCGGGCTGCCTACGGTAGTCACCGGTAGTGAATTGGAAATAATGTCCGACAGCGAACTGATTGACCTGGTGCAGCGTGTAGATGTCTTTGCCCGGGTCTCACCTGAGCAGAAATTGCGCCTGGTTGAAGCGCTCCAAGCCCGTGGCGAAGTTGTCTCCATGACCGGCGACGGCGTCAATGATGGACCGGCGCTAAAGCAGGCTAATATTGGGGTGGCAATGGGAATCACCGGTACGGAGGTAGCCAAAGAAGCCGCCGACATGGTGCTGACCGATGATAATTTCGCTACCATCGAAGCGGCAATCGAAGAAGGCCGTGGCGTCTACGATAACCTGATCAAGATCATCTCCTGGACGCTGCCTACCAATCTGGGCGAAGGCCTGATCATCTTATTGGCCATCTTGCTGGGGATTGCCTTACCGATCCTGCCGGTGCAGATCCTGTGGATCAACATGGTTACCGTGGCGGTGCTTGGGCTGGTACTGGCCCTGGAGCCTAAAGAGCCGGGCATCATGCAGCGCATGCCACGCAATGTGGTCGCCCCGATTCTCTCTCCGTACCTGATCTGGCGCACGATATTAGTAGGCGGCTTAATCCTGGCGGCCGCTTTTGGCATATTTGAATGGGAGCTAATCAGCGGTGCCAGCGTGGAGGCTGCCCGCACGGCCTCGGTCAACATGGTGATCGTGATCTCGATGTTTTATCTGTTCAATTCCCGTTCATTAACTCAACCGGTTGCCCGTATTGGATTCTTTTCCAACCCTTGGGCGATTGCCGGATTTGCGGCGATGTTCATCATCCAGCTGGGCTATACCTACCTGCCCTTTATGAATACCCTGTTCGAGAGCGCCCCCTTGGGCATGGAAGCCTGGACGAAAATATTCGTGGTTGGACTTGCCGGCTTCTTCCTGGTCGAGCTGGAAAAAGTCATTCGTTCTCGTCGCGGTCCAGGACGACAAAAGTAACATCGTCTTCTTGCTCCCATCCAGTGCCGGTAAAGTCTGTCAACTGCTGCAGCAGGTAGCCGATCAGCCGCTCGCCTTTCAGAGAAAGCCGGCTTTGCTCCAGTACGCGTTGCAGGCGGGTGTATCCAAATAACTCGTCCTGGGCATTGTGGGCTTCGGTCAGGCCGTCACTGTACATCAGCAGGCTTTCGCCGGGTTGGATAGCAGCCTTCTGGACTTCGTAGGTCGTTCCAGGGAATAAGCCCAGCGGGACGCCGGTGGCGCGCAGTTCCGTGACCCCTTCTTTGGCGCAAAGGTATGGCAGGTTGTGGCCGGCATTAGCGAACGAAAACTCCCCGCTCTGGGTGTTCAGATATACCAGCAGGCAGGTGACGAACATATAGCGCGGCATGTCCTCGCACAGGATATTATTCACCTGCGCCAGTAATGCCCCCGGCGAGGCCAGGCTTTTGCTGCGCGAGGCTGCCATCGCCCGCAGCACGCTGCGCGTATTGGCCATGACCAGTGCCGCCGGCATGCCTTTTCCGGTTACGTCGGCAATTGCCAGGCCCAGGGTGTTGTTCGGCAGGTGTAGGAATTCGTAGAAATCCCCGCTCACCTCCCTGGCGGGTTGCCAGTGGGCTGCAAACCTCCAGCCCTGAATGACCGGCATGTGGTGCGGCAACAGCGCTGCTTGCACCTGGCGCGCAGTCTGCAGGTCGCGCTCCAGCCGCTCCTTTTCCAGTTCGAGCTGGTGCAGGTGTGCGATCTCGATGGCGGGCGCCGCCTGCATGGCGATGGCATTGACCAGCTTCAGGTCGCCGGCTGTGAACTCCCTCATTCCCGGGCCAACCAATAGCAAGACGCCCAGAACGCCTTTTTCGGTTTTCAAAGGTGCGCAGATCAGGGAGACTGTGGCCTCTTCGAATCCCAAGAAATAATCCCTGCTTGGCAGGTTATTGGCCAGCTCGGCGGCACCGTTGTTGAAAACGCGGCACACCAGGTTTGACCCACCCTGGATATCGGGTCGCAGTTCAATGCTTTCCCCGCAAGTTGCGGCGGTATGCAGCGTATTGGCTCCATCTTGATGCAGCACGACCAGGCCGCCGGTCGCCTGGATCAGCGGGCAAACTTCACTCAGGGTCATCCGGGCGATCGCTTCGGGCTGCAACGAAGCAGAGAGTTTCTCTGCGAGACGGTAGAGCAGATGCAGCTCGCGGTACTTATCCAGCACTTCAGCTGCCAGGTCTCGCTTTTCTGATTCCCCGGACAGTATAAACTCAACCATCGCGGCTGCGCTGCTCACCCAGGTTGAACCTTCTCTGCCGGATACCCAACCGGCCGGCTGGCCGTTAAGGTTCACTGGGATGCGGTAGGTCGGCCTTATTCCCAGCATTGGTTTGCCCCACACCAGGTTGCCATCCAAATCCAGCAAGGAAAGCGGTTCGTTCGCCGGCGCCAGCATTGTATTTAATCGCCGCGGCCCGTCTTTTCCAAGTAATTTCTTGAGATTTACAGGCGCCATAGAATTACACCATTAAAATCCGTGTAGCCAGTTCCAGCAACTCATCTGGATCGAATGGCTTGGTGACATATAGGTCTGCTCCAACCTCACGGCCGATTTCTTTATCATATTCCTGCCCTTTGGCGGTTAAGATCACCACGTACACATCCTCAAGCTTCAAATCGCGCTTGATCACCCGGCAGACATCAAACCCGCTCAAGCGTGGAATCATTACATCCAGGAACACCAGTCCGGGGCGTTCGGATTTAACCAGTGCCAGCGCTTCCTCGCCATTTTCTGCACTGATCAGCTCCACGCCCTTTTCTTCCAGGTCCTCCAGGGTCTGCTCCAGCAGGAGGCGAATGAAGGCTTCATCGTCTACGATCAATATTTTCTTGTGTTGTTCTGTAGTCATACGACCGCCTTTCCCGGATACCTCATCCTAAGGGTCATTTCCCGGCATCTACCGGATAGATCGGAATAGAAAAGAAAAAATTGCTTCCCTTCGCCGGCTCGCTCACCAACCAGATTTTCCCCTGGTGGTGCTCAACAATTTCTTTGCTGATCGCCAACCCTAACCCGGTGCCTTGCGGTTTCCCGGTCAGGCTGTCGCCCACCTGCCTGAATTTTTCAAAAACCAGCGCCTGGTCTTCCACAGTAATACCGATGCCCTGATCGATGACGCTGAACACGACTTGCTGTTCGTCCTGCCGTGCTCGGATCGTTACCGTGCCCTGGGACGTAAATTTTACTGCATTTGCGATCAGGTTAATCATTACCTGGATAAGTTTATCGCGATCGCCAAGCACGAGAGGTAGCCCGTCCGCCAGGTCGATTTCAAGCCTTAAAGGCTTCCCATCGAATAAAGAAGCCGTACTCGCCACAGCTTGCTGGACAATGCCGGGACTGTCGACTGCCTGGAAGTGCCATTCCATTTTGCCAGACTCGATTTTTTCCAGGTCTAGCAGGTTGTTGATCATTACGGTCAGGCGCTGCCCTTCGGTGGTAATTATTTCCAGGTTCTCTAATACCTGGTGGGCAGTCTTGTCGGATTTCTCATCATCTGGCAGGAATGGGAAGATGCGCTCTTCCAGTCGTTTCTGGACAATGCGTGTGAAACCCAAGATCGAAACCAGCGGTGTACGCAGCTCGTGGCTGACATTTGCCAGGAAGTCGCTCTTGGCGTTGTTGGCATTCTCCGCCTGGCGGCGGGCGGCTTCCATCTGACGGGCATATTCCAGGGATTGATTGTACAGCCGGGCGTTATCCATCGCCACCCCGATTTGCTGACCAATAGCAGACGGCACTACCAGCTCTTCATCCGTCAATTCGGCGTGCGAGCGGCTCAGCACATTGATCGCACCCAGGGCTTTATCCTGGGCCAATAGTGGGATGCTGACCACGGTCTTCCAGTCGTCTTTTTCCAACAGCTGGCGCACCTGGTTGCTTGGGTAATCCGCTACCAGCCTGGAGAGTGGATGATTGATCGATATCACCTCCCGCACGATGCTCAGCTCCAGCGGCATGCGCCTGGACAGCTTGATTAACTCCTCGCTCAGGCCCTGGCCTGCCGCCAGCATCAACGTCTGAGACTCTTCATCCAGGCGAAACACGGCTCCGGCATCCATCCCCATCACCTTGATGGTTTCCTCCAGCGCGTCGGGAAGAATTTGCTCCAGGTCCAATGAGCGGCTTACGACAGCGGCGACCGAATACAGGGCTGTCAGTTCCTGGGTCCGCTGGGCGACGCGCTGCTCTAATGTTTCGTAGGATTCCTGCAGGTGGACCGCCATAATATTGAACTGGTCGGCAAGTTCTTCCAGCTCGTCATTACTGTTCACAGTGATGCGTTGGTTAAAATCTCCGTCGGCAATCCGCTGGGCAGCAGTGGAAAAATCTGCAATTGGGCCAGTGATGCGCCGCACGCCAACCATCACAAAGATCGCCGGGATGACCGCGCCTAATGCCAGCAGCAGCCACAGGAACCGTCGAGAGCCCTGGCCCTGGCGTACCAGTTCTCCCCAATCCTGCTCTACCACCAGTGTCCATTCGGTCCTTGGCACGGGTGCGTATCCGGCCACAATGTTTTGCCCTTTTTGCGAAAGAGCTCGTAGCGCCCCGACTTCTCCGCTCAGTGCTTCCCTTGCGACCGGGTGATTGACAAACGACTCGCCAATCTCGTTTGTGTCCGAAGCAAACAGCACCTTAGCATTTCCATCCACCAGGTACGCGCTGCCTCCCTGGCCGATGCGCAGCTTGATCAAATTGCCGTAGAGGGCATTGATCGCCGTCGGATCCAGGCGGAACATACCCGCCACAAGGCCATTAAACTCACCGCTTTCGCCCAAAACAGGCACGGCAATGGTGATCACATGTTCCTGGTTGGGGCCTTCGGGCTCAATATTGGAGATATACAGGGCCGGTGAGCGCACAATTTTCTGAAAAAAAGAATAGCCAGACCAGTCTGCTCCTACCAGGGATGGTTCATTGGGCTCGGCAGCAATCAGGGTACCCAGGTTGTTGATCAGGTAAACACCGCCATCGAAGAAAACCAGCTGGTTACGGGCATCACTCAAGGCCGCTTGCTGGTCAGCGGGACTGCCCAGGTAAACATCCGGGTCGCTTGCCAGGTCGTTCAGCCGGTCGATAAACTCCTCCATGCTGGTAGTGACTTCCCCGGCCGTCAGGCGCGTCAACTCCCGGTCGCGCGAGATGACCACACGCTCGGTTTCATCCTGGTAAGCGATGTAGATCATGGTGGCGACCAACAGCAAGATGATCGCCGTGGGGATGAAAGACCAGGCGATGATCTTGGTGCGCAGCTTAAACTTGGGTCGCTGTAAGGACACGCCTCTGGCTCTTAACTCTTTGCCTCACAGCTGCAGGATGCAGGCGCCAACCTACTGGCCTGCTGTTGGAGCGCTTCGATCTCTCCGCACACATTCGCCATCTCGGAGACCGGTGCTTTACCAAAAGTATAAATCTGGTCCCAGGCATCTTTGGCGATTTGCCCGACTCCAACCATGTTGGGGAAATGCTCGACGGTCACCGAATACTCTTTAATTTGACCGTCGGCAAAAGCTTCCAGGTTGAGGTCTTTGGTTGCCTCCGGGTACTCCTGGCGGATGTACCCGGCCCATTCCGGCACTAACGATGTGCGTGCCGGCTGTAGGAAGTGAGCTTGCGCCATCGCCCGTCCGTAATCTTTACTGATCAGGAATTTTAAGAATTCCCAGGCTTCTTCTGGGTGTTTGGTGCCGGCAAAGATGCCGAACCCGTCGGTAGTGCCCAGAGTGACCTGCTTCACCGGGCCACGCGGGAATGGCGCTACCCCAATGCGGAAGCCGGCTCCGTCCAGGATGTTTTTCAATGCCCAGGAACCGTCCTCCACCATGGTAACTTTTTGGGCTATGAAAGCCTGGCTGGTGGTAAGGTTCTGCACATCCAGGAAGTTAGCCATCACCCTGTCATCCCAGATGCGTTGGCGCAGCCATTCCTGCGCTTCCAGGGCGTCGGGTGCAGCCATAACGCAATGCTTTGGGTTTTGCGGATCGACATAATGTCCGTTCCAGCCATTGACATGCATTTGGATGCGGTCCCAGGATACGTCGAACATGCTGCCCCATTGAGTAACCTGCGAACCCTGTCGCACGGTCAGCTTGCGCATCGCTTCCAGGTATTCGTCATGAGTCCAGTCCCCAGTTGGATATTCGACGCCTGCAGCATCAAAGAGGTCCTTGTTGTAATACAACGCTAATCCGCCGTGGTACATCGGCAGGGCGTATTGCAGTCCGTCGCGGGTAAACAGGGCGCGGTACTGCGCTTCCGACCAGTCTGAGATGGTGTCCTGATCCAGGTCCGCTTCGACGAATGGTCGCAGGTCGAGCAGGTATCCGGCATCCGCCCAGGCCGGGAAGAAATCGCAGCAGCCGGAGAATACATCCGGTGCCGTCCCGGCGGTGAAATCCTCCAGCATCTGCGCTTCCTTGTTCTCGGGGTCGGGTGTATAAAACACCTGGATGCCCGGGTTTGCGGCATTGAACTTCGCCAGCATTTCCTGGGCCATGGCCGGGAACCATTCTGTGCGCCAATCCTGGTACACCAGCTGAACCGGTCCGCCGCTAGACTGTGAGGCAGGCGGCTTGAGTCCGCAGGAAGCCAGCGCTGCCCCCACACCGGTCAGGCCGGCCAATCGCAGGAAATCACTGCGAGATAACGGGTGAGTTGTACTGGACATCTTCCAATTCCCTTTGTGCCATACAGAATAGAAAGTAAAAAATCCCCTCACAATTTTACACGAGATTCTTAAAAATCAGAAGAATATACAACTAAAACACTCTTATTATCCTGTTAATTTGCCGGTTAATCCGGGCTCAGGCCGGGCAGTTATGCGCAGAATCAACAAACCGGCAAGGCTCCCGACCAGCGCAAGGGCGTACAGCCAGTAAGCACCTACCGTGTCGAACAGCGCCCCTGCCAGCGGCGCGCCGACCAGCCCTACCAGGCCACGCAATGTGACCATGTACAGCGCCATCACTGTGCTGGCCTGCCGCTCCGGTGCTCCCTGGGCCATGTAAGTAATCGACGATACCAGGTAGAAGCTGAAATAAAAGCCGCTCAGGGCGCGCAGAATCAAAATTGCAGTCACAGATGGGAAGATCAGCACCAGCAGCATGCCGGCAGCCTGCATCAACAACGAGCCTCCCAGCAGCCGGCTGGCTCCCAGGCGGCGAACCAGCCGGTCGGCGATCAACATCCCAGGCAGTTCGAGCAGTGCGCCGATCGTGCTCGCCAGCCCGATGATTGTCTCACTGGCGCCCAGTTGCTTCATATAGATCGCTTCAAACTGCACCCGGCCGGCAGTGCTGATCCACAGGATGGTCAAGGTCAACGCCAGCCCGACCATGGCGCGATTATGCGCCAGGTCTGTCACCAGGCTCCTGATCCCAACACCGGTTTTGTTACCGGGTTCGCCAGCCCGTGGTGGATGGGCATCCTGTGTGGAGCTGCGCCGCGACGACGGCAGGACAATTAACGCGAGTATCGCGGCGCTGACCAGCATCCCGCCCAGGTATCCGATGAATGGCGTAAACAGGCCGCTGCGTTCGATCAGCCAGCCGGAGATGGGGGCGATCACTGCCCAGCCCAGCGACCCCCATAACCGGACGCTGCCATAGCCGGCCTTTTCCCCGTTAGTCACGGTCAGAGTCAGGGTAGTGGAAAGCGGCTCTGCACCTCCGCCCACCAGCGCGTCGGCAGCGACGAACAAAGCCATCCACAGGAATGCGGTCTGCATCCCGAGCAGCAACATGCATACCCCCGAGCCTACCAGAGCCAGCTGCAACAGGCGCAGCGGGCGGTGGGATGCGTCGCTCCATCGCCCCCAGACGGGCGCTGCCAGCAGGGCAGCAATTCCACTGGTAGCCACCAGCAGCCCCATCTGCTGGCCGCTCAGCCCTCGCTCCTGGTAGAACAGGGTAATGAAGGGTAGGATGAAGCCACCTGCCCCGATCGATGTGAAGGTATATATCCGGGTATAAAACAGGTTGCGCGCCATTATGCCGGCAGCAGGCGAAGTGAGATGATCTCGTAGGGCTTGATCGTAAAGCTTACTTCCCGGTTTTTCACCCCCAGGTTCTCCAGCGTTTCCTCCAGCAGGTTAACTCGCTGTACCGCTTGTAGAGAAAACCCGGCTCGCAGTGTGATTAGTTGCCGCCGTCGCATACACTCGTACAAACGTACGATGATCCCCTGTCCGTCTTCCGACTGCTTGATTGTTTCGATTACCACATTGTCTGCGTCTACCGTCAGGAATGATTCGCCGGGGAGGTATTCTGATTCTTGCATTGGTCTCCTCGGGTTGTGGGCAGACTGGTAGATGATCAATGGGTCGTTCAGGGCATAGGCTTCGCGCAGGGTATCGATTCCCCAGCCGCCGGCGTGCGGCAGCAAGCTGTAGCGGAATTCATGCTTCCCCAGGTCGGCCTGCGGGTCCGGCATGCTGGGTGAGCGCAGCAAGGTCAGGCGGATGGTGTTCCTCTGGATATCGTGGCCGTATTTGCAATCATTCAACAGGCTGGCTCCGTAACCGCCCTCGCTCAAATCCACCCACTTGTGGGCGCAAGTTTCAAAGCGCGCCCAATCCCAGCTTGTATTACGATGGGTAGGGCGCTCGACATTACCCCATTGGATTTCGTATGTGGCGCTGGTCGCAAGTACATCCACCGGAAAAGCGGCTTTGAGCAGGATATGCCGCTCGCGCCAGTCTATCTGGGTGGCGAAATCCAGCCGCGGGCTGTTGCAGGCCAGCGTGATGCGCTGCGTATAGGGGCTGTTCAGGATGCGGCGCCTGACCTCCAGTGTGGCGCGCAACGGCCCGGCCTCGATCACCCGGATGGATTCCGCCGCTTCTGCCAGCCAGTGCCGGTCTTCGTAGAAAATATCCACATCCCAGGCGTCCCAGTTCAGTGGGCGGTCTTCGAATGCCAGCCACTGGTTGGCCAGCTGGCCGGGCGGTAGGACTTCGCGCTGGTTGGTTTTGTCGTAAATACGGGTGATATCGCCGCCATCATCTAGTTCTACCCGCAGCCAGGCATTCTCCAGGTGATGCGGTTTCACCTCCAGGCTGCCCGACCCGGGCGGCGCAGGATTTGCCCTCAGCCCTGTTGCACTGTAAGGCGGTACGACGCCTACCTCCAGCCAGGCGCCTCGGCTGCCCTGCGGATCATTATCTACTGCTTGCCAACGGATGTCTGCGGGTAGGTTGCTCGGATCGCCGGAGTAAAAGGCCAGGTCTTGGCGTGCAAAGGATGTGGGGTTAATCACCAGCCACTCCACCCCGCTGGACCGGGCCAACGAAGACAGGGCGGACTGACGTATCGCCTCCCCTGTCTGGCGCACCTCGGCGTACTGTCGGCTGGATTCGGTGTAGACCTCCCCAATGCTGGAACCGGGGATGATATCGTGAAACTGGTTCAGGCAGACCAGCTCCCAGGCATGGAGCAGCTCGGCATACGGATAGGAGAACCCCGGGTCATTCTGGGCTGCTGCAGCCGATAGGAACTCTGCGTCGTGCAGCAAGAACTCGCTTTGCCGGTTCAAAAGCTTGTTGCGAGCCTGTGTGGTGTATGTCCCTCGGTGGTACTCCAGGTATAGCTCGCCGTCCCAGGTGGGTAAGTTTGCCCCGCTCTCGGCCTCCAGACGGCGGAAGAAATCGCCTACTTTCCCGGTCCTGATCTGTGCCGCGGCTGGAAAGCGCTCCAGCACGCCGGCATTTTCCAGCATTTGAGGAGTGGGCCCGCCGCCGCCATCGCCAAATCCAAAGGACATCAATAGGGTGCGCTGCAGCTCTTTTTGCTGGAAATTCTCCCAGGTACGCAGCGCCTGGCGAGGAGTCATCTCGGCATTATACGTGCTGATGGATGCACTGCCGTCCTCTGGCGTGGTGCTGTAGTGAGTCAAGACGCGCGTTCCGTCCAGTCCCTGCCACCAGAATGAGTCGTATGGCATCCGGTTGTACTGGTTCCAGCCAATCTTGATGGTAAAGAAGTACTTCAGCCCTGCCTGGCGGATGAGTTGCGGCAGGTTCCAGGCGTAGCCAAACACATCCGGCAGCCACAGCACCGGTGATTCGGCCTGCAGGCCAAAATATTGGCGGAAGAAGCCCCTTCCCAGCAGCAACTGGCGCACCAGCGACTCAGCTCCACTCAGGTTGCAGTCCGCCTCAACCCACATCCCTCCGATCGGCTCCCAGCGGCCCTCCGCGACTCTTTGGCGGATGGCGGAAAACAGCTCTGGATAATCCTGGCGGACAAAATCGTAGAGCTGAGGCTGGCTCTGGGAAAAATAATAGGCCGGGTACTGCTCCATCAGGCGCATGACATTGTGGAAAGTTCGCCCGGCTTTACGCCGGGTCTGGTCTAAAGTCCACAACCAGGCCACGTCGATGTGAGCATGCCCGGCGGCAACGATCTCCACATCCATTGGCGGGCCGGCCTCGCCAATCCCGGCCTGTAAGGCAGCCGCCGCGGCGGGTAAGCTGGCATAAAACGCCTCTCCCAATGGATGGCGGGTATCCAGCAGGTTGAAGGCCCGGTCCAGGGTATTGAGCAGCCTGCTGCGGCTTGGGTGATTCTTGTCCAGGTATTGCGCCACGCCCAGGGCTACTCTGGTCAGGGCAATGAACGCACGTGTAGGCAGGTCGATCTGCACCACAGCGCATTCCCGCATGTAGAGCATCCGTTCGGGGATGCCCCACTGCTCGCCGCCCAGTCCAGTCCAGCCGTGCAGGGCCAGGAGGTGCGGCCTACCGGCAGCCTCAAGGTCGCGAGTCCAATCGTCCGGCAGCAAGATTTCCTGGTGGTTGCGATCAATGGCCGCGTAAGGTCGGCCATCCAGGTAGGCCAGAGCCTCGGGGTGTTCAAAATCTCCCGCTGCACCTATTGGAAGGTAAAGGGCAGCCAGCCCCTCCTCTGGCCAATCCTGCGGCACAGAGAAATCCGCTCGCATCACGAAATTCGTCTGCCAGGTACCCCACTGTGCAGGCGGTGTGAGCCTTTCCCAACCGGAGTCGTCCAGGCCGGGCTGAACCAGTTCTGGCGCTACCGGGCCGTCCCCGGCTGGAGAGCGATCGATGGGCAGGTAGCGGAATCCGGCGATCGGCTCTTTGCGGCAATGCACCATCGTCTTGATCAGTTCTAGACGCTGCGTGATTTTTTCAACCGTCAAGCGGGTTTGGTGGCTCAACATAAATTGCCTCCTTCTGACCAGGGCTACGATATCATTTGAACTGAGGTAGGTACGCCTTATAGGTTTCCAGGTAATCGTCCAGGATCAGGCGGGCGGTGTCCAGGTCGCGTATCACCGGGTCTAACAGCAGGCACTGCAGGGCTGTCTGCCGGTCGCCGGTCGCGGCGGCATCCACATTTAGCTGCCCGACGGCAATTTCGCGGCGCAGCAGCTCGGCGATGCCTTCCGGCAGCGGCCCGATGGGCTGCGCATGCACACCGGTGCTGTCTATGCTTACCGGCGTTTCCACAATCGCCCCGGCCGGCAGGTTGGCAATCTGCCCGGCATTGGGTAGATTGGCAGCCAGGTGAGTGTGGGGCTCTCCTCTGGCAACATGTTCAATGACCTCCAGTGCGCCTTCCGAATCGGCCTCCAGCAGGCCAGCCAACCCCAGCTCGCCACTCGCCATCGCCGCCAGCCGGGCAATCCCGGCTTCGCGCCGCCGGGCCCACGCATCCCAATCATACAGGTGCAGGTGGTATTTCTCCCAGGGCCGGGTCAGCGGGTCGCTCACCCACGGCAGGTATTCGCACAGATGCGAATCGCCCGGCACCGGGAATAGGCCGAAATCTTCGAACACCCGGCGGGTGAGCGGCTCAAACTGCGGATCCATCGCTGCCCAGCACTGGCGGAAGAGCGGGTACAGGTCGGCGCCGGTCTGGCGATCCCGGATGCTCAGCACCCAGGTAAAGTGATTCAAACCAGCCGCCTCGATTTCCAGGCGCGGCAAGAGCTGGCGCACGAAAGCTCTGCGCAGCGGCATCTGCTGCGGGTCGGCATCCATGCTGTGGATCCCGTCGGGGACTTCCAGCACCAGTTCCTGGCTGAGTGCCATCCCGACCATGCAATAACCGATCAAGATTTGGTGGCACAGGCCCACTATTTTTATCCTGCTGTAGCGATGAACAGCGTCGCAGATGCGCACCATTGGATTGGTGAAATTGATCAGCCACGCATCCGGGCAGACCTGTTCCATATCGCGGGCGATTTCAAGGATTGGCCCGATGTTGCGGGCAGCATGCGCAAACCCGCCGGGTCCGCCGTTTTCTGCATAGGGCTGGCGTACCCCATATTTCAACGGGATTTCATAATCCATGCGCCACAGGGCTTCTCGTGGACCGACCTCGATGGCCGAAACGACGAATGCAGTCCCCGGCAATGCCTCGCGGTGGTGGCTGTGCAGGCTGATTGTCAGCCCGGCCTCCCACTCCTGGTTCAGCCTATCCGCCAGCCTGCCGACGACTTCCAGGGTTTGCGGGTTTTGGTCGACCAGCGCCAGGTGGCTGCCGCGTAGCTTTGGCGATCTCAGGATAGCAGCCAGCGTATTTTCGCCAAAGGAGGCGCTGCCCGCGCCGATCACAGCGATCTTGGTTGGCAGATTCATAGTTTTTCTCCAGCTTGAGGTCATCCGGGGTTCAAGCCCGGAACTCGATATCCTGCCTGGCAGCAGCCTGCACCCTCTCTCGCAGGGCCTGGGGTGCGATCGCCGCGATTTGGACACGCTGCGCCTTCAAAAATATGGCGAAACGTGCCAATCCCCTGGCCAACGCCTCGGCAAATTCCGGGTTTTCCTGCGGTGCATGTTCCTCCAGCCAGAAGCCATTGATCACCAGACTGGCGGTGTCGCGCTCCAGGCGAGGATCCAGTCGCCCGACCAGGCGGTCACCGTAAAGTATCGGCAGGGTGTAGTATCCCCAGCGGCGTTGCGCGGCGGGCTTATAAACCTCCCACAGGTACTCGAACTCGAAAAGCGTCGCGGCCCGCCCGCGTGCGCTGACAATATCCAGCGGCGCCAGGAAAACGACCTCCTCGCTGGTGGTCAGGCGGGGCTGCCAGGCAGCCGGGATTTGGCCGGACTCCAGGCTTTCCAGCATAGGCAGGCTGGTATGCAGGGTCAGCCAGCGCTCTTTTGAGCCCTCTACTTGTATAGGAACGACCTGGCTCTGCTCGACCAACCGCTCGAGCCAGGCTTTTGCCTCCACGGGAGGGATGCGCCTCTGGATCGTATCGCCCACACTGACCGCCCAGCGTTTCTCGCGCATCAACCCCAGGAAAGCAATCGCCTTCCTGGCTAAAAATTCTTCCGCATCACGATCTGCTGCCGCGTAGTCCAGCTCTCGAGGCGCCACGCGCTCGCGAAAATCGTAAATCCGCTCGAAGCCCTTGCGGCTGGAGATCATCACCTCGCCCGCCAGCCACAGATAGTACAGCGCCAGGGCGGTATCCTTGCTCCCGCGGTAGCTGTTCACGCGGGTATTACCGGCGAAGTCACGGTTCCCCAACGGGCCGCGCTGGTGCAGTTCCGCCCGTACCTGGTCGAGCACCGCAGCATGCCCGGCGGCAAAATCCGCCCAGCGAGGTTGCAGGATCTTGCGCTTCATATGCAGCCGCCAGTAGGGCAATTCCCGCATCGGGTAAATGAACAAACCGCCTCCATAATCGAAGGCGCCTCGCTCCTGGTACATCAGTCGGTTGAGTACCTCGGGTGTGTAATCCAGGACGCGTCCCCACAGGGCGATGTCGTGGCTGCGACCGGTGACGTTGAGCGGGTCCATCTGGATGGCTTCGACGCTATGCAGGGCGGCTTCTGCCCCCACCGGTCCGGCCCAGCGGCGCCCGGGCCACAGGCCTTGCAGTCCCATGACCAGCCGTCGGGCGGTTTGTTTTGAGATCGTTGTCGGATCCATAAAATCCTTGAGCTTACAAAACAGACTGCTTCCCGGTCAATATCGACCGGAATTTGTGTTGACGCCGCCGGGCGTCGGCAGTAGGATTACCACGCGCCATTATACACACTATGCTATTGGAGGGAAGAAATGATCCGCAATCAATGGTATATCATCCTGGAGTCGAAAGAGGTGCTCCGGGGAAAACCGGTTGGGGTGCTGCGCATGGGAGAGCCGCTGGTATTGTGGCGCGACCAGGCGGGAAACCTGAGCTGCATGCGCGATCTTTGCCCGCATCGCGGCGTGGCTCTCAGCACGGGCAAGCTGGTTGGGGACCACCTGCAGTGCCCGTTTCATGCCTTCGAATTTGATTGCCTGGGGGAAGTGCGTCTGGTGCCGGCTAACGGCCGCGCCGCGCGCCTGCCTAAAGCTATGCGGGCGCATACCTATCCGGCCCGAGAAGCTCATGGCTTTATTTACCTCTGGTGGGGCGATCATCAGGCTGACTACCCTCCCCTCCCCTGGTTCGAGTCGATCGACGATGATTTTGCCTATGCCACCGTCAAAGATACCTGGGCAGCGCACTACTCGCGGGTCATAGAAAACCAATTGGATGCGGCGCATGTGCCATTTATCCATCGCACCACTATCGGACGCGGCCAGCGCACCGTCGTCAATGGCCCGATTTGCACCCTGGAAGCGGGCGGCTTGTTAAATATGTGGGTGAACAACGAAGAAGATATGGGTCAGGTGGCAAAAAGGGCTTCCGAGCTGCCGGCACCTACCGGCAAGCCATCCCTGCAGTTCCACTTCCCCAACCTGTGGCAGAATTGGATCGCTGACAATTTGCGCGCTTTGCTGGTGTTTGCCCCCATCGACGACGAGCACACGCGCCTGTACCTGCGCTTTTACCAGAAGATCGTCCTGACGCCGGTCCTTCGCAACCTGTTTTGCGCCTTTGGCAGCCTGAGCAACCTGCTCATCGAGCGTCAGGATCGCTGGGTGGTCGTCACCCAGCGCCCCAGGCGATCCGAGCTGCGCGGTGGAGAAATCCTGGTGCCGAGTGACGGGCCGATAATCGAGTATCGCAAGCGCCGTGATGAGCTGCTCCGAGAGCAACAGGCATCTTGAAGCCAGCTCAGCCCGCCGCCAGCGCGGCCGCTTCTTCGAACGAGATGCGGTTGCCCTTAATCGGCCGGCTGTAATTATCTCCCGAGTAATCTACCAGGTGCTCGTTAGAGCGCAGGTCTTCCACCCGCCCGCCCGATAGCGCCAGGGTTGTGTGGCGGTCGCCTTCCTCCAGGCTGAGCACTTTGCCGCTCGAGCGGAAGGCGATGCAGCTTGGGCCGTTGAACGCCAGCTCTTCGAGCGTGCAGAACAGAGCGATTCCTCCAAAAGGCATGATGACCCGTTGAAACTGCCCGCCCACGATCACCGCATCCCGGATAACGGTCTGCGGGTCGGTGATGGTTGTGTCGATCAGTACCGAGTTGTAGATATCTGCCCCCTCCGGGATGGTGCTGCGCAGCAGGGTGTTCTCGCTGCGATCGCGTTCCTGCGGGATCTTGAGCAGCTCGCGCATCGCAGCCCCCTGGTAAGTATCGGTGGTCAGCGACTCCAGGCTTTTGCGCAGGGTCAGATGCAGACCCCAATCCATCCAGAAGGGCTGCCCAAAATCCAGGGCGTTGACCTGGATGCGACGCCCGTATTTTTCAACGAACTTCTGTTTAAGCGTCTCAATCCGCTGGTAAAAGTGGGGATAGCGGCGCTCGATATCGGCAATCCCGCCCAGGCCCACGCTCTGTTCGTAGGCTTGTTCTGCGCGCCAGGCCTCGCTGTCATCGCAGGCCAGCGCCATCCAGGCATAGGGATCCCAATCGAGCCACAGCCGGTCGTTAGCTACATCAGCTTGAAATACCTCGCTGGCCAGCTCCAGCAGCCGGTAGCTGATCGCCAGGCTGCCCAGGTTCACGCCTACCCGGTGGTTGGCGTGGGCGCGGTCCTCCAGCCTGTGCTGCAGCAAGTCCAGCTTCTGGCGGGCAAACTGGAAGGTCATCTGTCCGGAGTGCGGGTCGATTTCGACCCAGTCTTTTTCTCTTGCCAGGCTTTCGGTAGGCTCGGTGACCCAAACAAAGCGCACCGCATCCGCCTGCTGGAATATCTCTCGCCCCGGCTGCCATATTACTCCCGGGAAGATCGCCTCGTCGCCCCACTTGACCAGCACGCCCCGAAAACCGTTTTCTTGCAAATGGTCCATGATCAGCATGGAAGACACACAGGCCAGGTCGGCGGTGGTCAGATATTCGCCGCCCGAACCCAGCAGGGGGGTGGGAAAGGCCGGCTTGCGGTTTCCCAGCGCTTGGGTAAACGGGCTCAGGCGCTTTCCCTGCCCAAACACCATGTTCATCAGCATCACTGCCGGCCAGATAATTGGATTACTGGGCAGCCGGTTGCGGACTTCTTGCCAGGCGTTAAATGTACCCAGAAAATTGCCTTTGCGTACACCTTCCAGGGTCGACCAGACGGTTGTCCCGCCATCCTGGCGGAAAACATCCCGGCGTGTGCTGTTGAATTTATCCTCCCAAAACACCTGGTCGAAAGGGCTGCCGGTTACGATGCTCACCAGCCCAGCGCCTCGATTTTCTCGAATCAGGGCGTAGGCGCGGTGGATGCTGCCTGTCCAGTTTGCTGACATGCTGCTCCTCCCTCACTCGGGGTCGATTTTCGAATCAAAAGAAGTAGCATAAGTGATCACTCGGAAGCCGTGCCGGGCCAGAATTCGTTGGCTCATGGGGACGGCATCCGCCACCAGGAAGCGATAGCCGCGCTGGATTGCTTCCTGCACCCGAGCCGCCAGCACCGCCGTATAACAGCCGCTGCGGCGCTGCTCTGGCACGGTCGAACCGCCCCACAGCCCGGCAAACTCCCCTTTCAGGTTGTAATAGGTCCAGCCGGTGCAAGCCGGCTGCCCGTCATGATAAGCAACGAAAACACTCAGGTATCCGGGAACTGCCAGGTGGCTGCCCATGCGCGCCCGGATCCAGTCGAAATTGCCGCCCCACACCTGCTGTTCCACCCGGATCACATCTTCCAGCTCTTCTGGCTGGGTGATTCGCCGCACCTCGATGGGAGAGCTGGCTAGCAGGCTGTCAGGCGTTTCTTGCAAGTCCAGCACCATGATCGCGTCCGGCGGGTCGGAATCCGGTTCGAAGCCGGCTGCTTCCAGGCGCTTTCCCAGGTCGGGGGGCTGGTCATGCTGGTAAACTTTCCAGGTAAAGGGCAGTTTCAGCTGCGTGAAATCCGCGATCTGCTCCTGGATGACCCGATCGGCGTTGGATTCATCCAGCTGGCTGTGCAGGATCAGGCTCAAGCCGGGCGCCGGGCATAAGTGCCGGGTAACATGCGGCAGGACCTCTTTGCGCATGTCGGGGTATTCATACGCCATGCGCTGCTGCTGGTCGTAGGTAACCAGGATTTCTTCTGGGTCCATCGGTGCGACCCAGGAATTTACATATACTCGCGGAACTGCAAGCCGTGGCGCTTGCGCGCCTCCAACCAGGCTTTGCGCAGGGTTTCGTAAACCTGTTCCGGATCGTGGATGTTCCGCAGGACAATGTTGGGATCGGATGGGTCGTGACCCCGGATCTC
Source organism: Anaerolineae bacterium (assembly GCA_041301395.1). Lineage (GTDB taxonomy): Bacteria > Chloroflexota > Anaerolineae > Anaerolineales > UBA4823 > CTSoil-045. Next base: position 41,267 of record JBFYSP010000031.1, read on the forward strand.
AATATCGCCGATGCCCAGCATCCGCTCGCTGACATTCTGCTTAAAATCAATGTCCTGGACGCGCACCAGCTCGAAATTCTCAGTACGGCGACCGAGAAAGCCCTTGATAATCTTAAGCCGGTCGTTGGTCAGGGTATAGAATTCCACCAGGGAAAGGAACGGCCTGCCTTGCCAAATCACTATTTCCCCTTGCTGCTCCTCTTCCTGTTTCTCGGCCGCCATTTCATCTTCCGATTGGCTCTTCATGATGTTATCGACCATCACCAGTACATTATCTGCGATGGTGCTGACCAGCTTTTCCTGTTGGTCTGCTGGGATCACTGCCAGGTCGACCTTGCTTTGGACGATTGCCTGCCATACGGTGCCGATCACTTGTGCCCGGATTTGTTCCAGAGTCATCGCCTGCTCTCCTGTCTGAGTTGGTTCCCAGAATAGTTGTCTTGGATTTATTATAAGCCATGATTTACACTGCCAGCCGTACCCGATCGGCTATAATCTTACCATGTCGATCCCTGAACCCTATCCCAGCCTGGATGAAATAATTGATTCAATCGGCAAGGCCGGCCTGCGCCTGGATGAGATTGGAGCCAGCGAAGGCGCAGCCGGTAACATTTCGGTATGTCTTGGTTGGCCCGTGGATTTAAGTGGGAAATTTCCCAACGATGAGCAGGTCAATCTGCCGATCCCGGCGCCTGAGCTTACCGGCAGCACTTTGTTAGTGACCGGCTCGGGCTGCCGCCTGCGAGATATCCAGCGCGACCCGTTGGCCAACCTGAGCGCCCTGGTGGTCAACCCGGATGGCCGGACCGCTCGCCAGTATACCTCTCCGCATAAGCTTTTTGCACGCGGGACCAGTGAGTTCAATTCGCACCTGGCTGTCCACCGTGACCAGGTGCAACGCAGCGCGGTCAATTTCCATGCCGTCATTCACGCCCAGCCGCCTTACCTGACCTATCTCAGCCACATTCCGCGTTACCAGGAGCAGGCCTACCTCAACCGCCGCTTACTGCGCTGGCAGCCTGAAACAATCATCAACTTGCCGGAGGGGGTGGGTATACTGCCTTTCATGCTGCCCGGCTCGCCGGAGCTGATGCAGGCTAGCGTCGAAAACCTGCGTACACATCGCATGGTAGTGTGGAGCAAGCACGGCGTGATGGCCCGCTCGGATTTCTCAACCGCGCATGCCTTGGATCTTATCGAGTATGCCGAGGCGGCTGCCCGCTATGAAACCCTCAACCTGCAATCCGGCGAAGCATCCGAAGGTTTGAGCGTGGAGGAGATCCAGCGTATCTGCCGGGCATTCAACGTCCAGCAGACCATTTTTTGATTGGTTGTCGGGGTTAACCCGGCGCGTCCGTCTGTTCGTCCGGGTCGGAGCTGCGCATGCCGGGTGCAATAAAGGCTGTGCGTTTATAAGGCCGCACCTGTGCTTCGACATTATCCTTCAATACATTCCCCGAAACGTGCATCAGGGTGTCGCCAAAGTCCGGGTCTTTGCCCATGCTGGCCAGGCAGGGGAAGTGGTGGTGCAGCAGCCCGGCTTGCTCGCCGGCCTCGTCTGCCGAGAGGCCGACCAGTCTTTCCGCCACGAAGCGGGCGCAGCCGCAGACTGCGTCTCGCTGTACATCCACCGTCAGGATCGAGCTTGTTTCGGGGTCAACTGTGATTTTCAGCTCGGGCTGGCCAAAATAGCGGGCGAATTCGGCGATCTCGGCGTTCTGGTAGGCATTGCGCTGCCGGCGGGTCACCCCGTAATCCTGCTCGGCTAGCGAACACAGCGGTTTCGGTGTGGCGCAGGCCACCCCCATCCTCTCCAGCCAGTCGCCCAGCTGGCGGGCCAACCCGCGCGGCAGCCAGGACTCGTTGTCTACTGCAGCAATCACACCTCGCGCCGCGCACATACGCGCAATATCCGGCAGCAGCTCAGCCACGCCTTTCAACTCGGCAAAGGACAGGATCAGATCGGCAGCCGGCAGCTCGGCCGGCAGATAATCCTCCGGGTAGTCGATCATCAACGGCAAGACAGCCGGCGCCTGCCAGGTGAACACTTCCCAATCAGTCGGGCCATGCGCTCGAATGTTTTCGACGTGCCGGCGGCCGTACTCCCCTGAGATGATTGCCAGGATTCGCATGCGTTACCCGGCGGCCCCTTCGAGCAGATAGAGCAGCATTACCAGCTCTGTCTCGGCTTGCACACTATGCGCCAGTTTCGGCTGCATGTAGACCCAGGTGCCTGGACTGGCACGTTGGGGCTCCCCACCCAGTATGAGCTGTGCCTCGCCTTTCAAGAAATGCAGGATTGCCGGGCGAGCTGCTGTGTGTTCCGAAAGCTCCTGGCCGGCGGCAAAACCAAACAGGATCGCTTTCACCTGCCCTTCGCTGAAGAAAGTCCGGCTGACGATCGTATCGGGGGGAATCTCGGGTAATTGGGTCTCTAATTCAGATATGTAGAAATATGGGGTATCCATGTGCGCCTCCATTAGCAATGTTATCAAAGAAGATGCCTGCTGTATATGACAGGCATCACATCTGGGCAGGCAAATGGCAGGTTCGGCTTGCGTTCCTGGCGGGTTGGCAATATACTTCTACCTGTGGAAGAGGTTTATTTATATCGGCAGATTACCGAGCATATCCGTCGCGAAATCCTGTCCGGTGTCCTGAAACCTGGTGACCAGCTGCCCTCCGTCAAGCAGATGGCAGCGCGGTGGGACTGCACGGTTGGCACGGTCCAGCATGCCTACCAGGAGCTGGTACGTCAGGGACTGGTCACCAGCCGTCCGGGGCAGGGCACGCGCGTGGTGGATGGTCTGCCGGTCGGCGCCTTTGCGGGTGAACCGCTGCGCCGCCTCGCCCTGGTAAACCGGGCCGAAGCTTTCTTGCTCGAGACACTTACCGCCGGGTACACGATGGAAGAAACTGAATTGGCTGTCCGGCAGGCGTTGGAGCGCTGGCAGGTTGCCGTAAGCCAGCCGACCACAGAGCATAGTGGGGAGCTGCGTTTTGCTGGCAGCCATGATCCTGTAGTCGGTTGGCTGGCAGGTCATTTCCATGAGATTGCCCCTGGCTACTCGCTGGCCTGTGAGTTCAGCGGCAGCCTGGGCGGGCTGCTGGCTCTGGTAGAAGGCAAAGCGGATATCGCCGGCTGCCACCTGCTGGATGAGCAGAGCGGTGAGTACAATCTTCCTTTCGTGCGCCGCTTTTTCCCTTCCCAGAAGGTTGCCCTGGTCACTCTTGCTCACCGCCGCCTGGGATTGATCTTGCCGCCGGGCAACCCGGCCGGTGTAAGCGGTCTGGCTGATCTGCGCGACCTTCGCCTGCGGCTGGCTAACCGCCAGCCAGGCTCGGGCACGCGTGTCTGGCTGGATCAGGCGCTGCGCCGCCTGGGTATCGTTCCGGATGAGATCGCAGGCTACCAGGAAGTCTGGATGACCCACTCGGCTGTGGCCCGCCAGGTGGCGCAAGGCCAGGCGGATGTCGGGATCGGCCTGGAAGCAGCCGCCCGCAGTTACGGTCTTGACTTTATCCTGCTGACCCACGAGCGCTACGACCTGGTGCTTTCGGAAGCCGGAATGCAGCTGCTGCCTGCCCGCCGGTTGATCGATTGGCTGGGGTCGCCGGAAGGCCGGCAGGCGATTGAAGCCCACGGCGGCCACGATACCCGCCAGACCGGTCGGGTAGAATGGTGCGAGTAAATCCGGCTGAATACTGCTGGCGGCGGGAGGTGAGAGGCCTCCCGCTTTTTTTATTAAGCCTGGACGGATAAGGAAACAGAAACTATACTTGTACCGGTTTAATTGTTACTTTCGAGTTTGCCGATGCTTGAGGATTTTTCGCAAATCATCCTGTTATCCTTGCAGGTATCCGGGATTGCCCTGCTGCTCAGCACCCTGATCGGTATTCCGGTGGGTGTGCTTATGGGCCTGCGACGCTTTTCGGGCCATCGGATTGTCACCGCACTGCTCTACACCGGGATGGGCTTCCCGCCGGTTGTTATCGGCCTGTTCGTTTACCTGCTCCTTTCTCGTAGCAGCCCCATTGGCCAGCTTGACCTGGCCTTCCTTCCCAATTTGTTCACCCCGGGCGCCATGATACTCGCCCAAACGATTATCGCCTTTCCCCTGGTGGCAGGCTTTACCATGGCGGCGGTGATGGGTGTCGATCCCCAGCTGCGTCTGCAGGTTCTCGCATTAGGCGCCACCCAAAGCCAGGCGGCCTGGGCGGTCTTGCGCCAGGCGCGCGTGGGTGTGATTGCCGCCGTCGTCGCCGGTTTTGGCAGCATCATCTCAGAGGTCGGCGCGGTGATGCTGGTGGGCGGCAACATCGAAGGTCGCACGCGCGTGATGACCACCGCCATCGTGTTGGAGACCCGCAAAGGCAATTTCGAACTGGCTATTATGCTTGGGATCGTCTTATTGGCGATTACCTTTGTTACCAACCTTTTCATCATGCGCCTGCAGGGCAGGACACCCAACGCATGAACCACTCGATCTACCATCTCAATCAGCTTGCCAAAGAATACGCAGGGCGGGTCGTTCTGCAGGTGGATGCGCTTCAGATCGAGCCGGGCGAAGTTTTTGCCCTGATCGGTCCCAGTGGCGCCGGGAAAAGTACCCTGCTGCGCCTGATGAACTTTCTTGAGCCGCCCAGCCGTGGCAGCCTCATTTTTGAAGATGTGGAGGTCGATGCTGCTCACGAAGCGCCGCTGGATGTGCGGCGGCGGGTGACCACCGTCTTCCAACACCCCGTGCTCTTGGACATGAGCGTGCTGGAGAATGTCATGTACGGCCTGCGGCTGCGCGGGCAGCGCGATTGCCGCGACCAGGCACAGGCAGTGCTGGAAAAAGTTGGCCTGGCCCACCTGTCAAACGTGCCTGCTCGTACCCTCTCCGGTGGGGAAGCTCAGCGGGTGGCCCTGGCGCGCGCCATCGTGCTGCAGCCGGACGTCCTGCTGCTGGATGAACCGACCGCAAACCTGGACCCCTACAATGTTGGCCAGATCGAAGAGATCGCCTCCCGGCTAAATCGCGAGCAGGGCACCACGCTGGTACTGGTAACGCATAATGTCTTCCAGGCCAGGCGGCTGGCCGGCCGCGTTGCCTTGATGTTGGAAGGCAGGCTGGTCGAAATGGCGGAGGCAGAGACCTTCTTCCAAACGCCGCAGGATCCGCGCACGGCTGCCTTTGTGCGCGGCGAAATGGTGTATTAATCAACCTGGCAGGTCACACCCGCCAGGATTTTAGACCACATATTTATGTAAATAGGTGACCCATGTATAAAAAGATTTCTTTTTTCCTGGTAATGCTGGCTGTCCTGGCGCTGATGCTCTCCGCCTGCGAGGGGACGGCGGCCACCACGGAAGCCCCGGTGGATGAGCCCACCAGCGCTCCCGCCACCCAGGCGCCCGAACCGGAAGAACCGGCCGCACCTCTGCCGGGTGAGGGCAGGCTGGTCCTGGCCACCACCACCAGCACCGATGACTCGGGCCTGCTGGATTACCTGATCCCGATGTTCGAGGAAGAGGCCGGCACCCAGGTGGATGTGATCGCCGTGGGCAGCGGCCAGGCCTTGCAGCTTGGGATAGACGGCAACGCCGATGTTCTCCTGGTGCACTCCCCGGCTAAGGAGAAAGAGTTCATGGATGCTGGTGATGGCGTGCGCCGCGAAGACGTGATGTACAACGATTTCGTTATCGTCGGGCCTGAGTCGGACCCGGCCGGGATCAAGGGCATGACCAACGCTGCGGATGCCTTTACGAAACTGGCCGAGACACAGTCTACCTTTATCTCCCGTGGAGATGAATCGGGCACCCATTCCAAGGAGCTCGCCATCTGGAAGGCTGCCGGCCTCGAGCCGGCCGGCGATTGGTATGTCTCTTCCGGGCAAGGCATGGGCGAGGTGCTCACCATGACGAACGAGCAGCAAGCCTACACCCTCAGCGACCGGGCTACATACCTGGCACGTCTCAAACAAGGCCTGGAGCTGTCCATCCTGGTAGAAGGCGACAAAGCCCTGTTCAACCCCTACGGTGTGATCGCCGTCAATCCGGACAAAAATCCTGCCATCCAGGCTGCCCTGGCCAACCAGTTCATCGATTGGCTGATCTCTGTGTCCGTCCAGGAGAAAATCGGCCAGTTTGGCTTTGATGAGTTTGAGCAATCGTTGTTCATACCCGACTCGCAGCCCTGGCGCGACTCGCAATAAGCGCCCCATAACAAACCTGGCATTGCTTTGAACAATCCTGTGAATAGCTTTCCGGGAACTCCGCAGCATCAGTCATTGCTGCGGGCGATAACATCCTATTACGAACAGGATCGCCGCGTTCAGGCGGTGATCCTGTTCGGCTCGCTTGTTCGGGGAGATTGGGATTCCTGGTCGGATCTGGATCTGGATGTCATTCTTGCAGAGGGTGATGCGCTGAATGTTCTTCAAGAAGTGGAGGCATTGCGTGCGCCCATCGCAACGGCTGGGGAGAAGATCGTGCTGATCCTCCCGGACGGCCCGCAGGAGGGGGATGTTGTCCTGGAATCACTGATGCGGTTTTCGATCCGCTACCACACCTTGGAGCAAACCAGCCCGAATATCGTGGATAGTATGCTGCTGTTGGCTGGCAGCCTGGAACCAACCGCCATAATCGCCGCCGGTATGGCCAACCAAAGGCCCGCTGAGGTGGATATCTCTTCAATTGTTGATCGATTCCTGTATTACGGTGTCATTGCCAAAGTCTGCCTGTGCCGCGAGCAGACCTGGACGACAATCGATATCCTGCAGCGCATGCGCAATCTGCTGATGGAGCTGTATGCTCGCACGCATGGCGCCTCTCGGGCTTACAAAATGTTCGATGCCCGGGCAAGCACTGGCATCCAGCAGCGCCTTGGAAAAACGCTGCCCGAGAAAGACCAGCTGTCCCTGAGCCGCGCACTCTTCAATCTGTTGATTATGCTTGAGGACGAGCTGAATACGTTAGGGAATGGTCGCCTGCGGCTGACCCCTGAGCAAATAAAAATTTTGACTGAGATAAGAAAAGCCTGTTAATCGAGGCCGATACGCGCTTCGGTTGTCAGCCTGACCAGCGCCAGGCCGTGCACAGCGCCAACCACCGCCCCCGCCAGCAGCAGCGCTGTGGCAAGTACCGCCGCCGACCCAACTGTGCTTGCCTGCTTGAAAGCCAGGTCCATGGCGGCGAAGATGATCGCCATCCCGAATGCCCAGGCAATTGCATTAGCCGGTATCCACCACCAGGCTTTTTCCACCACCCGGCGTAGTAGACGCCACTGCGGATAGGCGAGCACCACACCCAGCACCAGCCCCATCCCGGCTGCTAGCAGCAGCACAACTGCCGCCGCCGGTTCCTGCACCTCTTCCCCGCTCTGCTGGGCGCCCATGTCGATCAACGTGCTCGGCAGCGAGCCGAAAAACCAGGCTACCATCGCCCCCGCGATCGTTGCCATTACCCAGGCGCGGCGTGCTACCTCGGGGAAAGGACGGCGCAGCACCAGCCACTGCAGTAATCCGACCACGCTGCCTTCAATCGCCCCGCTGGCTGTCACCAGCAGGATCGATACGATCGACCCTGCAGATCGTGAAATAATCAGGAAGTCGATCGCAAACGTGGCGCCCAACCCAACCAACTCGGCCAGCGCATTAGCCCCTACCCATCGGAGCCATAGAGATCGTTTCTGGGATGGTTTCATCGCATTCCCAAGTGTTTGCTCTTCTGTAACGCTCTACCCTGCGGGGGGCTGCGGCCGGAATTCGACAATTACCTTGTCTTTGGCCGCCTGCCGGATTTCATCCTCGTTAAGTTTCCCGTCGACGCCTGGTTTTATCCCCAAATACCTGGCGACTTGCGGTCCCTGCATCAAGTAGTCTACCAGCATCTGGGCAACCTTCTGTTCATCCTCAATCACCCGACCCCAGGTCTGGATGTCTTTCCCCTGAAGGCGCAGCGTGGCGGCAGCCCCCTCGCCGCGCAGATTGCGCCACCAGGTGCGGTCTCTTATACTGATGACTTGCAGCGCCTCCCCAGCCCGGTGGTAGTTCACCGGCGTGGTGTAAACTCTGCCGCTCTTGCGCCCCGTCACGCTGATCAGCATGAAGTTGCTGCTGAGTAAGCCGCGCAGCGGGGAGTGTAATATCCAGCTGAACAGTATATTTCCGCTGCGCAAAAAGAAATTGCTCTCTGCCATGCTGGACCTCCGCTGGGTTGCCTGGGTTTAATGTTTGGCCAGTACGATCACCTGGTCTTCCGACCCCAGGGTAAGGGGAGCGGATTTGACCGGGTTGGCCACCATCTGGTAGCTGGTTTCGCCTCGCTCGGTAGCAGTGGCATGGCGGTATCCGATGGCGGTTTCCTGACGCTGCCTGGCCGCCTCAACTACGGTGTAGAAATTGGTGCGGGATCCGGCTGGAACGTACAGCGAAGCCGGTTTCAAATAAATTTCCACCCCCTGCGGATCGAAGATTTCATCGTACACCGCGCACATGCCGCGTGTTTCGGCTACCTGCGCCATCAGCAGGCTGATTAAACGCTCGCTGACTATGAAATCGTCTGGCCGGTTGGAAGCCACCAATTTGCTGTTGCGCAGGTCTAACATCTCGGTGACAATCGAGTACTTAAGGTTCCCGGCGTCGGCCATGTCGCGGATATGCAACAATGTGATCGCGGTAAGCGCGTCCGCTTGCTGGATGTCAAGATTTTCGGAGTAAGCCAGGATGACTACGTGGTGGAATTTCTCCAGCTCCAGGCTCTCCAGCAGCTCGCGGCTGCAACTATCTCCTGGCAGGTAGCTGGCTTTCAGGTTCTCCAGCCCCTGAAATACGTCGACGATATCCTCGCTGGTCAATGCCGGGTTGGCCGCCACAGTGACAACTGATCCTGGTGCGGCATAATGATCCAGCTCGTGCAGGATGCCTGCTCCGCGCCCGTTCCATCCCAGGATGATGGTGTTTTCATGGAAGAAGTTGCGCTGTACTGTGGAACGGACGATGTGATCGTAGATCTCCGGCTGGACGTCCGGGGTAAAGATGATGCTGCTATCATCCTGGGCGATCACCACCAGCTGGTCGCCGGCCTGGATGGGGGTATCGTAAGGCACCTCCAGGCGCGGTTTCTGGCCCCGCGCCCGCATACCGATCACGGTCACGCTCTCGCTGGCGTGTAGCATTTCGCCATAGGTTTTTCCGGCCAGGTTCGGCACGTCCGCAAGGTAAATTTCGTTGCCGCTGTAATCGAACAGCTCGGTATATACCACTGACAGACCCGGCTGCAGAGCGGTCTGGGCGATGATGCGCGAGATGACATCGCCTTGCAGGATCCACTCGACTTCGTCCTTGCCGAGCACGCGCGCCAGGCTGGTGTTCCTGGGGTTGCGGATTGTGGCGACAATCCGGTAGGGCTCGGGGCGGCGGTTGGGGTTGTTCAAGATAGCCAGTACGATTTTTATCGACTGGGCATCCGGGTGTGCGCTTTCCGGCGGCAGCACGATGATATTTTTCGAGGTATTCAGGCTGACCCGGTCCAGGTTGGTCATCTCCAGCGGGCTGCCGGTGCGGCAGATGACCCGCACCCGTCCGGTATCGCCGACCTTCTGGCGGATGTCGTCCTCCATTACCGTTTTCTCGCGTTCTCCGAGCACCACAATGCACCCTTTGGGCTCGCTGGCTAGAGCCCTGGCCAACTCGCTGATGATGGTGAAAATCTGCTCCGACCAGCCCAGGATCACGGTATGGTTGCTCTCGATTACCTGCGTGCGGCCGCGGCGCAGCTCTTCCAAACGGTTCTGCATGCCGCTGGTCAGCGAGCCGATCACGATGCTGAACAGGAACAGGTTGAACAGCATCACGCCCAGCATCAGGAAGCGGTAGGCCCACACGGTACCGCGCTCGCCCACCGAGCCGTTGCCCATCGTTTGCAAGAAGCCTACCCACATCGCTTCAATAAAATTGTAGGGCGGCTCATCACCTGGCGCTATACCGGTCAGGTAGAGCACGACTGCAATTAGCAGCATCACCAGAACGGACAGCAATCCCAGCCAGACAATCAAGATGCCGGGGTGCCTGGAAAACTGCTGGTCGATCCGGTAGCGCATTCGTGCCAGCAGGCTGGGTTTGGTTGGGGTGGGAGGTTTGTTCATATCATCGCTCCAGTCTGCAAAATTATACATGCTGAATGTCAAAATGGGATACATGTCATCTTTCGATATGACATTCGTCCATTCCTGCAGGCAGCGAATCAGCATACAATATATTCAGGAAATTGAATATGAGCACACAAACATCAAACATTACCGATCCCATAAGCCAGCTTCTCCAGGCAATTGCTTCACCGGCGCGCCTGGAAATCCTGCTGGCCATTGGGGAAGGCGAGGCCTGTGTCTGCCATCTGGAGGCTATTTCAGGTTATCGCCAGGCTTACATTTCGCAGCACCTGATGGCCCTGCGGGATGCCGGCGTGATCACTGCCAGGCGGCATGGACGCTTTGTGTATTATCGCCTGAAAGACAGAACTCTGCTGGCCTTGCTGGCTACTGCCGGGACATTCTGCGGCATCTCGCCGGGCGAGTTGGAGCAGGTGTTCCCGCCAGACCAGGTTGCAGGCTGCGCTTGCCCCCAGTGTGTGACAAACCAGCCCGCTTCGCGGCTGCAGATCGAGCTCCCACCAACCATTGCATGATATCGGAGAGAAAAAGATGACAGAATTTCTCGAAACAACGGTCGATAAATTTATTTTCAAAGTGGCCACAGACCGGTTGTATAACGGCGAAGGGGTGTGGGCTCAAGCCGAAGGACACCGGGTACGCATTGGCCTGTCGGATTTCTTACAGCAGCGCAGCGGCGATGTCGCCTTTGCCGAGGTGAAGTCAGCGGGGACGCATGTTCTGCAGGGTGATGAAGTCGCCGTAATCGAGACGATTAAGGTCAATATCGCGCTGAGCTCGCCCGTATCCGGGATCGTGCTCGAGGTCAATCCGGATATGGAAATGGCCCCGGAAGCGATTAACCAGGATCCATTCGGAAAAGGCTGGCTGGCGCTTATCGATGCCGGCAGCTGGGACGCCGACCGGGCGCAGCTGCTGGAGCCGGCTGCGTATTTTGCCAAAATGAAGGTGGAAGCAGAAGAGGAAGTGAAAAAATCATGACCGAGCTGGATAGCAACCGGCCGCAGAAGGTGGTGATTGTTCCGTGCAGTGGGATTGGTAAAACCTATGGGACAGTCAGCCGAGAAGCGGCCTACATTGTAACGGAGGATAACCGCCCAGACGAAACGCAGCTCGTGGCGCTTTCCATGCTGGTGCTGGGCGACGAGGATGCACGCGCCGCGCTGGCCGGCAACCCGGCTATCACCATAGATGGCTGCAAGCTGGCTTGTGCCACCAAGATGGTCCAGGAAAGTGGGGGGACGGTCGCCCAGGATTTTGCCGTCCTGGACGTCTACCGGCGCTACCGTCAGCTCAAACCGCAGGGCATCGCCGAGCTCAACGAAGGCGGCCTGCAGCTGGCCGCAGCTATGGCTCAAGAAATTGCCGAGATCGTCGACGAACTTGTGGATGGCGGTCAACGGTCCTCGGTCAGCGGTCAGTCTATCGAGGCGCCCAATGGTTGATCTCCCTAAGAAGAAAGTTGGTATAGTGGCCTGCTCTGGCGAAGAGCTGGCAGAAGGCACTGTGACGCGCCTGGCGGCATTGAAGGTGCTCGAACAGCTCCGCCCGGAAGATACCGTCACTATCTGCCTGCCCTTGTTCCTGGCCGGCGGTGAGGGCGACCGGGCATTTGCTCGTTTTTATCCCACCATTGCTGTGGATGGCTGCGAGCTGCGCTGTGCAGCGCGTGCCACCGAGATGTATTCCGGCAAGCCGGCTGCCAGCCTGGTGGTAAGCGAGCTGCTGGCTGAGCAGGGCCTGGATAAGCCGCAGGGCAGGCGGCGCCTCGATGCGGCTGGCAAAGCTGCGGTGGATGCAACTGCCGGGCGCATGGCAGAGATGGTCGATGAACTGCTGGATAAGCCCTGGAGCCGGCGCTCCGGGCAGTTCATCTCCCTGGACGCGGTCTCCAGCGCCCCGGCAGCCGAACCGCAGCAGGCCGTTGAAGCCACCTGCTCCTGCGGATCGGGCATCCCGGTTCTTAAGGTCATGATCGAGGGTCAGAGCGTCACGCTGGTAGCTTTACCGCTCATTTTCGATAGTTTTCGCGAACAGGGCAAGCTCCCTGAAGGTGGAACCAGGCGTGAGCTGTTGGATACTGTGAAGTTATACAACCCGATCCCGGCAGGATCGGAAGAAGCCTACGCCGAGACTCTGTTGCGCGAATATACAGCCTACTGTGCTGAGAAGGTTGTGACAAAATGAGCCCTAACACCGCCACCTACCATACGACCGTATCCTGGAAGGGGGAGCATTGGGGGCACATCGTCATGGGCAACGGTCCGGAGATGGATTTTTCCGCCCCGCCCGATGCCCAGGGGCATCCCGGCGTCTTTACCCCCGAGGATGCCTTCGTGGCGGCCGCCAATACCTGCGTCATGATGATGTTCATCTGGGCAGCCGAGCGCTTCAAGCTCAACCTGCTCTCGTATGAATGCCGGACGGAAGGCACCAAGCTGATCGAGCTGGATCGCACGGAGATATTTACCCACCTGCGCTTCTGGCCGCTTATCCGCATTGCGGCTGGATCAGAAACCCCTGCCGTAGTCGAATCCAGGACTCGCCGTGCGTTGCAGTCGGCTCAGAAATACAGCCTGGTGGCCAATTCGGTCAAATCCGAAATCATCATCGAACCACAAATTGAAATTGTTCCATAGAAAACCGGAGGAATAAATGCTCACCATAAAAGTTTTAGGCCCCGGCTGCCAGAACTGCAAAAATCTGGAAGCCATTGCCCGCAAAGCGGTTGCCGATTTTGGCCTGCAGGCTGAGATTGTCAAAGTGACCGATTGGGATGAGATTAAAAAATACCCGATCCTGGCGACCCCCGGCCTGGTGGTCAACGAGAAACTGGTCAGCGCCGGGCGTATTCCCAGTGAAGGGGAGGTCTTGACCTGGCTGGCCGATGCGATGAATTAGGTTCCCTGGCCGGGATAGAGTGGCGCCGCGTCGTACGGCGCCCTTTTTCGAGATATATATATTCAAAAAAGTGAATATTAATATCGATGGTTCCAGATCTAAAAGGATGCCAGCATGCTTTACTTATTAATTCCCGCCTTGCTTTTTGCGCTGTCCTTCCTGGCGGGGATGATGGGATTAGGTGTGGCATTTATTGCTACCCCGATTTTGGGATTATTCGGCTTTGACCTCAAGCATGTCATCATGCCCTGGTCACTGTGGCTGAACGGCTTGACGGCCATCGCTGGCGCAATTACATTTGCGCGCGCCAAAATGGTCGATTGGCGCACCGCAATACCTCTGTTAATCATCACTACCCTGGTTGCGCCTCTGGGCGTTTGGATGTTGAACTTTGCCTCGGTCGCTGTCGTCTGGTGGATTTATGTCGTGGTGCTATTCTTCCTGGCATACCGGATGGCTTTTCCACCCAAACAGGATGATAGCAAAGCGCTTGCCATCACCGACCGCACACGAGTCAAAGCAGGTTTCTTCAGCGCCTTGATTGGTACATTTGCAGGTTTCCTCGGAGTTGGCCCGGGGTTTTTAATGATGCCAACCTTGGTGATGCTGGGATACACTGCCCGTTTGGCAGCCGCCACCAATAGCGTCATCGTCACTCTGCCATCCTTCTCGGCTTTCATCACTCACCTGCCCAGTGCCCAGTTTGACTGGTTGATGCTGATCCTGACCTCGATTACTGCGGTGATCGGGGCCTGGCTGGGGGCGCGCTTCATGGCCAAACGGGTGAAATCCTTGACCCTCAGCCGGATTTTTGCCGCGGCTCTATTACTCCTGGCCATTCAAAGGGCATATTTGCTGATTAGTTAATCCATAAGTGTGAAAATGACAACGAATTATATAGAGCAATACCAACATCTCGAAGAACGCCTGATTCAATTTGGCAAGGAAATGCCCGGTCCGATGACTGGCTTCGCCCGGTTGCACAAGAAAGCGGTTGAAGACGGCGCCTTGAGTGCCAAGACCAAAGAATTGATGGCGCTGGCGATCAGCATTGCCGTTCACTGTGAAGGCTGTATCGTCTATCATGTGCATGATGCCGTCGCAGCCGGCGCAACTCGCCAGGAACTCTTGGAAACACTTGGCGTCGGATTATTGATGTCCGGTGGTCCAGGCTCGATGTATGTCGCGCTGGCAATGGATGCCATCGAACAGTTCCTTCCTGATGGCCCTGGTTAGGATCGCTGACTTTGCTTATTGGGACATACAGCAGTGGCCGAAAATGAGCGTCGCTTTGATCCCCAAAAACATGATGCTTTGATCGAGCCCCAGCGGTGGGCGCGCTGGAATCCACCGCGCATGCTCGACCGGGTGGGTATTCGACCTGGACTGCGCGTGCTGGATTTGGGCTGCGGACCTGGTTTCTGGACGTTGCCGCTGGCCAAAATGGTTGGCACTCAAGGAAAAGTCTGGGCGCTAGATGTCAGCCAGGAGCTGCTCGACCTGCTGGCAGAGCGAACACCACCTGCCCAGGTGCATCTGCTGCGTGGCGAGCTGCCCACGATCAACTTACCCGACGATTCGGTCGATTTGGTGTGGGGCGCTTTCGTAATTCATGAGGTTGAACCGCTTGATATATTAATTCGTGAAATCCGTCGCGTTCTGATTAGCCAAGGTAAAGTAGCTATTTTGGATTGGCGCCCGGATGCTAAGACTGAGAATAGCCCGCCAAAACAACACCGGCTGGCATCGGGAAAACTGATTGATCTGCTGGGTATGGCTGGCTTTGAAGAAGTCCGTTTAAACTGGCGCAATAAAGATGCTTACCTGATCGAAGCTCAATCCAGTAGCGATGGCCGCAAATAATACGATGAACTGCAATTATGGAAGATTTACTGGTGCGCACATTTTTATTGATACTCAATATCAAACCAGCGTAGACCTTTACGTACTTGCAGGAGGCAGACCAGACCGATGCCGACCAAGCAATCGAAACAACATTCCAATAAAACCTCACGCTTAGAGCACGTCCTGGTCATCGGCGGTGTAGCGCTGCTGATCATCGCCATTCTGGTGCTCAAACAGAAACCCCAGAACTCAACGCCTCTGGTCAACTCAACCGATCCCCCCGAAGCGCAGCTCGACCGCGCCTTGCAGACTGGACAGCCTGCGCTGGCTTTCTTCCATTCCAACAATTGCCAGCAGTGCATTGTGATGATGGATACCGTGGCGCAGGTATACCCAGAATTTACAGATTCGGTAACGCTGGTGGATGTGAATGTCTATGACGAGCAAAACCAGGCCTTACTAAAGAGGGTCGGATTGCAGTATATCCCAACCCTGATATTCTTCGATCGTGCCGGTCAGGGAGAAGTCTCTGTCGGGGTAATGGAAGCAGAGCAGCTAAAGCAAACCCTGGCCAGCCTGGCGGGAGGCAAGTGAGTATGCCCTTCGACCTGTCAGTTTTGCAGGAAATCTCTCTATGGGGCTATCTGCTGGTCTTCCTGGGCGGTGTGCTCACCAGCATTGGACCATGCAACCTGGCAACCATCCCCTTGATTGTCGGGTACGTGGGTGGCTCGCATGATATTTCGCGCCGGCGAGCATTCATCCTGTCATCCGCATTCGCGGTGGGCTTAGCCATCACCTTTATGCTGCTTGGGATAGCTGCGGCCCTGCTTGGCGCCTGGCTCGGCAGCGGCTCACGCTGGTGGTATTACCTGGTGGCTGCGGTTTGTTTTGTGATCGGATTGAACATGTTAGGGATCATCCCGCTCAACCTGCCGATGATGTTTGGTGGTCTGCGCGAGCGAATTGGGTTGAAGGGCGTCGCCGGCGCGCTGGCATTGGGGCTGGTTTCTGGGTTGGTAGCCTCCCAATGCGCCACCCCCGTGCTGGCTGCTATTCTGACTTACGTTATGTTGAAAGGGGCATTGATCTATGGCGCGACCCTTTTATTTGTCTACGCCCTGGGTCGCGGGGTACCAGTGGTGCTGGCTGGAACCTTTACCGGCGCTTTGAAGGGTATGCAAGCCATGGGTCGTTATTCATCGCTGATTGAAAAAGCCAGCGGCGTGATCGTCCTGGCCGTTGGGTTCTATTTCTTATGGATTGCGTGAGACCGCCATGAGTACTCAGAAACGAAAAGCGATCTTGTTGGGCATACTCGGCCTGGTTCTAATCATTATCGGGATCAAGTACCTCCCGTATTTCCTGGCTGTGGCCAGCCAACAATCCGAAATAATAGATAAACCGGTCATCCTGTTTTTTAGCGTGGATGAACCCTGCGAGTGCATGGTCGATCTAACTGAGGGCGCTGAAACGCAGATGGCAAACTGGCCAGTCGAGCAGCGAGGTGGGATTCCGGTAGTCCGAATTGCCATTAATATACGTGATGACCTGCAGGTGAAGTACATGGTTTTTCGCGCCCCAAGCCTGGTATTAATAAATGACCAGGACCAGGTCGCCTGGCGGCAGGATTATCCCCTGATCGAGGGTGGGCCATTTGATTTAGAAGAATTGGAGGCGGCAATTGCAGAGTTGGGTACAAAATAACCCTACATTGTTAGCAGTCTTGGCACACCCGGATGATGAGACTTTCCGCCCCGGTGGGACGTTGGCACTTCTCGCTCAGCGCGGGGTTGAGGTGCATGTGCTGACCTTGACGCACGGCGAGGCCGGCTCCTGCGGAGAACCTCCGCTGTGTACGCCTGCTGAACTACCCAGCCTGCGCGAGCGTGAATTGCGCTGCGCCTGTGCCGCGTTGGGGATTCAGCCGCCGATTTTGCTGGATTACCCGGATGGACAGCTTACCGAGGATTATTCCGAACGGGTGATGGCTGAAATTCTAGCTGTTATCCACCAGCTTCAACCTCAAGTTCTACTCACCTTCGGCCCCGATGGGCTTTCCGGTCATCGAGACCATATCATTGTTGGGCAGTGGGCAGCCGAAGCCTTTCACCGCTCAGAGAATATTGCTGCTGCATACACCCTGGCCGTACACCGTTCGCTGGCTGAAAACCTGGGAATGAAGCAGGTGCACCCCGTTCCTGATGAGACGATTGCCCTTGCCGTAGATGTCTGCTCAGTTTGGGAGACGAAACTGGCAGCTATGCGTTGTCATACCACACAGTGGAGTTCATCGCCAATGTTTAACGCTCCTGCTGAGCGCCAGCGCCTGTTCTTTGGTTTTGAGTATTTTGTACTGGCCGCGTTGCGTCACCCTGTCGGTGATTTTCTGCCACAGATCCTCAAAGGTTTTTTACCATGACAGAAGCTATTCGGGTTGAAGGATTGATCAAGACTTACGCAACCAGTAAAGGCCGCTCATCTTTGGGTGCCGTGGATGGGATTGATTTCACCACACACGCTGGCGAGGCATACCGAGTGAAGGTAGAGTAATATGCTGATCGAAAAATACGACCTTGAAGTCTATACGCCACCTTGCGATCCAGGCGCCGAACGTTTCGCGGCGCGGGCTCGCCTGGATGTTGATATCTCTGAGATTTTGCCCTATCTCAATACTACTCTGCGCGGCGCAGTCTATCTCAAAGAAGCCAATGCCTTAACCTGGAAGAAAGGCGGGCACAACATTGCCTTCCATGCCTACGAAGTTGTCACCAGCAATGTCGAAGACCGGGAAGGTGCAGAGAAGGAGCTCAAAGGGCTGATTGAACTGGTCAATCGTACTTGGGAGCGGCGAGACGAGATCACCCCTGACACAACCATCCACCAAAGACCCACGCCGATGGCGATCTATAAACTGCTGCCGCAGACCAACTGCAAGCAGTGCAGCGAGCCAACCTGCTATACCTTTGCCCTAAAACTGGCCACCTCGCAAAAGAAGCTGGCCGATTGCCCCCCACTCACCGAGCCGGTGTTTGCCGAAAAGAAAGCCGCTTTAGATAGCCTGATCATCGAAGCTCCAGCGATTGGTAAGGAGTGAACATGAACAAGAGTATTGCACTTGTACTCGAAGAACAGGATCTTATCGAGCTGATCCGGGTATTGCTTGATGAGGATGGCGATGGCGCGCTGGCTTTCCTCAAAGTGCATTTCAAGGGAAAGGCACGCGAGTTGCTGGAAGGGGGCTGAAAGGTAATGCTGGACGTGCCCGGTGCGGGCATGACACAGATAAAATCCGGAATGCTTCGGTGAATTACCTCGAGTCTATCGCCCTGGTCCGTACCTTGCCTTGCCTGGCATACCCGGGTAGGATTATTGTGATTGGCAAACCGTCCAATTCTCTCGAGCAGGTTTTACCATACCTGGCCAGTCTACCGGGAGTGATTGCCTATAACCCCGAAACGTTGACGCTCACATTTCGCCGCCAGCCCGGATTTATGACCCTCTACCCAGACAAGGTGTACATCACCCAGATCAAGAATCCTGAAGAGGGATTGGAGCTGCTTGAGGCTCTGGTCGCTGCCATTAATGCCACCTGGGAAGGCCGTGCTGACCTTGTCGCCATGACGGCTTTCCGCACAGCGCCGCGCCCGCTGGATATTTGGACGCTCCTGCCGCAGACTAATTGCAAACTATGCGGCGAAGATACCTGCCTGGCTTTTGCCTGTAATCTGCTATTATATAAAAGGGAACTAGCTGATTGCCGGCCGCTGCAAGAAGACCCGGCTTTTTCTGATCGGCTGGCTACCCTGGAAGCAATGATTCAGGCAAAAATCCAGCCGGAGGCAATATGACAGATCTCACCAATCTCGCTTTAGAAAAAGCCCAGGCGATCCTGGACAGGGAATGCAGCCCGATAGGCCTGATGGCCTCACCGGAGGGCTATCCACATGTTTGGGCGCGTGACAGCGTCATCACCTCCCTGGGAGCGCTGCTGGCTCCCGGTCACGAGAACTGCCTGAAGGTCTCGCTGCAGACCCTGGGCGGACAGCAGTCTGAGCTGGGGGCGATCCCCAATAACGTCAGTGTCGCTACCGGGCGGCTGGATCATACCAACGCCGGCTCGGTCGACTCCAACCTGTGGTTTATCCTGGGATATGCCTTCCAGCAGCGGGTGTGGGGCGAACTCACTTTCCTGCAAGAAGCCTGGCCGGCATTGGAACAGGCGCTGCTCTGGCTGCGCTACCAGGATTCTAACGGCTGCGGCCTGCTGGAGGTGCACGAGGCTGCCGATTGGGCCGATCTGCTGGCCAACCGCTTCAATGTGCTCTATGATAACGTGCTGTGGTATGCCGCCCTGAATGCTATGGGCGAGATGGCCGCAGTCCTGGGCCGGGATGGTGAGCGTTACACTGCCATGGCCCGCGATGTGCGCCACAAGATTCGCATCGTGCTGTGGGTCGGAAAAGAAAACGAAGAAGAGTGGGGGCCAAACTGCCCGGGGCATGGCGAGTGGATTCACACCCTCAGCCAGGTCGATCCTGTGCTGGTAAAGCGTCCCTACTTCCTGCCTTATGTGGCTTTCCGCGATTTCGGCGATTATTGTGATGTTTTCGGCAATTTATTGGCGGTCTTATTTGGCGTCGCCAACCCGGCTCAGGAAAAGCGCATCCTGGATTACCTGCATCAAGTCGGCATTGCTGAGCCTTATCCAGTACGGGTGCTAAACCCGATCATTTACCCGGGCAACAAGGACTGGCGTGAATACTACCGTAACAACAACCTGAACCTGCCCGAGCAGTATCATAATGGTGGGATTTGGCCTTTTGTGGGTGGTTTTTACGTGGCGGCCCTGGTCAAGGCTGGCCGGCTGGAAGAAGCACGCCGGCAGTTGGAGAAACTGGCCGAAGTCAACCGCCTGGGCGTCGAAGAAGAGTGGGAATTCAACGAGTGGTGCCATGGTCGCACCGGGCAGCCAATGGGTTATCCCCACCAGGCCTGGTCTGCTGGAATGTACATCTTCGCCTACCATTGTGTGCAGCGGGGATTCGTGCCCATCCTGGTTTAGATCTTTTCCTCTCAAGCAAGTGCCTGCTCCAGGCCGAGCTGCTTCCCGGCGGCAAAATGCACCGGAAAGGCCTCAGGTCTCACCCCTGGAGTTTCAGTAACCCGCAATAGAATTCATACCTTATAATCAACTGAATTCCAGCTGCCAGGTCGCCTGGCAATGAAATTATTCTTGTTGGCTTATTGTTGAAATGCAACCCAATAGAATTCGCCTATCAGCTCAGTCTTACCTTTCCCTGGCGTTTATCCAGGGTTTGCTGTTCCTGGCCGTCATGCTGCGGGAGCCCTCCGAGAGCGAGCAGGCCGTGCTGTTTGGCTTTTCCGCCACCCGGGTTGTGCTGGCGCTGGCTCTCCTGGCAATCAGCCTGGGGTGGGGGTTCTTACTGCTGGCTTCGTTTTTCTGGCGGGATTGGTTTGATCGGCAAGCCTCTATACTGGTAGCCTGGTTAAGCCGGCCGAAGGTGTGGGGCTGGGTGTTTGTGCTTTCCCTGGCCGGCTTCTGCAGCGGGCCGTATCTGCTGCCGCTCACGCCGGAAGTGGACGAGCTCTTTACCCGCATGATTATTGATCGGGTAATGCCTTTGTTCCTTTACCTCAGCGGTTTGTGCGCTCAGAACCTGCTGGTCTTGGGCGTGCTGCGCGCACCTCTTGTGCGGCAATACAAGAAAACCCTTTTCCTGTTCCTGTTTTTTTACCTGTTGTTGATTTTGCTGGCCTTTCACCCCTGGCTGTCGATCGTTACTGATGCAGCCGGTTTTCGCGAACGGGCTTTGGGATGGAATGAAATGGGCGCCCCAATCCTGGATACACAGGTATTCCTGGCCTGGCTGGTGGCCTTGGGACTGGCCGGCCTGTTCTCGACGAGAATGTCGTTTACCGGCAAGGTGCAGTCCTCCAGGCATTTCTCTCCGCGCCTGGTAGATTGGACCATCGTTCTAGGTCTATGGCTGGCGGGCGCCGTCCTGTGGAATAGCCTCCCCATCATCGACCAATACTATATCTCCGGGCCTCTTGCCCCAAACTTTGAATACTACCCAAAATCGGATGCCCTGGGTTATGACCTCACTGCGCAAATCATGCTGGCGGGTGAAGGCTACCATTTTGTCACCGATCTGCTCAGTCACCGGCCTATGCACACCCTGTACCTGACTCTCTTGCATCTCGTCGCCGGGCAGGACTATGAGCGCGTGGTATTTTTTCAGGTCTGCCTCCTGGCGATATTCCCGGTCCTGGTTTACCTGCTGACACGGAAACTTGCCAACCGCCTGGCAGGATTGATCGCCGCTCTGCTCGTACTATTGCGACAGGCAAATTCTATTGCTGAAGCGAGTAGCTTTAGCTCGCATGCAAAATCTCTATTGGTCGATCTGCCCGGGGCGGTAGGTGTCGCTTTGCTGCTCCTGCTGCTGTTAAGGTGGTTGGAAGAGCCTCGCCGCAGGCTGGTGGATCTGCTTCTGGCGGGAGGGGTATGGGGCATGCTGATCCTGCTGCGCCAGGAATTCGCCGGCCTGGCGCTCACCATCCTGCTGGCTTTGGTGGTCGCCTATTGGAGGCTGCCCCGCTGGATGATAAAAGGCGGGCTGGTCTTTGGCCTTGGTGCGCTGCTGGTACTATCCCCCTGGCTATATCGTAACTCCCGGGTGGCAGGGTTGACCTTTCGTGATACGATCCGCGTTCAGGCTGGTTTTGTCCGTTGGCGCAACATGGCCAACACCTCCGCTGCTGCCGAGCAAGAAGCTGATACTCCCAATCTACAGTCGCCTGCGGTGAGGGTTCCACCGCTCGGCACGCCGTTTCCGCGCTTTCCCGTTGCCCTGGCTCCCGCGGCCTCTCCTCTGCCTCAGACGAAAGACGCCTCACCCGGCTTCGAGGAGGTAGATTCAGCGCCCCAATTGCCGGGGACTCCGGCTCCATCGGCAGGTGAAATTGGGTCACAGCTTCCGCTAAATGGTACACAGCGACCCTCTTTCACTGGCGGGCTTGGGGTCTATGCCGAGTCAGTCCTGATGCATATGATCAACAATCAGGATCAGCTCGTCTTCTACCTGCCGGGCAGCTTCCGGATCATTGAAAGCCTGATCGGCTTTCTGGGGCATCAGAATCCGCACAGGTTGTGGGCTGAATGCTGTTCAATGAAGAATTACATGCGGCGGTTGACATTTTGGCCGGAATGGGATGGGCGCTTCTTGCGCCAAAGCATCCTGGTGCTGCTGGCAAACCTGTTCTTGCTTTCCGTAGGAATTGCAGTAGCCAGTCGGAGTCCCCGGCGAATTGCGGGTCTGCTCCCGCTACTGGTAGCGGTTAACTATTTCCTGGTCAATGCCGCCATCCAGAATTCCGGCGGGCGCTACATCATTCCGGTGGATTGGGTCAGCCTGCTGTATTATTCCGCCGGTCTTTCCGCCGTGAGCTGGTGGCTGGTTAGCATCTTGAGGGGGAGATTTGCCTCCTTAATCAACGCCCAGCCGGGCGATACCGCCTTCCAGTCGCTCTTCGTAGATAAATCTCCCCTTGCTGAGGAACCCCGATCACGCCAGCGCTTTTCGTTACACAACCCCTGGCTGGTTGCCGCTCTGGTCGGCTTGTTCCTGGTAGGCTGCGCCCTGCCGCTGCTGGAAAAGGCTATCCCTCAGGCAAATCCCCCGCAGGTGCAGGCTGCCATGCTCGAGCAGCTGCTGGAATCGGATCGGCTCTCTGACAGCGGGAGTAACCGCCTGCAAAACCTGCTGGCTGAGCCGGGTTCGGCGGTTTATGCCGGCAGGGCAATTTACCCGCGCTTTTTTAAAACCGGCGAGGGTGAGACGGATTCGGGCAATCCATTCACCCCCCGCCCCTACAATTACCTGGGGTTTTACCTGGCTGGCCCGGAAAGCCGCTCTGTTGTCATGCCGCTCGAAGCGCCTCCACAATGGCTGCCCCATACCACCGATGTGCTGGTGTTTGCTGGTGAAGATGGCCGTGCCGCCGCCATCGCGGTCTTCGATCGGGATCACCAGCCGGTGCAACTGCTGTACAGGCCCTGAACTATCGCAGATTCCTGCCTTATAATGTGCAGGTGTTTCCTTGCCGTTTACCCGGATTATGGCACGCCACCATGCTGATCGCTCGAAAACATGCCCGCCGCTAAGATTCGCCTGACCGCCCGGGTCTACCTGCTCCTGGCGCTCCTCCAGGGCTTGCTGGTCCTGGGAGTGCTGCTGCGCCAGCGCTCCGAAAGCGAGCAGGCTGTCATGCTGGGCTTATCCGCCACCCGTATTACCCTGGCAGCGGCCCTGTTGGCCATCGTCGTTAGCTGGGCGTTATTGCTGCTGCTTTCTTTTGTCAGGCCGGCCTGGTTCGATCAGGCGTCTTGGCGCTTATCAGCCTGGCTCAGCCGGCCCAAAGTTTGGGGCTGGGCTTTCGTTGTTTCCCTGGCCGGTTTCTTCAGCGGGCTGTACCTGCTGCTGCTCACCCCGGAAGTGAGCGAGCCCTTCACCCGGGCGATTTTCGACCGGCTTCTGCCGCTCCTTCTTTATCTAAGCGGCCTGTGTGCATTCAACCTGCTGGTGCTGGGCGCTTTGCGAGCTCCCACCCTGCGCCAGAATAAGAAACCGCTGGCCGGGTTCCTGGCCTTATACCTGCTGCTCGTCCTGCTGGCCTTGCTTCCCTGGCTGTGGCTGGCGGGGCAGGTTGCCACCCGGCCGGAACGCCTGGTTGGTCTGAACGCGCTGGGCGTTCCGGTGCTGGAAACCCAGGTGCTCCTGGGCCTGCTGCTGGCCTTGACGATCTCTGGAGTATTTCTCTGGCGCCTGCCTTTCACCGGCGGATGGCGCCTGGCGGATCGCCTCTCCCCCCGGGCGATCGATGCCGTTCTCGCTCTGGCACTCTGGCTGCTGGCGGTCGTTCTGTGGAGCAGCATCCCGATTACCCCCAACTGGTTCGTCTCCGAGCCTCGCCCGCCAAACTTCGAGCCCTACCCCAACTCGGATGCCCTGGGCTATGACCTTGCCTCCCAGATTATGCTGGTGGGAGAAGGCTATCATTTCGTTAACAACCTGCTCAGCCACCGGCCCATTCACACCCTGTACCTGACTCTGCTGCATGCAGCTGCCGGGCAGGAGTATAACCGCCTGGTGTTCTTCCAGATTGTCCTGCTGGCCTTATTCCCGGTGCTGGTTTACCTGCTGGGGCGCAAGCTGACCAACCGCCTGGCCGGGCTGCTGGCTGGGTTGTTGATTATCCTGCGCGAAGCCAATTCCGTTGCCGGAGCCGGTGTGATCACCAGCTCGCATGTTAAATCCTTGATGGTTGACTTGCCGGGCGCGCTCGGGGTCGCCCTGCTGCTCTTGCTCCTGGCTCGCTGGCTGGAAAATCCCCGCCAGCGGCTGCTCGACCTGCTCCTGGCGGGCGGGGTGTGGGGGATGCTGATCCTGCTGCGCCAGGAATTCGCCGGGCTGGCGCTCACCATCCTGCTGGCTTTGCTGGTTGCCTATTGGAAGCTGCCCCGCTGGCTGCTGAAAGGCGGGCTGATCTTCACCCTGGGCGCCTTGCTGGTGCTCTCGCCCTGGTTGTATCGCAATACTCGCATGGTCGGTCTGAGCCTGGAAGAGATCGTTCGCTACCAGGTTGGCTTTCTGCGCTGGCGTTATTCGGCCAACACTGCCAGCGCCACAGAGTTTGAAGCCTTTGTTCGCAGCCAGCCGACCCCCACACCCACCCCGCTGGTGCCCGCCCTGGGCGAGCCTTTCCCACGCCAGATTTTCGTCCCGCCAACCGCCACGCCGCTGCCTGCCGGCCCGACCCCCAGGGTGCAAGCCACTGCCACTACGCCGCCAACCCAGGCCACCCCCACGACCCAGCCGGTCACAGAGAGCGGCAGCGAAACCTCTCCAGGCGGCCCGACTCGCCTGCCCTTCAGCGATAGGCTGGGGACTTTCGTCGAGACCGGCTTGTTGCATACCGTCAACAGCCAGGACCAGCTGCTCTTTTACCTGCCGGGGAGCCTGCGCCTCTTTGACAGCCTGACCGGCTTTTTGGGGCACCGCGATGCGCTCAAGCTGTGGGAAGAATGCTGCTCCCTGGAAAGCTACCTGCGCCGCCTGCCATTCTGGCACAAGTGGGAGGGCAGCATCCCATCCCAGAGCCTGCTGCTGCTGCTGGCAAACCTGTTCCTGCTGGCGCTGGGTCTGTCCGCTGTCTGGAAGGGAGGCCGGCGCCTGGCCGGCTTGCTCCCGCTGGTGGCGGCGGGTAACTACATCCTGGTCAATGCCGCCGTCCAGAATTCCGGCGGGCGCTACATCCTGCCCGTGGATTGGGTCAGCCTGTTGTATTATTCCGCCGGCCTGGCAGCCGTAAGCTGGTGGCTCATCGGCATCCTGAGGGGAAAAGCTGTTTCCATCGCCGCTTCGCAGCCGGGTGAAAGTTCTTTCCAGTCGCTCTTTATCAGCGAGACTCCACTCGCTGTGGAACCTGCCCCTCGTCAGCGATTCTCGCTGCGCAACCCCTGGCTGGTTGGCACACTGATCGGTATGTTGCTGGTGGGTTGCGCCTTGCCACTCTTGGAAAGCGCCATTCCCAAAACCTACCCCCCTACGGTGCAGGCCGCCATGCTTGAAGGGCTGCTGGCCTCAGACCGGCTTACCCCCAGCGAGCGCGGCCACCTGGATGACCTGCTGGCTGAACCGGGTTCGGCGGTCTATGCCGGGCGGGCGCTCTACCCGCGCTTTTTTAAGGCTGAGCAGGGTGAGGTGGGCTCGCGCAACCCGCTTGGCCCCCGCCCCTATGCCCGCCTGGGTTTCTACCTGGCCGGACCGGACAGCCAGGCTGTGATCATGCCGCTGGAAGATGCTCCCGGCTGGCTGCCCCACACCACCGATGTGCTGGTGATTGCCGGCGCGGACCGCCGCGCCGCCGCAATTGCCATTTTCGACGCAGACCTCCAGCCGGTGCAACTGCTGCTCGGCAAAGAGAATCCGTAGGAATAAAAAAACTTGCCTGACACCGCATCTGGAAAATCGCGTTCTTCTTTGCGTCTGGTGCAGGCGGCTTGCATCCTGCTCTTTGCCGTTCCGGCATTGTACTGGCTGCTGCAGACGCTGGGAGTCCCGCTCCCTTATGTGTCGCTCACCCGGCTTCACTTCTTCATCCTGCTGGCCGGCGAGCTGCTGATCGGGGTGTTGGTCTTCCCCCGCTATGCCCGCGGCCCCTGGAATGCCCGCCAGGTGGGCCTTCTGGGGCGCGATTTCCTGGCGGCCAACGCCGTCTTTTTGTTCCCCTTCGTTAAGTTTTATTCCAACCCGCTGCGGCAAGAAATCTTGCTCATCCAGCAGGCACGGCCGTACCTGCTGGCGTTCTACCTTGGGTTGTTGCTGGTGATCGTGGGGCTATTATTTGCCCTGGGAGACCTGCGGCGCCTCTCTGCCTGGATCACCGGCCGCATTGATGCGCAGCGCTCGCGGGATGACGATGCTGAAGCCGCCCGACGGGCGCGATTTGACAAAAAATACCCGCGCCTGGCACACCTGCCGTTGCTGGGTGGCCTCGGCCGGGGCGTGTACCGGGAGGGCGCGGGTACTCTCCTGGCTTTTCTGGCGATTGCCGCCCTGGGCCTGGCTCTGCGCCTGTGGAAGCTGGGCGCGCTGCCGCCCTATATCGATGAGTTTAACCATCTGAATGCCGCCCGCGACCTGCTCCAGGGGCTGCCGCTTGCCGAGCTGGCTTATCGCCGCAGCCTGTACCCTGTCACGCTGCCGGCCTGGCTGTCGTTCGAGGTGCTAGGCCAGAGCCTGTTTGCCGCCCGGTTGCCGGGTGTGCTGGCTAACATCCTGGCGCTGGTTCCACTCTACCTGCTGGCAAGACGGGTCAACAAGCCGACTGCCTTGCTGGCGGCTGCTTTGTTCAGCTTCAGTCCCTGGGTGATTGCCGCCTCACGTAACCTGCGCGAGTATGCCTGTTATCCACTGATCTTTTATACCGTTGGCCTGGTAATGGTGAAGCTCTACGAAAGTCTGCCGGATCGCATTGATTTCCGGCGTGACTTCCGTTTGCTCTTCTCCTGGCACAACCTGGCCTACCTGGGGCTGCTGATCTTCGTGCTGGTTTACGCCATCTATATCGACCCGTATTCCACCCTGAAAATGATCCTGATCTTGTACCTGGCCTTTGGCCTGCTGCTGGTTAGGAAGATCGATTTTCACCAGCCGGCTAACTTGGCCTTCGGTGCTGTCGTCCTGGGGGCGTTCGCCCTGCTGACCCTGGTGATCGTGCAGTTCACCGGGTCGCATTATTTCCTGGCAAATTTTGCCGGGCGTGAATATGCCTTTTTCCCTTCCCTGTTTTTCGAGAAGCCTGCCCAGCAGTGGTATTTCAATCGCCCGCTGATCTCGCTGGCGATCTTTGCCCTGGCACTGCTGGCCACGCCGCTGCTCGACCGGCGCAAGATCGTCCTGCCGTTATCGCTGCTCACTTTTCTGGGCGGCCTGTTCACCATCACCTTCCTGTTCCTCAAGGGCGACCGGCCGCGCTACGCCATGAACATCGAGATCTGGTTTATCCTGCTGATAGCCGCCGGGCTGTTTGCTGCCCTGGCGTTGGCTGATGAACTGGTTGGCCGGCGCTTTTATGGCCTGCCGATCTTTGGCACGATATACCGCTGGGTCGCCTTTGCTGTAATCTTGCTGCTGTTCTGGAACCTGCCCCAGACCCTTCCGGCCAGTGTGCATACCCTGCCCGGCTGGCACCCGGTCACCCAGGAATACCATGCCGATCTGGCCCCGGCCTTGACCTATTTCTCGGTGCACGCCTCTCCGCAGGATGCCATCATCACGACGGATTACGTCAACCCGTACCAGCAGTACTTTTTCCCTGGCCTGTTTTCGGGCCATCCACGCTTCCGCTACAACCCAATCGATCCCGAAGCTGTCGCTAAAATCTACGCAGCCATCGGCGCCCACCCCAGCGGCTGGATTATTTTCGACTACCCGCGCGGCTACGATTGGTCGCGGCCGCTCGCACTGCGCGGTTTTGAGCATAACGGCAAGCCGGTGAAGTACCTGGGCTGGTTTGGCGACGCGTATGTATTTCGCTGGTAAATTTACCCCCACAACTGCTCAAGAAACTTGAGCTTCTCCACATTCTGGAAGCTCTCCCCGCCCTCGTGCTGATTGTAAGGCCATACCCGGATTTGTTTGGGGCCGGCGTAGTGGTTGTAGGCCGCGAACACGGTCGAGGGCGGGCAGGTATCGTCCATCAGGGCTACAGAGAAGAGTGCCGGGCAGGCGGCACGGGCGGCAAAATTCATCCCGTCAAAGTATGCCAGCGTGGCGAATACTGTCTCCACCTGGTCGCGCTGCACCTTGCAGTAATTGGCGATCTCCCGGTAGGGGTAGGTATCGACAATCTCGCTGGCGCGCCGATAATGGCACAGAAAGGGCACATCCGCCAGGCAGGCCGCCAGGTCTGTTAAGAGGCCCGCCGTAGCCAGGGCGATCCCGCCGCCCTGGCTGCCCCCGGTCACGGCCAGGCGCTGCGGATCGACCGCCGGGTGCGAGCGGGCGGCCTCCACGGCGCGCACCGCATCCGTGAAAACCCGCCGGTAGTAGTAGGTCTGCGGTTTGAGCACGCCACGCGTCATAAAGCCCGGATAGTGCGGGTTGGCGCCCTCCGCTTCGGGGTCGGGCGTGTCGCCCTTACGCCAGGCACTGCCCTGGCCGCGCGTGTCCATTACCAGGTGAGCGTAGCCGGCATTACTCCACAGCAGCCAGTCCAGCGGCAGCCCACGCCCGCCGCCGTACCCGATGAACTCCACCACGCAGGGCAGCTGTTCCGGCTGGCTGCCGCCCAGGCGCGGCAGCAGCAGCCAGCCTTTAATCGGCTGCCCGCCGTAACCGTTGAAGGTCAGGTCGAAAACTTTCACCAACCGCAGGCCGCTTTCTATCGGCTCGAAGCGGGCTTGCAGAGGATGGCGGCGCGCCTCGGCCAGCGTTGACGCCCAGAACTCCGCAAAATCCTGCGGCTCGTCGCGTGGCGGCAGGTAAGTTTGTAGTTGCTCGATGGGTAGATCAAAAAGCGCCATAGCTTATTCCTCTCAGATCAGGTCAAAGATAGCCCATTCGCCGAGCGGCGCCCCCAGCTTCTCCCCGCGCTCTCCCGGTGAGCAGCTGCCCACCGCCAGCCGGAATTGCCCCGCCTCCAGCACAGACTCCCCGGCTTCGTTCACCAGCGCCATCATCTCCGGTGTGATGGTGAAGGTGATGCGCCGCCGCTCCCCGGGCCCAAGGCGCACTCGCTGGAAGCCTACCAGCTTGTGGAGCGGCACAGGAACACTGGCCTGCAGGTCGCTCATGTAGAACTGCACCACTTCCTCCGCTTCCCGGCGGCCGGCATTGAGCAGGGTCACTTCGGCGGTCAGCGCCTCGCCTGCCCGGAGGCTCATTTTCTCAAGCGTGAGGTCGAGATAGGCAAATTGCGCATACCCCAGCCCGAATCCGAACGGGTACTGCGGCTCACCCGTCATATAGCGGTAGGTGCGGCCCGTCATGCCGTAATCATCGAAGGGCGGCAGCACTTCGGCCTGACCCGAGAAGGTGATCGGCAGCCTGCCGGAGGGCGACTCATCCCCAAACAGCAGGCTTGCTGCTGCCAGGCCGCCTTCCTGCCCGGGATACCAGGCGAACAGGATTGCATCCGCCAGCCCTTCGACCGCCCCCAGGTCGATCGGGCTGCCGCCGGTCAGCACCAACACGATCGGCTTTCTTGCCTCGGCCAGTTGCTTCAGGAAGATTACCTGGTTGGCAGGCAGTCCCAGGTCCAGCCGGTCGCCGGCTCCCCCGGATAAAATCGCCTCACCCTCCTCGCCTTCCAGCGCCGGCGCCAGCCCCATACATGCGATCACCAGGTCGCTGTCGTAAGCCTCGCCCACCGCCCAGTTGATCGGGTTCAGGTTCTCTCCAGTCAGTTGGCAGCCCTGGCGGTAGTTCACCTGCACCCCCTCCGGCGCCCGCCCGGAGATCCCCTCCAGCAGAGTAGTCAGGTGGTCGTTCATGCCATAATAGTTGCCCAGCAGGACGTCTACCGAGGCCGCGTTCGGCCCGGTGATTAGCAGGCGCCGGTACTTGCGCGTGTCGATAGGTAGCAAGCCGTTCTTATTCTTGAGCAGCACCATTGACTCGACCGCTGCCTGGTAGGCCAGCTGGCGATGTGCCGGTGAATTAACCACCTCCTGCGGAAGCGAGGCGTAAGGTACGCGCTCCTCTGGGTCGAACATACCCAGCTTAAAGCGCGTTGCCAGCGTGCGACCCAGCGCCCGGTCGAGGTCCGCTTCGCTTGCCAGCCCGCGCTGGATGGCCTTACCCAGCTGTTCGTAGCTCTTGCCGCAGCACAGATCGCAGCCCGCAAGCAGCGCCAGGGCAGCCGCCTCGACCGGTGTGCGCACCCGGCGGTGCCCGGCATGGATATCGTCGATTGCCCCGCAGTCTGAGACCACATGCCCCTGGAAGCCCCAGTCTTCTCGCAGGGTTTTCTCCAGCAGGTACTCATGGGCGCAGCACGGCTCGCCGTTCACCCGGTTGTAAGCACCCATTACCGCTTCGACCTTGCCTTCCTGCACCAGCTTTTTAAAGGCCGGCAGGTAGGTGTCGTGCAGTTCGCGCAGAGAGATGCGAGCGTCAAATGTATGGCGGTTCGCCTCCGGTCCACTATGCACTGCGAAGTGCTTTGCGCAAGCCGCCGCTTTGAGATAGCGCGGATTGTCCCCCTGCAGACCGCGCACGTAGGCCACCCCCAGCTCGCCCGCCAGGTACGGATCCTCCCCATAGGTCTCCTGCCCGCGGCCCCAGCGCGGGTCGCGGAAGATGTTGACATTGGGCGACCAGAAAGTCAGCCCCTGGTAGCGCTGCCCGCTGTTACCTGCCCGCTGCGCGGCGTGAAACTTGGCCCGCCCTTCATCGCCGGTTGCCGAGGCTATCGCCTGCACCAGCGCCGGGTCCCAAGTCGCCGCCAGGCCAATCGCTTGCGGATACACAGTCGCCCGCCCGTTGCGCGCCACACCGTGCAGCGCTTCGCTCCAATAATCGTACGCCGGGA
Source organism: Anaerolineae bacterium (assembly GCA_041301395.1). Lineage (GTDB taxonomy): Bacteria > Chloroflexota > Anaerolineae > Anaerolineales > UBA4823 > CTSoil-045. The sequence goes on from JBFYSP010000031.1 coordinate 72,295, forward strand.
TGCCGAGCCGGGGGATGGCAGGGCAGGAGTTGCCCATCTGGCTCAGCTTTTCTTTCAGCGTCATGCGGTCCAGCAGGTCTCGCACCCGCTCCTCCACTGGCTGCTCTGGATCAAGGAAAATCGGTTCGCCTGTCATCGGAGGTTCCGCTCCTCTCGCACTGTTGCTTGATTAAAAAAAATACGTTCGGGGTTGTTCACGCGCTGACAAACCCCGAACGGTATCCACAGGCAGCTCTTTCTAGAACTTGCCTTCCATGGCCTTCCGCAGCGTCTTCTCGTCTTCGTCAGACAGCGAGGTCTGGTAAATCTTGCCTTTGAACTCACTCAGTGCGGTGATCGCCGCATTCGGGTTATCCCGTACTATCAGGAACAAGGCTGACGAATTGGGCTCCAAAGCGGCTTCCACTTCTTTGATGAATTTCTTGTCGATGCCCAGGTTGGCCAGCGCGCCGATCCCCGCGCCCGCCAGCGCCCCCAGTACCAGCCCGCCGATCGGGAAGATGAGCGTGGTAACCAGCAGCCCAATCATGCCGCCGCTGATTGCGCCTACTTTGGTGCCCCGGTCCATCTGGTTTTGCACATGAATCTTGCCTTCCGCGTCTTTTACCACCACCGCCGAGTCATCCAGGCTCAGGCCGGCCTGCTTCTCCATGCTGGAGATTTGCTGCCGCACCTTGCCTGCTTCTTCAGCGCCATCAAATGTGACTACAATCCAGGTTGCCATGTTCATTTCTCCTTGCTTATGATTGGTTTTCGGATTTGTGGGTACGAGTTGTCAAAATTTTACCAAAGATTGTCTTTCTTTGATTATACTTCTAGTATTGGAGGCCATCGCGGATGAATAAATCGCTGCTGATCGAGCAAGTTGGGCTGACCCATGCGGCCTGGGAAGCTGCTGTCAGCCGGCTGGATGAGGCGCAAATCCTGGCGCCGGGGGTTGCCGGAGATTGGTCTGTCAAGGATATCATCGCCCACCTGGCCTGGCACGAGGGCGAGATGGTCAACCTGCTGCAAGCGCATGCCCTGGCCGGATCCGAGATGTGGGGCTGGCCGCTGGACGAGCGCAATCATGCCATCTACCTGGCCAACCGCGAGCGCTCCCTGGCGGATATTCTTCAGCAGGAGCAACAGATTTACATCGAGCTGGCCTCCCTCCTGGAAGCCCTGGAAGAGGCAGACCTGCACGATCCAGGGCGCTTCGCTGGCATGCCGGACGACTGGCAGCCCTGGGAGCTGATCGCCGAAAACACCTGCGAGCATTTCCAGGACCACCTGCCGCAAGTCGTAGCGTTAGGTAATAGCTGAGACTGGCGCCGGGGCCCCGATTTCAAAGTAAATAATCACTGGAGGTAACAGGATATGGAACTGATCTTGCTTTTGGGCGCTGCGTTTCTGGCTGGTATCCTGTGGGGGAGATGGCGCGCCAGAAAAGCCGCCACACCTGCATCCCAAATGGTGGTCGAAGGGCAGGCCAAGGACCTGCCGCAAGGCGAGTGAAACGCCCTCACAGCAGCGGCAGCAGCGCCTGCAGGGCGCGCCCCAGCGCTGCCAACCGCTCCGGGTCGACCAGCTCTGGCCGGTCATGCGCCGTATGGGCGATCTCCGCCCACAAGGGCGCCATCTCACCGGAGGTAATCGCCATCGCCGGCACCTGGTTCTGGAAGAACATCATGTGATCCCCCTGGTACCAGAGCTCTCCTTCCACCAGCCCGGGCTGGGTGGCAAAGGATTGCCGGATCTGCACCGCCATCTCGTCCGGCACTCCGTAAAGCGAATAGGCCGTGCTGCCCTGGCGGTAGCCGACCCCGTCCAGGTTGATATTCAACCGAATTTCATCCAGCTTTCCAGCGTTGCGTTTCAGGTAGTCGAATTCACCGGCTGCCGAATAATGATCCTCGCCGTTTACGATAAAAATCTCGACTCCTGGGTCTCCCGCGTAATCGCGCAGCAAATCCGCCAGCAGTAGCAAGGTCGTCACTCCGGTTGCGTTATCCAGCGCGCCGGGTGTGGTTGGCTTGGCGTCGATATGCGCGCTCAATACCACCCGCCCATGAGCATCGCCCCTGGAAGCCAGCACATTGCAGCCGGTGGCCGGGCTGCGCCGGGAGCGAATTTCCAGCGCCACCTCCTGGCCAATGAATTTAGCCAGATGTCGCCCTTCTTCATCCGTCATATAGGCCGACGGGATGTCAAAATCTCCATCTTCGATCAGCGGGAAGGGGTACAAGGCGCCGGCCAGCTCGGGGTTGCGCTGCGTGGCGGCGATCACTGCCAGCGGCTGTTTCTCCTCCAGCAGCCGGTAGATGAGCTGGTGCTCCTCCGGATTATAGAAGGGGAAATTCTTGGGCATCAGCTGCTCTCTGGCAATCTCACCGTGCAGCAGCAGGACTTTTCCCCCGGCGGGTAGCGCTTCCAGCTCTGCCACGGAACCGGCCGCCACCAGCCTGGCGCGCACCTGGCAGCCCTGCGAGTACGGGCCAACCTGCAAGTTGAAATTTTCTCTGCCAGCAGATAGAGATGCACCTTCGTGAATCCAATCCAGGCAGGCGAACTCCGGGCAGTCTACCTCGAACCCGGCGGCGGCCAGCACCTCGGCGACATAAGCAGTAGCGGTGCGGTTGCCGGCGCTGCCCAAACTTCGGTTCGGGATGTCCAGGCACAGGTGCTGCAGGTGTTTTTCGGCTTGTATACATAAAGGGTCGGTGGTCATATGGTTCCTATTCTCCAGATTCTAATCAGCAGCCCCAGCAGGATCACATCGATTGCCAGGGTAGCTACGTCCAGGGCGCCGACCTGGTCGGTCAAGGTCAGCGGGATGTTGACTCCCAACACCGCCAGCCCCAGGTAGAAAAAGCGTTTCTGCCCGCTGCCGATCCCCCAGCCGCATAGCGCCAGTGCGGCAGCATTGCCGAACATCAGGACGGCGACGATCCACGCGGTGTACTGGGACTCGCCGCTGGTGCGCACCAGACTGGCGATACCCAGCAGAAGCCACAGCGCGGCATTGAAATAGAACAGTGCCCGAGCCATGCGGGTCAGGGAATTGGTTCTCATGCGACCTCCAATGTCATCCGCGCCAGGTAGCTGTAAGCCTCCAGCAGCGCACCGGAGAGTGTGATGCGATCCCCTTCGATCTCCAGCACTTGCCCGTCGATTTCTATACCCCGCAGCGCCAGTCCAGTGCTATCCAGCAGCAGCTGCAGGTCTGCCGGAGTGTAGCAGCGCACAGACTGCGCCAGCGCTTTTTCCGGCTCGGCGGTCGGCTCCCACTCGTCAATCCAGCGGCACTGCAGCGGGTCGAAGCGGCAGCGGCGGCGCATCTCGACCGAGCCGGGTACCCCCTCGAGCGGCGGCAGGATTACTTCCGTATCGGCGTGGCGGGCGAAGCGTGCCGGGTGGAACACGTCGACCAAAACTGTACCTCCCGGGGCCAGCCATTCCCGTCCGATGCGGCGCAGCAGCCGGCGCTGGTCACGATCTGTGCCCACGCCAAAGCCATCCCAGTAGCATACCAGGTCGAAAGGCCCTCCCAGATCAACTGTGTAGAAATCCGCTTCCAGAGCTGTCAAAATACCTTTCCAGCCCTCCTGGCTCAATTCCTGCGCCTCCTGGATAGCTGTGGTTAATTCCAGCGCCGTTACTGTGTGTCCGTTCTTAGCCAGGGCAACCGCTACTGCCCCGGAACCTGCCCCCAGCTCCAGGATGCGCTTCGACACCGGGCCACCCAACCGCTCGATAGCCTCCAACCTCTCGGCATAGTATTCCTCCCCGGCGTTTGCCCCCCACCAGATGTCAGATTGAGTGTAAAAATCTTTCACCCAATCCGGCGTATACCTGCCTGTCTTTAGCAGCGAAACCGGCTTCATCGTTTACTCCATCTGCCCGATTGTAACCACGCTGGCGTAGTCGATATACAGGACCCCGCCTGTGCTGAAGCGCACGAAAATCTCCCAGCATTTCTCTTTGAATGCCGGGTAAAGCAGGTTCCCTTCCTGCGGGGCGTGCGAGTGCGAGCACAACCCGCCAAAGAAGCTCTCCCAGGTCAGTCCGACCGAAGCAGGGAACTCCAGTTCGCGGTGCCCGGTCTTCTCAAGGTAAAATGCCGCCGGTTTTCCAGGCCCTTTGTTTTCGTCGGAGGTATCCCAGCCGTAGGTTTCGCTGCGCAGGGTGTTCATCGCCTCGCCGTAAACCGGGTCGGTGCTGTGGTTGCCCATTACGGCCAGCCAGCCGCCCGGCTTGAGGATTCGCCGGAACTCTGCTCTGGCCGGCTCAGCCTGAAACCAGTGCAGCGCCTGGCCGACGGTGATCAGCTCCACGCTCTGATCTGCCAGGGGGATTGCCTCGGCGCTCCCGGCTATAATCTCCAGGGCCGGTCCATCCCCCGCCTGCATCCAGCGGCGCATGGCCGCGTTGGGTTCGATGGCAACAACGTACCCTGCCCGGCCGGCAAAGCGGCGGGCCAGCAGACCGGTGCCGGCGCCAATATCCGCCAGCCGTGAGCTGGGTCCCACCTGGGCGATCTCGCATACCGCCTGTATGGCCGCCTCGGCATATTCCCAGCGGAAGCGGGCGTAGTCGTCTGCTCGCGAGGTAAACCTTTTCTTGGGGTCTATGGGCGGAGTCATGGCGTAGCGTTTTCCTCCGGCGACAGTACCAGGGTCACCGGGCAGTGATCCGAGCCCAGGATATCGTCGTGCACGACCACATCCTGCACTCGCGGCAGCAGGCTCTCTGAAACCAGGAAGTAATCCAGCCGCCAGCCAACGCCGTTCTGCCGGGCGTTCATCCGGTAAGTCCACCAGGTGTACTGCACCCGCTCCGGGTAAAGCTTCCGGTAAGCGTCCACGAAGCCGTGCTCCAGGTAGCGGTCGACCCAGGCGCGCTCCTCCGGCAGGAAGCCGGAAGTCTTGCGGTTTTGCTTGGGGTAGCGCAGGTCAATCTCGTTGTGGGCGGTGTTAAAATCGCCGCCAATCACCAGCTTCTCGCCGGCAGCATGCAGGCGGTCGCAAATCTCCAACAGGGCGGCATAAAAATCCAGCTTGAAAGCTACACGCTCGTGGCCGCGCTGACCGCTTGGGAAGTAGGCGTTTACCAGCGTGAAATCCGGATAGCGCAGCAGGAAGCAGCGGCCTTCGACATCAAAGCGCGGATCGCCAAGGCCCAGTTGAAATGCTATCGGTTCAGGCTGCCACAGCGCCGCCACGCCGCTGTAGCCGGGTCGCTCGGCTGGGTGCCACACCTCTCGGTATGGCGCCCAGGAGCGGCTGTGCTCCGCCGGAATCTGCTCCGGGCGCGCCTTGACCTCCTGCATCATCAGGATATCCGGCTGCAGCGCCAGCAGCGCCGCCAGGCGATCGCTGCGCAGCAGGGCGCGCAGCCCATTGACGTTCCAGGTCGTGATTTTCACGCTGCTGCCCGGCGTGCCACCGGATGGCGCAGGATGGTCTTCAATTTCTCAGGGTCGGCACGCAGCGGGTTGCCCAGGTAAATCTCATGGTGGTTGTGTGCCAGTGAATAGCCGTTTTCTTCCGCCCAGGCTTCCATACGGGCCAGAGTCGCCGGTTCTTTCAGGTAGGGACCGATGTGCATGGTCTGGATGCACAGCCCTTCATGGAAGCGCTCCAGCCGCAGGCGCTCAATCCCCGGGCCGGGTTTCTTCTTGCGCAGCTGGGCTAACGCTTCGGCGAACATCTCCGGCGTCACCAGATCGGGCTGCAGAATCATCACAGTGTACTTCCAATTGCCCGGCTTGCGGATGTCGAACTGTCCATCCTCCACCCACCACAGCCCCTCCATCGCCATCACCGGGTAGTCCACCGGGTTTTCCTTGCGCTGCTTGGCCATAAATTTCAGCGTGTAGGCCGCGCCGTACAGGGCCTGCATCGCCTCCTGGAAGCCGGGCGATGTCCCCGGTGTCATGTCCGGCTCGATAGCGCCATCCACCATCACGAAGTTGAATGGGGGCACATCCACCAGCTCTACCTTTTTCGACGAGGGATTGTACAGCCATTTCAATTCTTTTTTCAAGTCGAGTGTTTCCATGGAAAGATCCTTTTCTCCGTTCCACCGCTAGCCGCTTTTGCTTCATCAGCCAAGCTGGGCGATTCGTTTTTCGAAGTCTATTGGGTTGATATAGGTATAAGACAGCAGCCGGCTATTATACACAATGCCGAAGACGCCGTACGCACAAGGAGCCTGTTCCTGTACTTCTTGCGCAGAGTTTAGCTCTATCACCCTTGTTGGGATGCCTGCCTGACTGCCAAGGTTAAGATATCCATTGGTCGCATTTTCGATGTAAGGGCACTGCGGTGTGCGCACCACGGTCAGTCCGGGACCGAAGGCTGCCTGCCGGTCTTTCCAATCCTGCGGAAAGGCTGGATCCGGCGCATTCTCAAAGCGGTGCATTAACAGTTGGAACACCGGCGGCGCCTGGTCGATCTCGACAAATCCGTGGTTCAAGAACAGCTTCTTGCTTGCCAGCCAGGTGCCGTCGCTGGAAACCATCACCACACCGTGCTTGCCCTGCCGGCGGGCGTCTGCCAGGCATTCCTGTATCAACCGGCTGCCGTAGCCTTTACCCGTCCCTTTACCCACAACCCACAGGCAGTGGATCACCAGGTAGCCGGGGGCATACACCGCCCGCCAGGCATACTCGCCCGGGATATACTCGATAAAGGCCGTATCCCTCCCACCGTGCTCGTGCAGAATTTTGATCTTCAGACCTTCATCCAGACGCTCCTCCAGCCAGTCGCGCTTCTGCCGGTATCCTGGCGATTTTCGTTTGCTCATGTAGCAGAAGAAACCCTGGCGGTCAATATTCCCGGCGGTTACTTCGACGACCTCAAAATTGTCGCTCATTCAGCCTCCATTTTTTGGGATCTTCCTTCATGGGTGGGGAGTTGGGCTGTTAGCCTCATCCCGTTTCCGTAGCCCGGGTATCCAGCTCGGTACCCTTTGCCGGTAAGCCTGATAGGTTACGCCAAATTCGGCTTCCAGAGCCTGCTCTTCCCGCCGCGCCCGGGCTGCCAGCCCCAGGAAGCCAACGGCTATAAAGACGAAGGTCCAGGTCTGGTATATCAGCAGCCCGCCCATACCGGTCAGGATCCATCCCAGGTATATCGGGTGGCGCACCAGGGCATAAGGCCCGCTGGTGATCAGCTGGTGGCCGGTAAATAGCTGTGCGCCCATTCCCGTTGAGACGAAGTACTGCTTGCCCAGCGCCAGCCGCCCCCACAACACCCACCCCAACCCAGAGAACAGCAGCACACTGCCAAGCGCCAGGACGACCGCTCTCGCTGCTGGCGAGAGGGTCCCCGGCAGCGGAATCCACAACAGCCAGCAGATCCCGAAATAGGCAATACTTGCCGCCAGGTAGAAAGCGCCGCTGCGCAGCAGCCCAGGCATGCGGCCCGATGTCCGCCCCACCGGGCGACGCGCCCCCTGCCACAAACCGTAAAAAACCACCGCCAGAGTCACCCCTATGGCGATCGCCCCGGCCAGGCGCACCAGCGTTTCCAGCCTCTCCAGCATCAAGCAGGCCCTTCTGTGCTCTGAATATCGATCCCCATGTGCTGCATATCCCGCATCAGGCGCACCGGTTCTATCAGGTGCGCCTGTGTCCATAAACCGGGTTTCCTGGCTGTCCCATCCAGGTATTGCAGCAGGCAGGCCACCACCGGGATGGCGGTAAACAGGTAGCCGTCTGGATGGTACAAGGTGACGTGCAGCTCTTTTGCCTGCCCGTTCTTGGAGCCCTTAGCTTCGACTTTTAGCAACGTTCCAAACGGCGGCCGTGAGAAGGCTTTCAATCCCCATTTCATCAGCTTCACCATCGGCTTCAACCCCTTCTGCGGCCAGGTTTTAGTGACCACCATTGCAAGCGGCATAACTACCCAGTCCGTGAACCAGTTGAAGCCACCCACGAAGAAGCCGGTCTCCTGCAGGGATGGGAACATCTTGGGCAGCGCCCGCATCTCCTCCAGGAACATTGGTGCGCAGTACTGCAAGCCGAACTCGCTGCCAAAATCCATCCGCAAGTAGCCTTGCATCCCAAACATCCTGGCTTTCTTCCAAATCCCATCTTTGAAAACCAGGCTTTGAAAATCGTTGATTTCTTCCAGTAGTTCCTGGATCGTCTCGTCCGGCAGGTCCAGACTGGCCCAGTCTTCTTTTATTACACTGCCGATGACGGCTCTTTCCAGGCTGTCGAAGTGACCGGCGGCATACCGCACCAGGGCTGCCGGCAGGCCGGGGTGAAACCCGCCATCCGTGATGAAACAGCGTCCGGCATTTTCGATTTCTGCCGAGAAAGATTGCAGGGCGATGATCTTTTGGGTCGAGTATTGGATGTCCAGGTAGTCGATCCCGGCTGCCAGGGCTGCCTCTGCTACATCTCGAGCGTAACGAGCTGTGCTGGACGCCACGATTACCAAATCGATGCCCCGGAACACTTGTTCCAGGTCTGTTTGGTTGGATGCATCCGCAAAACTCCCCAAGACCCGTCCTGGGAACTCCCGGTTGCATTCGGCTGCCGCTGCCTCTGCTTTTTCCCGGCTGCGCCCTGCCAGCACGAGTTGCACATCGGTTTCCTGTAAAAGAAGGCGAGCTAAAGGTCGCCCTGTGTGGCCATACCCCCCCAAGATGAGCAATGTTTTTTTGCTCATGGACTTGCTCCTTATCGATATAAGAAACGCCCTGGCCTATGATTTATTATAGTAGATTCTTAAACCAACAGATACCAGTACAGCGCAATCTCCTCGTTCTCCGGGTCGATGCCGCGATACAGGTAGGTGTCGAGCCCGGCCAGAGTCAGCCCGCAGCGTTCGTACAGATTACACGCGGCGACATTATTATTTTGCGTCTCCAGCATAATCCCTGGAAAACCCCTGGTTTTAGCCCATGCAATCGCTTGCGCCAACAAAGCCTGCCCGATGCCTTCCCGCCGGGCAGAGGCATCCACCACGAGGTCTTCAATGTATGCATAGCGGTTCCAGTACCGGCACAGCCGCACCTGTCCGGCGATCTGCCCATCCCGGTAGGCCAGGTAGATCACCCGATCAGGATTGGCGATGTAGTCTGCAGCTTTAAATGCATCCACCGGATAGCGCTTTTCATAGGGGGGAACTTGCTCGACAGTATAGTGGATAACGCCGGCTTCGGCGCTTAGCTTCAACCGCGAATCGATCCGGAAAACACCGTCACAGCGGTTAACGTCTCCCAGTCGTCCGGTGCTGAGTTCTTCAATCGTAATCGTCATCTGCTGGAGCTCCCTCCGGAATTGGTATTAACCCAAGGCGCGCAAAAGTCCTGACTGTTTCCAAATTCAGGTCGTAATCTTTAAGCTTTACCGGGTTAACCCAGCAGTATTCTTCAAATTCGGAATTCAGTGTGACTGCATCTCCCCTCGCCAGGCAGGAGAATAGTAAAAACACCATGTATATTTCGTGTTGACTGCTATCTGGAAATATTTTTTGATACGTACCGTCGCTAAAAAATAACGGCTGGATATTGGCGACATCCAGTCCAACCTCTTCTTTTAGCTCTCGCTGCAGGGCAGCCACGGCTGTTTCTCCTAATTCTATTCCTCCACCCGGCAGCCCCCACTGCCCTGGAAATACACCGCGCCCCAGCGGCATTTTACAGATCAGGATCTCGCCAGTGATATTCTGAACCACACCAACGACTATCACCCTCATAGTTTATCTGCCGTCGCCCACTCTTCCCGCAAGATCCCCATGTAGACCAGGTCCAAGTAAACGCCATTCGACCAAACATGTTCGCGCAGCCTGCCTTCTTCCACGAACCCGCAGGCCCGGTATGCCCGGATGGCGCGCTCATTATTGCCGTTCACCGCAAGGTACACACGCCGGAAATTCCGCAGCCGGAAGGCATAATCAAGCAGGACACCGATCGCATCCCGGCCGTATCCGCCTCCCCAATAGGCTTTGTCGCCGATGGTGATCCCCAGCTCGCAGGTCTGGGCGGTATCGTTGAAATTGAATAAGGCGCACTGACCGATAAACTTTCCGTCGGCTTCGATGGCAAACGTTGCGCCATCACGCCCGCCGGGGGCAGCCTGGGCGTCGTATTCCGCGTACAGTCGCGCCAGCGATTGCGGCATGGGTGGGTCACCCCCGCCAGCCAGTTCTACTTCCACATCATTATTGAAGCGCCACAGCTGCTCCAAATCGTCCCGGGAAATCGATCGTAAGATAGTTTTTTGGCCGTACAGCATGGATTTGACCTGATCCTTTCAGTTATAATCGTTGATTAATTGTACAACGATCTCCTCAAACCGGGCTGATTGGCGTATCTATCCATAGTTTCTCACGTACTGTGCCTTCCCAGGAGGTTCAACCGGTATATGGATGACACAACCGGATCGGGCGGAACACAACAGCCGGAAGCCGGCGTTGGCAGGATCAAGCGCATTACCCTGCCCGCCGACCAGCGCGGCATCTTGAAATGGCTGCCCGGCCTGTACATACTGCGCCATTACCGTCCACGCTGGCTGCGCAGCGACCTGGTCGCCGGCCTGGTGCTGACCGCCGTCCTGGTGCCGGTGGGTATGGCTTACGCCGAGGCTGCCGGTCTGCCGGCGATTTACGGTCTGTATGCCACCATCGTCCCCTTGGTAGTATATGCCCTGGTCGGGCCCAGCCGGATCCTGGTTTTAGGGCCGGATTCTTCCCTGGCGGCGATGATCTTCGCCGTCATCGTGCCCCTGGCTGCCGGCGATCCGGCGCGCACGGTGGCGTTGGCCGGCATGCTGGCGATCTTCACCGGGCTGTTGTGCATTATCGCCGGACTGGCTCGTCTGGGTTTCGTCACCGAGCTGCTCTCCAAGCCGATCCGCTACGGCTATATGAATGGCATCGCCCTTACGGTGCTGATCGGCCAGCTTCCCAAGCTGTTTGGCTTTTCTGTCGATGCCGACGGCCTCCTGGCGGAATTGGCTGCCTTTTTCCAGGCAGTGATAGCCGGGCAGACTAACCCCGTGGCGCTCCTGTTAGGCGGCGGCAGCCTGACCTTCATGCTGCTTTTCAGGCGCTATAAACGCTTTCCGAGCGTGCTGGTTGCCGTAGTGGCGGCTACGGTCATCACTGCTGTCTTTGACCTCGCCGCCCGAGCAGACCTGTCGGTGCTGGGGGTGCTGCCTCAGGGGCTGCCTTCCATTACAATCCCGCGCGTCGGCCTGCAGGACCTTGGTCCGCTGCTGGTTGGGGCCATTGCTATTGTGGTCGTCTCCTTTGCCGATACCAGCGTGCTCTCGCGGGCCTATGCCACCCGCAGCGGCGCTTACGTCGACCCGAACCAGGAGCTGATCGGCCTGGGTGCGGCCAATGTGGCTACCGGCTTCTTCCAGGGCTTTTCAATCAGCAGCAGTTCCTCCCGCACGCCCGTGGCCGAATCCGCCGGCTCGAAGACCCAACTGACCGGTATTGTTGGCGCGGTCGCCATTGCCTTGCTGCTGGTGCTTGCTCCCGGTTTCTTGCAAGACCTGCCCAGCACAGTGCTGGCAGCGGTCGTAATCGTTTCCGCCATCGGTTTGTTTGAGATCGGCGACTTGCGCCGCCTCTACCGCATCCAGCAGTGGGAATTCTGGCTCTCTATCGCCTGCTTCTTGGGCGTGGCTATTTTTGGGCCGATCCCTGGCATCCTGGTGGCCATCATCATCGCTTTGTTGGAGTTCGTTTGGGATGGCTGGCGGCCGCACTATGCAGTTCTGGGACGCGCAGAGGGGGTGAAAGGCTACCACGACCTCACTCGCTACCCGGATGCACGCCTCATCCCCGGGCTGGTGCTCTTCCGCTGGGACGCCCCGCTGTTCTTCGCCAACGCCGAGCAGTTCCACAGCATTGTGCTTGACACCCTGGAGCAAACGCCAACCCCGGTGCGCTGGCTTGTGCTGGCGGCCGAGCCGGTCACCAGTGTGGATGTAACCGCCGCCGACATGCTGGCCGAGTTGGACGATGAGCTCCACCATGCTGGCATCCAGCTGGTGTTTGCTGAAATGAAAGACCCCGTCAAGGACAAGCTCAGGCGCTTTGGGATCTTCGATCGCTTTGGCGAGGGGTATTTCTTCCCGACAATCGGTCAGGCGGTCAATGCGTTTATTAAGATGAGCGGCGTGGAATGGGTCGACTGGGAAGAGCGGCAGTAACGGCGCCCCGATTACCCCTACTCGTAAGCCTTCCGTAACAGCGCCATAAATTGCTGTCTATCCAGCTCCAAGGTGACGGTCAATACCTCACCAGGTCTGGGTGCACCTTCGCCATAGCGAGCCCGCGTACTGATGCGGCTCCACAATCCCCGTCGCAATGCGAAGATCTGCTTTAACCGCGGCTCGATGCATGTGTACCGGAACGCCTCCAGGGGACAACCCCAGGTCGACCAGTGCTGCCGAATGTTGCGGCTTGTTGTCGATGACCCGGTAGCGGTTTACCACTTTAATGCCTATCGAAAAGAAAAGGCTGCTCCGTCTGGCTTTCGAAGCAGCCTGGGTGCGAGAGAACGCAGCCGTCTATCGCAGAAAAAAGTTGTAACTGCGGGGAGGACAGGATTCGAACCTGCGGCCGGGGTTTTTGCCCCGGCAACCGCTTAGCAGGCGGCCCCAATCGACCACTCTGGCACCTCCCCAATACCTCCCGCACTTTACGTTTGGGATGCGCCAGGATTGTACCATATTTCAGCGGAGGGAGTGGGATTCGAACCCACGATGGCTTGCGCCATACCTGTTTTCAAGACAGGCGCCTTAGGCCGCT
>JBFYSP010000190.1:0-2790 GCA_041301395.1 Anaerolineae bacterium
TAGGAGTGTAACGCACGTAACAGCCTTTTATACTATACGCTGGCAAAAAACCCGTCTAAGCTTAGATCATCACACCCTCCCCCTCCCCCTCATGACTACGCAGGGGGGAGGGGGGGTCAGCACACTTTGTAAAAAAGGGGGGTTTTTGGAAACGCTCATTATTTTATGCGCTACGTTGGTTACCACACCCGGTTCGGACGGCCCGGGCGGCATCTACTTCGACGACCCGGCTATCGCTCAGTACATCGGCGTGATCGCCCTGATCCTGATCCTGTTCTCGGGTGGGCTCGCTACACAGTGGAGCCAGGTACGCCCGGTGCTCAAGGAAGGGCTGCTGCTGTCCACCTTTGGCGTGCTCATCACCGCTGTGGTGGTCGGCCTGATTACGGTCTATCTGCTGGGCTTTTCCCTGCTGGAAGGGCTGCTGTTTGGGGCGATCGTCTCTTCCACCGATGCCGCCGCGGTTTTTGCGGTATTGCGCTCCCGGGGCATCCACCTCAAGAATCGTTTGAAGCCGCTGCTGGAGTTCGAGTCGGGCAGCAACGACCCGATGGCAATCTTCCTGACCATCGGCCTGATCGAGCTGATCCTGCAGCCCGACCTGTCCCCGTTCAGCCTGCTGCGTTTGTTCGTCCTGCAGATGGCGGTAGGCGCGGCGCTGGGCTATGGCATGGGCAGAGCATCACTCTGGCTGATCAACCGCCTGAACCTGGCTCACGAAGGACTCTACCCGGTGCTGACTCTGGCGTTGGTCTTCCTGACCTTCGGCCTGACCGATTTACTGGGGGGCAGCGGCTTCCTGGCGGTTTACCTGGCAGGGATCGTGCTGGGCAACCACGAGTTTATCCACAAGAAGAGCCTGCTGCGCTTCCACGACGGCATGGCCTGGCTGACGCAGATCGCCATGTTCCTGACGCTGGGGCTGCTGGTCTTCCCGTCGCAACTGGTTTCGGTCATCGGGGTTGGCCTGCTGGTGGCAGTTGGGTTGATCTTCATCGCCCGGCCGCTGAGCGTGTTCCTCAGCCTGCTGCCCAGCCGGCTGAACTGGCGCGAGAAGACCTTCGTTTCCTGGGTGGGGCTGCGCGGTGCGGCGCCTATCATCCTGGCGACATTCCCCCTGTTGGCGGATATCCCCAATGCCGAGCTGGTCTTCAACCTGGTTTTCTTCGTTGTGCTCACTTCGGTGCTGCTGCAGGGCACCACCATCGCCCCGGTCGCCCGCTGGCTGAAGCTGGATGCCCCTGCGCAGCCCCGCCGGGTCTACCCGATCGAGTACACGCCAATGGGGGGCCTCTCCAGCGAGCTGAAAGAGCTGCCCATCAGCCCGGAATCCCCCTTCAGCGACAGGGCAATCTTCGAAATTGGGTTGCCCGACGATTTCCTGGTGATCCTGATTGCGCGGCAGGATGAGTTCCTGGTGCCCAGCGGCGGGACTATCCTGCAGGCCGGCGATACCCTGCTGGTGCTATCCGGCAAAGAATCCTTCGAAGAAGTTCAGGTCAGGGGAAAACCCCCAGATCCTCACAGGCCGTGAGCGAGCGCTGCAGGTATTCCATCCACGCCCAGGCAAGCTGCTCGTTGACCCCGCCGCGGCAGTACTCCACGGCGATATACACGCCCATCGCCGCACACAGCTTGTAGTCGGCCCACAGCCGCTCCCAGGGATAGCCACGTACGCCGTGCGCCAGCAGTCTCTCATGGTAGTGCAGCAGGATGGGCACCTGGCAGCGCCGGCGTATGTCGCTGGGCCAGTCGAGCACCAAAGCGTAGGCCAGGTCATAGGCGCCCAGCCAGGTAGTCAGGCTCCAGTCAAAGGGCTGTCGGTCGATCAGGTACAGCGGATGCTCGCCCTGCCGCGGCACCAGGATGTTGGCATCGCCCACATCGCCGTGGATCAATGTAAAGCCGTTCAGGTCGCGGCTGCGCTCGATCAACCGCTCAGGGTGCCTGGCGAACAAGGTCTCTATCAATCCCGGCCAGTGCGGCTCCAACTCGGCAGAGAAGCGCCCGACAATATGCCCCACGCCCGGCTCGGCGATGGCGACGAAGCGCTGGATGTGGGCTTCGTCATGGATGGGGGCGCCTCGCTCGGCCAGACGCTCAGCCCCCCACCAGCGCGCGTGCAGTCTCGCCAGTCCCTCAGCCAGCGCCAGGCCATATTCCAGCGTGGGGGATTTTTCCTGCGCCTGGATGTGCGTTTGCGAGTGATCGTCCAGCAGCAGGTGGTAGCGGCGCAGCTCGGGCGAATAGACCCCGTCGTAGCAGCGCACCAGCGGCGCATCGGGCACATCCAGGTAGTCGCGCCTGTAGTAAGTCACCTCCGAGTCGTCGAAATACTCGCCATCCCCCAGGTCGGTATCCACCATCTTGAGGAACAGGCCGGTGGGCAGCGGCTCCTTGGCCCTCGGCGAGTAGTGCAGCCGCAGCCGCAGGTTGGACGACCAGTTGCCACTGCCGTCCTCCACGTCAAAACCGGCCACCTCGCCGCCGCTCAGGGCCCCGCTGCGCTGCAGCACTTCGCTCAGCCAGGCGGCCGTCACTTGCTCGGGTGTAGTAATAACTTTGCTCATGAGTCGTTGTGTCTTGTCTCCCTCCAATTTTAGACTTATGATACCATTTTTATCGATGAACGGAAAAGATTTACAGCTATTCCCGGCTACGCATTATTAATACCCGGATTCTACGTCCCCGAATCAGTCAAATAAGAGCATTTTTATAAATGCCCCACTTTCGATGTAAAAATGAGCCATTTGAGCTGATTTTTCATCAATTTTCAGCAAGAATCGCTAC
>JBFYSP010000052.1:0-13404 GCA_041301395.1 Anaerolineae bacterium
GGCAGGCGCTGCTTGAGGTGCAGCGCCAGGCAATCGCTGGGCAGCACGTCAAAACCCACGGCCGGCAGCAGCATCACACCCTTCGCACGGGCCTCGGCGCCCCGGGCCGCGATGCCTTCAAGCACCGGAATTTCGCCGGTGATATCCAGGTAGTGTGTGCCGGTGCGCAGGCAGGCCTCCACCATCGGCTGCCAGGTGTGGATGTACGGCCCGGCGCAGTGCAGCACGGCGGCGACCCCGACCAGTGCCCGGTCTAGAGCGACTGGATCGTCCAGGCTGAAGGCGCGTCCCTCCACCCCCAATTCGGCCGCCTGGGTGCGAACCTTCTCGGCATCCCGGCCCGCGACAATCAGCGGAAGGCCGCGCTCCACCGCCATGCTTGCCATGGCTCGGCCGACAAATCCGGTGGAACCGTATAACAGGAAGCTTGCCTCCAATGGATCACCTCTTGTTCAAGCCTGTATCAAGGGCAGATGCTGGAGCTGTCCTATCAAATCGCAACTGCCTGCGGCCAGGGCTCCTGGCGCGCGCGTGTCCATAGTTTATTCACATAATTCAAGGCAAAATAATTTTGCACAAGATGAAGCCAAAACGCGCCTGCTTCCGTGAGCTCGAGGTGCCGGCCGTTGCGAGCCGCTAACCCCGCAGTTTCGATTATTCTCAGCCACTGGCGGGCTTTAGGGGCATCGCTTCCCAGCGCCGGCTCAATTGCATCCAGTGGAATGCGTGTATCATACAAGCGCCAGTATAGCCACCACCATCCGGACATATTCCCGGCAAACGGCATACGCAGGGCAACCGCCCTGCCTCCGTCGCACGTCCCGCGCATCCAACTGCCGAGATCAAAGGTGTTCAGCACGAACCCATCGGGCAGGTGCGATCCGGCGCCTGGACCGATCCCGATATAGCCATCCCGAGTGACCGAGGAATAGCGTGGGACAGCGCCACGCTTAAAGCCCCACACCGAAACGCGCTCGAAGTTGTGATCAACGCTCCACTTATTGATTGCTCGATAATGCGTCCGGCGCGTGCGCAGGTCTGGCATCCGGATCTCTTTTAAGTGAAGGTATTTACCCACCGAAGTGTAGGGGAATGTGAAGAGAGGGTAGGTCGTGAGCTGATCCGCGCCGAGCTGTGCGGCTCGGGCCAAATCGCCAGTTACGTCGTCGGTAGACTGGAGAGGCAGGGCAAACATGATGTCCGCGTTTACTGAGGCAAAGCCACTCTCCGCAAGCAGTGCCAGCGCTCGTTCAGCGACGACAGGCTTGTAATCGCGTCCGATCAATGCGAGGTGGCCGGGCTGGAAGGATTCTACTCCCAGCGATACTAACGCAATACCCATATCGTGCAACTGCACGACTGTCTCATCGTCCACGTCAGCGGGATTCGTCTCGATACAGATGTCACCTTTCAGGCGGAATCGCTTGCGTACATGGGCCAACACATGGGCGACACTATCCAGCGCCAATGTTGGTGTGCCGCCACCAATATAGATGCTCGTTATCTCCGCCGGTCCGATCGCATTAGCCCACCAGTCTACTTCGGCAAGAGCTGACCTGGTGTAGGGTTCCAAGAGTGTCTCATGATACTGAACTTTGGTATAGGGACAATAAGGGCAAAAGTGGCGGCAAAAAGGCACATGCAGATACAGCGAAGTACTTTCGATAGGCGGTGGCTTCCAACTCATTGATGGCCGCTCGAAAACCCAACGCTGCTCAGGGCCCACAAGGTACCGCCGGATGCAGCTTGTGACGACGTGTGGCAGCTGATTAATCTGGCCGCTCACCAATACCTCATCATGCCGAGCAGCGCGCTGGGACGCACGCGTTGGAACTCCGTAAGCTCGGTGCACGCCGCATAACCGCATTCTTCACAAACATCATCGGAGGCACGGCAGCACACCGACTCGCCATCCACATCAATGACCGCAGACACGGGAAAGCGTCGCGGCCAATTGCCAGATTTCAACGCCAGGAGTCCAGCCCGTGAATTAATGACTGGCAGCCCAGCCTGGATACAGCCAAGCAGCCGGTCAATGATCGGGGCGCGCTCCTCGGCGTTCAGGAACAATTCGTCGCGTCCGTAGTAGGGTGTATGGAAGTAAAACATGACACCAATCACAGGAAATTTTGTGTCATGCACCCACTGCAGGAATGGCTCGATGCCCACCGCAGTATTGCGATCAATCACATAGATAACAGCGACCTTAGGGTGCGAGCTCGTTCGAACGGCGTGTTCGACCTGCCGAAAGTGATCCCCCCGCCGCTTATCATAGATACCAGGCAATCCATCCATACTGACCCAGACGAGATCAGCCTGTTTTTCGAAACCTAGCAGGCCATTCGTATAAACGTGCACATGGAAGAAGCCAATGCGCTTGGCCTCGACAATCACATCCGCGAGCGTGTGATTTGCATCACACCACAACATCGGTTCTCCACCGCTTAAATACAACTCGCGAAATTCGCGCGCCCAGGCGTTCTGCATCGCGGCAACCAATTGATCCCAGGTCATATCGCGTCGACCGGTATTGGAAACATGACAGCCACGGCAAGCAAGGTTGCAACGATCCGTTAAGGCAATTCCATAAATGATTGGCTCCGGTCTTCTCAGCACCACAAAGCGCCACACGAACGTGGCATAGAACCAGAGTCTCATCCAGGCGGTTCTTTGAAGCCTTAATAAACCTGAGGCCATTGTATTCGGACTAACTCCTCGGTCGACCGCATTCGATAAAGGTCTTACTATAGACGCAGACCGTATCACCGCAACCCGGACACTTTCAACTTATATTTAGTTTGCTTAATTTGAGTATAGACTTAATTGTTACCTTCGGCAATAATTGTTGTGAATTAAACAGACTTTAGATACTCCCGAATGGCGATCGCCGCTGCGGCGCCCTCGCCCACGGCGGAGGCGACCTGCTTGGTGCTGCCGTGACGCACATCCCCGGCAGCGAAAAACCCCGGGACGGAGGTCTCGAAGGCAAAGGGCTTGCGGCCGGGATGCCGCGGAAACCGGTGCATCATATCGTGACCGGTCAGGATGTAGCCGTAATCGTCGAGCTCCAGGAAGCCACGGGCAAACTCGCTGTTGGGCTTCTGACCGATGAAGATGAAAGCCGCCGCCGGCTGCAGGTCCTGGGTCTCACCGGATAGCGTATCTCGCACCCGCACCTGCTTCAGCTTCGAGCCGGCGCCTTCGAAAGCATCCACCACCGTGTTGTAGCGGATGTGGATTTTGGAGTCCTGCTCGTTGACCTTGTCCACCAGGATGCGGCTGGCGGTAAGCTGGTCACCGCGCACCAGCAGGGTGACCTGATCGACGAAGCGGGTCAGGTGCAGGCCTTCTTCGACAGCTGAGTTGCCGCCGCCCACGACGAGGATCTCTTCTGCCCCTTTGTAGAAAGGCCCATCGCAGGTGGCGCAGAAGTGGATGCCGGCACCAATGAACTCGTTCTCGCCGGGAACACCCAGCCGGCGGTAGCGGGCGCCGGTGGCCACCAGCAGGGAGCGGCCATGCAGGTGGACATCCCCATCTGTCAGCGCACACTGGTAGCCGTCGTGCCGGCAAATTTTGCCGATGTCGGCCGCCTGCAGGATTTCGACGCCAAAGCGCATCGCCTGCTGAGTGATCCGCCCTGCAAACTCCTGACCGGAGATGCCCTCCGGAAAGCCGGGAAAATTGTCAATGCCGCCAGTCAAGCTGGCCTGCCCACCCAGCCCGGAACGCTCGATAAGCAGGGTTTCGGCCCCCTCCCGGGCGGCGTAGATGGCGGCTGTCAGGCCCGCCGGGCCGCCGCCAATAATCACCAGGTCGTAGTAGCGCAGCCGGGCTTCGGTCTTCAGGTTCAGCTTGCGCGCCAGCTCGGCGTTGGTCGGCTCGGCCAGGAAGCCGCCATCCGGGAAGACGATGGTGGGGATGATGCGCTTGCCGCCGTTCATCTGCATCACCAGCTCCTCAGCCTGCGGGTCCTGCTCGATATCCACCCAGCGATAGGAGATGAACTGCTCGCCCAGGAACTTCTTCGAGCGGTGGCAGTCGGGACACCAGTACGCACCATAGATGATTATTTCCGGATCCATCAATAAACCTCACTGTTAATCAATTGCTTTTCACGGATTACGGCCACAAACTGCCTGATTGTACCAACACAGCGACCAAATAGGCGCAACCAGATTGCCGCCTGGAAGGGCACACCGAACTGTGAAAGATATTTCCGTCGCAGCGACAGCAGGACGGCTGGGGGTATAATTGTTGGGCGAAAGCCAGACAACTATGAACACATCCCTCGTCGAATGCATCCCCAATTTTTCCGAAGCCCGCCGCCCCGAAGTCATCGAGGCCATTGCGCGGGCCGTACAAGCAGTGGCCGGAGCGACTCTGCTCGACCGGCACTCGGACCTCGACCACAACCGCACCGTGCTGACCTTCGTTGGTTCACCGGCCAGCGTTGAGGAAGCCGCCTTCCAGGCCATCGCCAAAGCCGCTGAGCTGATCGACATGGAACAACACAGGGGTGAGCACCCGCGCATCGGCGCTACCGATGTGGTACCCTTCGTGCCCATTTCTGGGATCAGCATGCAGGAATGTGTGGCTATGGCTTGCCGGCTGGGCAGCCGGGTGGGGGAAGAACTGGGCATCCCGATCTACTTATATGAAGAGGCCGCCACTCGGCCCGAGCGGCAAAACCTGGAAAACATCCGCCGCGGCCAGTACGAAGGGCTGAAGGATGAAATCCTGAGCGACCCCGACCGGGCGCCGGATTTTGGCCCCCGCCGCCTGGGGAGCGCCGGCGCCACCGTCGTCGGGGCGCGCCACCCGTTAATCGCCTTCAATGTATACCTGACCACGCACGACGTGGATGTGGCCCGCAAGATTGCCAGGACCGTGCGCCACTCTTCCGGCGGCCTGCGCAACGTCAAAGGACTGGGGCTGCTGGTGGAAGGGCGAGCACAGGTCTCGATGAACCTGACCAACTACCACGTCACGCCGATCACCCGGGCGGTCGAGCTGATCCGCAGGGAAGCGGCGCGTTACGGGACCGGGATTCACCACAGCGAGCTGGTCGGGCTGATCCCCGAGCAGGCGCTGGTGGAAGCCGCCCAGTGGTACCTGCAGCTCGATCAGTTCGATCCGGGCCAGATCCTGGAGCGGCGCCTGGCGGCCGCTCAGGAATCCGGGCCGGCTCCGGCACCGCACTCACCCCCACCACCAGTGGACTTCCTGGAATCCCTGGCCGCCGGGACGGCCTCGCCGGGAGGCGGGTCGGCGGCCGCTTACAGCGGGGCGCTGGCCGCGGCGCTGGTGACGATGGTTGCCCGGCTGACTATTGGCAAGAAGAAATATGCCGCCGTGGAAACCGAAATGCAGCGGCTGGCCGAACAAGCCGAGGCGCTGCGGCTGGAGATGCAGACCGCGGTGGAGCGCGACGCAGAAGCTTTTAACGCCGTGATGGTTGCTTTACGCCTGCCCAAGGAAACCCCCGAACAGCAAATCAAGCGCTTGGCAGCCATCGAAGCCGCCACGCTGACCGCCACGCGTGTCCCGCTGCGCACCGCAGGACAGGCAGTGGAGGTGCTGGCGCTGGCCCGCCAGGTGGCCGAGCAGGGCAATCTGAACGCTATCAGCGACGCCGGTACAGGCGCCGAGCTGGCGCTGGCCGCGCTGCGCGGCACCGCCCTGAACGTGCGCATCAACCTGGTGAGTCTGAAAGACCGCCAGACTGCTGATGCACTGGAGCAGGAGCTTATCGTGATAGAAGGCCATGCCGAGGCGCTGATTGAGGAAATCCATGCCATCATCCGCCAGCGGGGGGGCCTGTAGCCCGTATGCCGGCTCGATCATCAAAGCTATTCCGCCTGGCGTTGGCGGTATTGGCGCTGGCGCTGGCAGCCGGCTGCCGCGGCTCGGCTCCTGACCAACCGGGTGTAGCCGTCAGCGCGCTGGATGCTGCATCCCCGGCGGCTACAGAAACACAGGCCGCCTGCGACCTTTGCGAGGGCGAGTCACCCGGGCCGGTAGCCACTTTCACCCCCGCTGCCACGGTGGCGGCTTCTCCCACGCCGCAGCCCATATCCGCCTGGCTATCGCCCGTTTTGCCCGCCGGGCTGGCCGGGGTGGTCGAGCTGGCGGAAGGGATCATCGCGGCCGAGGACGCCGGGCAGGCGACCTACCGCCTGGAACCGGGTAACGAAAACCCGGTCGGGCAGTGGGTGTATGCCCTGGTGGCGCCCTTTCCCACAGTCACCGACGGGGTGAGCCTGGCAGAGCTGCAGAACGCCTGGCGCGGAGAAAACACCGGCCCCTTTGCCGGGCAGCCGTTGTTCATGGATGAGAACACCCTGCAGGTATTCAGCGCCTTGTGGGGCACACCGGCCGCGACAGCTTTCATCACGCTGCCCGCCGGCGTCCTGGATGAGTACGCCTGGGGTTACCAGCCATCTTGGGGAATCGTGCCATTCGAAGCCCTGGAGCCACGCTACAAGGTTCTGGAAGTGGACGGTCAATCGCCGCTGCGCAAGGAATTCGATCCGGCAAGCTACCCGCTGACGGTTCCCATTTCAGTAAACTCCGGCACTGCCGCTGGAGACGAGCCCCCGGCAATCGAGGGGCTATTCACCGGCCTGCCCAGCACCAACCGCGACCCCGAGAAAATGACCGTGGTGGTGATGACCGGCGTGACGGCGCTGGTGCGGGCGACGGCGGAGATCATGGCGCGCAAAGGGGCGCTCTACCCGGCGATCGACGTGCGCGATATCCTGCTAAAGGCCGACATCACCCATATCAGTAATGAGGTGCCCTTCGCGCCTGACTGCCCCAAGCCGGACCCCTGGATGGAAGGGCTGAAGTTCTGCACCAATCCCAAGTACATGGCGCTGCTGAAGGATATCGATGTCGATGTGATGGAACTGACCGGCGACCACTTTGGCGATTGGGGCCGGGATGCCATGAACCTGACCCTGGATATGTACCGCGAGAACGGCATCCCCTATTACGGCGGCGGCTATAACGAAGAGGACGCCCGCAAACCGCTGCTGATCGAGCACAACGGCAACCGCCTGGCCTTCATCGGCTGCAACGGCAAGGGCGGAGGCTACGCCACGGCGCGCGGCATCTTTCCCGGGGCAATCGACTGCAAGGGCGACTGGATGCAGCAGGAAATTGCCCGCCTGAAAGCCGAGGGCTACCTGCCCATCGTCACTACGCAGCATTTGGAGTACTACACCTTCGACCCGATGCCGCTGCTGATCGAGGATTTCCACAGCTGGGCGCAGGCCGGGGCGGCCATCATCAGTGGCAGCCAGGCTCACCAGCCGCATGGCTTCGAGTACTATGCCGGAGCTTTCATCCACTATGGGCTGGGCAACCTGTTCTTCGACCAGTTGAACATGGAGGTACCGACGACCAGTGCCTTCATCGACCGGCACGTGATTTACGATGGCCGGCACATCAGCACCGAGCCGTTGGTGATAAAATTCATCGACAACGCCCGACCTCGCCCGGCAACGCCGGAGGAGCGCCGGGATTTATTGCAGAAAATTTTCCAACATAGTTTGTGGTAATTTAGGAGGCGTTATGGGGTTGAAACCTGACCACTGGATCCGAAAGATGGCCCGCGAGCAGCACATGATCGACCCTTTTTCAGACAGCCAGGTGCGCAACGGGGTGATTTCATACGGCGTGTCGTCCTACGGCTACGATATCCGCGTGGCGGATGAGTTCAAGATTTTTACCAACGTCTATTCGGCAGTGGTTGACCCCAAACACTTCGATCCGAAATCGATGGTCGATTATAACGGCGAGGTGTGCGTCATCCCGCCAAACTCGTTTGCCCTAGCCCGCACGGTGGAATACTTCCGCATCCCGCGCAAAGTGCTGACGGTCTGCCTGGGAAAATCCACCTACGCGCGCTGTGGGATCATCGTTAACGTCACGCCCTTCGAGCCGGAATGGGAGGGCTTTGTCACCCTGGAGATATCCAACACCACGCCCCTACCGGCGCGCATCTACGCTAACGAAGGCATCGCCCAGGTGCTGTTCTTTGAGGCTGACGAGGAATGCGAGATTTCGTACGCTGATAAGAAAGGCAAGTACCAGTCTCAGCAGTCGATTGTGCTGCCGAAGCTGTGAAGAGACGGAGGACGGAAGACGGTCTTGACGGCTGACGACCTATCGCTGACTCCACGAAAGGATAGCGCCCCGGAGGAAGACACACCGGGGCTTCATCATTTCGATCGACTCGGGACTTTGGTGCACAACAGACCAGTAGGAACTTATAAATTCGCCAGCGCGATGGACATGCGCTGCAGGGCAAGCTCGATATTTTCCAGCGAGTTGGCAAAACATAAGCGCAGGTAGCCCTCGCCGCCCGGGCCGAAGGCGGTGCCTGGCAGCACGGCCACGCCGGCTTCCTCCAGCAGGTAGTTCGCCAGCCAGGCGGAGGGGCGGTTTATCCCGCGCGGCTGCGCGGGGCCAAACGACTTCACATTGGGGAAAGCGTAAAACGCACCCTGCGGCAGGCGGCAGCTCATCCCTGCGATAGCATTCAAACCGGCTATTAAAACATCCCGTCGTCGGCGGTATTCGGCCGCCACCGCTGCCACCGGCTCCTGCGGACCGCGGATCGCCTCCAGCCCGGCGACCTGCGTAAAGCTAGCCGTGCAGCCCACCGAGTGAGTCAGCAGCAGCTCTACCCGCTGCGCCAACAGTTCGGGCAGGATGCCGAACCCCAAGCGCCAGCCGGTCATGGCATAGGTCTTGGAAAATCCGTCGCAGACGATAGTGCGCTCGGCCATACCGGGCAGAGAGTAGATGCTGGGAGCAGGGCGCTCGTAGACCAGCCGGCTGTAAATCTCATCCGACAGCACCCAGAAATCCCGGCGAACGGCGGCCTCTGCAATGTGCTGCAGCGCCTCCAGCGGTATCACCCCGCCGGTAGGATTGCCCGGCGAGTTGAGCACCACCATGCGGGTACGCTCGCTCAGGCTGCGGTCGAAAGCCTGCAGGTCGAAGGAAAAATCGTCCTCCTCAGAAAGCGGCACCGGCACCGGTACGCCGCCCGCCACGGCGATCATCGCCGGGTAGGTGGGAAAGCCCGGATCGGGGTAGATCACCTCGTCACCCGGGCGCACCAGCGCCAGGGTGGGGAAGAACAGGAACGGCTTGGCGCCCGGCCCGACCACCACCTGTTCGGGGCGGATGGTCACGCCACGCCGGCGGCCGGCATCCTCGGCGATGGCCTGGCGCAGGGCAGTGGTCCCGGCGGAGGGGGTATAGCGGGTATACCCGGCAGCAATGGCCTGCATGCCTGCTCTTGAAATGTGCTCGAAGGTTGGGACATCCGGCTGCCCGATCTCCAGGTGAATGATCTCCCGCCCGGCAGCTTCTAAAGCCTGGGCGCGCGCCAGCATGGTATAGGCGCCTTCCGGTTCGAGAGTCGAGACGCGATCTGCAAAGTCCATGTTTACCTCCTGGAGAAAATCATGGGAGTGGCGTTCCAGATATAACAACGAATGGTGGTGCTCCGCTTTTTAAGCGTTCCTCTAGATGTTCAGAATCGATAAAATCTCGATACTCACCTGTAGACATCCTGGCACGAATATCGGGTGGGAAAAGAGTAACCATATCCTGGCTGTACTCAGCTATCCTGGGAATTATTACATTTTCTATTTCACCATTTTCTGCCAGGTAAATCACAGCAGGCACACTTACAGTGGTCCCGATCTGGTCATTGACTCTGCATATTGCCCAAACAAACACTCGCTTATCTAAAACCCCATAAATTGCCCATTCACACGCTCCAAAGCTTTTGCGAACGGTGGCATGTAATAAAGCTTTTTCATATACCTTCCAACGGGGGAAATTAGTTGCCGTAGGAAGTTCTGATGGAAATAGTGTAGAAGGATTTTTGGTTTGTTGGCAGGAACACAGACAGATCAACAGTAAGGCAACAATCAAGAAACATAGTTTCGAAGGAATAATCATACGGCTCTATATTTTAACATTAGTGGATATAATTTATATATGGTCTCAGTGATAGGAAAATTTTCATTGAAGTAACAAATCGTAATTTTCCTGATATTCCTGATGACTCTATGTGGTTGTCAGCCACAAACTTTTCCAAACACTCCCACCATACCGGTTCTCCCCACAGAAACAAGTCAGCCGCGCTGGATGCTCTACGAAAGAGCCCTTTCCAAAGCAGTAGTCAATCAAGACGACGGCTTATGCGAGTGGGAGATTTTGGGAAAATCAGGCAACGAAGTTTATGTTTGGGCAGAATGTAGGGTCATGGAGCCAATTGGAACAGCCGGGAGTGGACCTGCAGTAATTTACTTGGGCGAAAACGGGGGCATTGAAAAGGTAACCATCCCACGAGACGGAAATTATAATCCGGTCGATATACAGGCCCTGTTTCCGACGGATATCCAGGAAAAAGTGTTCCACTCCTCTTTCGATGGCCCGGCGGCGGACAGGCATATCGATGAACGACTGAAAAGCAATGGCCCACCGATAATCGTGCTCTCCGGCACCCCACTGCCATAAACCACACAGAAAGCTTCCACCAACTATGATTCTAGACTTCCCGGGGGATTAATAATTTCTCCGTACTCGAATTTAAGGTGGTTATCGAATAATATTATTCCGTAATTGCTATATAATATTTAAATATATTTCGTGTTATTAAATATCCGCAAAATATACGTTGACCAAAAACCCAAAAAATGTTACGATCTTCCGTGGAGAACAATATGGACGAACTCGACCAGGCCATCCTGCGCATCCTGCAAGCCGAAGGCCGCACCAGCAACGTCGAGCTGGCGCGACGCATCCATCTCTCCCCACCCGCCACCCTGGCACGCGTGAAATCGCTGGAGGAGCGGGGCTATATCCGCCAGTACACCGCCCTGCTGGATGCGGAAACGCTGGGCTTCGAGCTGCTGTGCTTCATTCATGTAGGATTGCAGCTGCACCAACCGGAGCAAGTTAACAGTGTGCGGGAGGCGATCCGCGACCTGCCCCAGGTGCTGGAGTGCCACCATGTGACCGGGGAGTACGACTACCTGCTCAAAGTGGTGGCGCGCGGTCGCAAAGACCTGGAGCGCTTTGTGCTGGAGCAGCTCACCCCCATCAAAGGTATTGCCCGCATCCACACCAGCCTGGTGCTCACCGAAGTCAAATCCACCACCGCCCTGCCGGTGGAATGAAATAACATAAGGAACTTAAGCGATGGAAAACACCCCTTTACAAACCATGGGCCAACAGTTTGGCCGGCGCTCCTGGGCCGAGCCC
Organism: Anaerolineae bacterium; assembly: GCA_041301395.1. Taxonomy (GTDB): domain Bacteria; phylum Chloroflexota; class Anaerolineae; order Anaerolineales; family UBA4823; genus CTSoil-045. Next base: position 11,296 of record JBFYSP010000052.1, read on the forward strand.
TGGAAGATCAAGATGGTCGAGCCGCTGCATATGATCGACCGCCCGCAGCGAGAAACAGCCCTTACCGAGGCCGGCTACAACACCTTCCTGCTGCGCTCGGAGGACGTGTACATCGACCTGTTGACCGATAGCGGCACCAGCGCCATGAGCGACCGGCAGTGGGCCGGCATGATGCTGGGGGATGAAGCCTACGCCGGCAGCCGCAACTTCTACCATCTGGAAGAAGCCATCCAGACTGTGTATGGTTACAAGCACATCGTCCCCACCCACCAGGGGCGCGGCGCCGAGCACCTGCTCAGCCAGGCAATGATCAAGCCCGGCCAGTACATCCCCGGCAATATGTATTTCACCACCACCCGCCTGCACCAGGAGCTGGCCGGCGGCACCTTCGTCGATGTGATCATCGACGAAGCCCACGACCCGCAGAACCTGCACACCTTCAAAGGCAATATCGACCTGGACAAGCTGCATGCCCTGGTGGAGCGCGTCGGCGCTGGGCAGATCGCCTATATCAGCCTGGCCGGGACGGTCAATATGGCCGGCGGCCAGCCGGTTAGCATGCAGAATGTGCGCGAGCTGCGCCAGGACTGCGACCGGCACGGCATCCGCATCTACCTGGATGCCACCCGCATGGTCGAGAACGCCTTTTTCATCCAGGAACGCGAACCGGGCTATGCCGGAAAATCAATTGGCGAGATCCTTAAGGAATTCTGCAGCTATACGGACGGCGCCTGGATGAGCGCCAAGAAGGACAACCTGGTCAACATCGGCGGCTGGCTGGCAGTGAACCACTGGGATCTGTTCGAGGAGCTGCGCAACATGGTGGTGATCTTCGAAGGGCTGCACACCTACGGCGGATTAGCCGGGCGCGACATGGAAGCCATGGCGATCGGGATTGCCGAATCGGTGCAGGACGACCACGTGCGCAGCCGCATTGGCCAGGTGCGCTACCTAGGCCAGCTGCTGAACGAATGGGGCATCCCTATGGTGCAGCCGATCGGCGGGCACGCCATCTTCCTGGATGCCAAACGATTCTACCCCCACCTGCGACAGGACCTGTTCCCGGCGCAAACCCTGGCCGCCGAGCTTTATCTGGATAGTGGTGTGCGCAGCATGGAGCGCGGCGTGGTCAGCGCCGGGCGCGACCCGCAAACCGGCGAGCATCGCTACCCCGCCCTGGAGCTGACCCGCCTGACGATTCCCCGCCGGGTGTACACCCAGGCGCATATGGATGTGGTGGCCGAGGCGGTGAAAGCGGTCTATGATGCACGCGAGAGCACGCGCGGGCTGCGCATGGTGTATGAACCGCGCTACCTGCGGTTTTTCCAGGCCCGCTTCGAAGCGATTTAGTAGGGTTCAGGACCAAGGGCAGCACCTGTTGCCGGAGGGAGGTCCTGGTGTGAGAGACCGCAGCCCCCCTTCCTGCGAAAGGGGGCGCGACGAATTCGTGGAATTAGCTTTCTGAGGGAGGCTCGTCCTTCACGGATGCCAGGCCGGCCTCGGACTGCGGCTCTTCGGGTACCAATACCCACATGATCAGGTAAATCAGCAAGCTGGCGCCATAGAAGAAAGCCAGGATAACGAAGATCACCCGCATAACGGTCGGGTCGATTTTGAGGTACTCGCCGAGACCCCCGCAGACGCCGCCAAGCATCCGTTTGCTGCGTGAGCGGTACAGACGTTTTGGTTCTTGTGCCATGGTACATTTCTCCTTGTAAACTTTATTCTAATCCATATACGCTGCAGGTGAAAATAAGTTGTGGGGCACCCGGCCGATGCCTGCCGCTGGCCGCGAGGGAATATGCCGCCAGTAAGTTCTGGAGTATAATTATTCGCTAATGCTTGAAACAAAAAAGGAGGCAAAATCGCCCTGATGACACAAATTATTGTCCGTGCCCTATCAAAATCGCCGCTTTGATTACTCTAACAACAGGAGCACTATGAAAAGCACTAAGATTTTATTGACCCTGTTCGAGAACTTCATTATTGCCAGCATGTTGCTGACTGCCTGCAATGGCGTTACAACTAGTGATGGGTAACCCCCATCACTATTCTTATCAGCAAACAGGTTTCCCCTGGAAATGGAGCCGTTATGGATACTCCCTTACT
>JBFYSP010000192.1:0-12417 GCA_041301395.1 Anaerolineae bacterium
CAGGTATACCCCCAAAAAGGCACCCGCCAGGATCAACCAAAGAACAAGCAGAAATGCCGGCGGAATGGCGGCAGCTTTCTTTTGCGGCATAGTTTCGTAACTCATTGATGCCCTTTCTTGATTATCGGTTTCAGCCAAAGCGTCACGCTTTCCGGCTGCATCGTCTCCGCCACCACCGCACGCTGACGTACGGCGCCCTGACTGCCACCCTGGCGCTGGTCTTCCTGGGCGCGGTGACTCTGCTGCAGATGGTATTCTCGGCGGTCAGCGGACAGCGGTCGGCGGTCGCCACTGTCATTTCCACCCTGCTCATCGCCGCCCTGTTCAGCCCGCTGCGCCGCCGCATCCAGAACGACATCGACCGGCGCTTTTACCGTAAAAAATACAACGCCGAGCAAGCCATCGAGCGCTTCGCTGCCACCGCACGCCAGGAGACCGACCTGGAAGCGCTCAGCGCCGAGCTGCTGGCGGTGGTGGCCGAGACGATGCAGCCGGAGAAGGTGACGCTGTGGCTATCATCACCCAATAGGAGGAATTCGGAATGAAAAAGACAGCAATCATCGCCTGGGGGCTGGCCCTCCTCATTACTGTGGTAGTTGTCGCTCAGGTTTTCCAGAGCATTCTCAACCTCAGCCCAGATCAGGATTTCCTGACCCAGGCTAACGACTTCCTTTTCTTGCTGGTTCTGCCTTTTCCGGTTGTGGCTGCCCTGATTGTCTCTCGCCAGCCGCGCAATGTGATTGGCTGGCTGCTTTTCCTCCCGGCAATCGCACTGCTGCTTAATGTCGAACCCTATATCCGCAGTTTTTCTACGCTCCCGCCAAATCCACCATTGCAATTGTTCCTCTCGGCGTGGGTGCAAGGATGGGGCTGGCTATTTGTAATATTTCCCCTATTTTTCATCCCGCTGCTGTTTCCAACCGGCCGCCCGCCCTCACCGCGCTGGCGTTGGGTTGTCTTTTTGGGGATCGGGTTGTGCGTGGTTTTTATCTTTCTGGCTACATTCCAGAACACTTTTAACATGGTGGATTTTGGGGCCAACTGGTCGCTGTCGAATCCTATCGGATTCATCCCATTGGAAGAATACCAGGGAATTTTCTTTATCCTTTGGGGTGCGGGATTATTCTCCATGGCGGTATTAAGCGTAGCTTCACTCTTCGTGCGCTACCGGAGCGCCTCGCTCGTGGAACGGGAGCAGATCAAGTGGCTCTTGTATGCCTGTGCATTGTTTGCGGTTTTTTATATCGCTGCATTTCCGTTCAATCTTGAGCAGTGGGGCGTCACCAATCTCAGCCAGATCGCCAATTTGTTCTGGGCTTTGAGTATGAGTGGGATTCCGATCTCCATCGGGATTGCCATCCTGCGTTACCGGTTGTGGGATATCGACGTGCTCATCCGGCGCACGCTGATCTATGGCGCGCTGACCGTTACGTTAGCCCTGGTCTTCCTGGGTGCGGTAACTTTACTTCAGCTGCTGTTCTCGGCGGTCAGCGGACAGCGCTCGGCGGTCGCCACCGTCATCTCCACCTTGTTGATCGCCGCCCTGTTCAGCCCGCTGCTCCGCCGTATCCAAAACGACATCGACCGGCGCTTCTACCGCAAGAAGTACAACGCCGAGCAGGCTATCGAGCGCTTCGCCGCCACCGCCCGCCAGGAGACTGTCCTGGAAGCGTTAAGTGCCGAGCTGCTGGCCGTGGTGGCCGAGACGATGCAGCCGGAATCGGTGACGCTGTGGCTCAGGCCGACCGCCCCGCCAAGAGCAGGCGGGATCCTTGACAGCCCCGCGCAGAAGCAGCGCGAGATTCACGACTGAATACTGATTGAAAGATTAATTTAAGCTCCGAGGACGATTGGTGAGGGTCCAAAACTACGCGCTGATTTAATTGAGGTGGTCTACTATAAACTGGTAAACTTTTTTCGAATATTCAATGGCTTCTATTGCTTCAATTTTACTGATCTCGGGTAAGTCTCCTGGATAGCGAGTGGATACCGCATAAGGGGTGAGTATCACTGCAGCGTCCCGCAAGTGTGAGAATTCTCGATCGAGCTCGAGACACATACCTACAAGAGCAACGAGTGAATGAGTCCTCCCAAATTGTGTATCCTTGCTAGTCAAGTATGCTTTGATAGCTTTTTCGGCAGCTTGCTGGCAGTGAAATCCAATCGCGTTGTAGAAGGGAACAGGGCTCTCCATCAGCCAAACAGCCGACTCTAAATCTTCCCGCGCTTTCCTTAACCAGGATTGAATTTCAAGTTGCTTTGGATCTGTCATAAAGTAGGATCCCGTTTCTCAGGGCAGTTGAAGCCAGTGATGTCTTTACCATCAACGAGCTGTTTAATTCGGCTCGGGTCAGAATGATGATATCCACTGGGGTGGTTACCCCCCACATCAAATTATATCCAACCTGCTCGCGCCGGTGGCGTGGGAGGTTCGACTCAGATACGATCACTAAGAGATCATAATCACTGCCTGGGTCTGCTTTACCTGTGGTTTGCGAGCCAAACAGGTATATTTGTTCGGCGGACAAACCCTCAGCCAGCCGGGAGACAACCTCAATAATAGCCGTGGAAGAATGTTCCTGTGTTGCCATAGCCTTTTAGAGGATTATAACATGACGATATTTCCATGCCTCACCTTTGATGCTTGCCTGCCGAAAAAAATCGGCAGGACTGAACGGCTCACTTGCCGACGGCTGGAGCGCAGGAGCGCACGGTGTATAACAACCAGGCAAGGGCAGCCCACTGCAGGGGGCTTTGTGAGGGTTGCTGCGACTTTAGCCGCTTGAATTGATTGACATGCAGTGAATCGTCAAGAGCCCACAAATCATCAGCTCAGCATTCCCAACGAACGCAGCTTGCCTTGCGATCGTGAGGTGGCTATCCGATAAGAGTCAACCTGTGATTTCAGCTCTTCCAGGCTGCCAACGCCTGGCAGGTCTTGCGCCACGGACTCAGCCGGCAATCTGACTGGGGAGGCAAACGAACGGCTGGGTGGGTATATCTTTTGATAGGCGGAATAATACGCCTGCTGGATAATATTGTTGGCTTCGGATGGCAAGTAGAGCGGCGATTGATGCAAGAGCAAATCGGAATCTTTCAGCATCTTCAGGCATGCCTCCCAGGTCTCCTTCCGGTCTTTATCTTCCAGCCAGGGGATATTGGAAGCCTGCGTGGCCTGCACTTCTACCTGGGAAAGCTTGTCGTACCAGGGCTCGCTTCGCCCCAGCTCGCGGGTGCGCATTTCGACGACATCGATGTCGAAAATGATATAGGACCAATGCACCACAGGCTGGTTATCCAGCAGCAGGTCGTTCCCGGAAACCTGCAGCCGGGGCGGGCCAGGGATCGGCCGAGGCAGCGGGTACTGGTCGAAGGTTGAACCCAGGATGACGTAGTAGGCATCTGCCAGGTCGCCGGCAGCCAGGCTGAAATCACCGCTAAATTTCAGCAGACTGGTCTGGTCGTTCTCGTCCAGGAAGGTGTCCACCAGCTGTCTGGAAATGCCTCCTATCGCTTTGGCGACCGCTACCGCCCCTGGCGCCAGCGAGATGACTGAGAGAAAAGCATCATCGTTCACCAGCCGGGCCAGGCTGACCAGTCGATTTTGCCTGTCCAGGAGGAAGTCGATGTCCACCGACACCTTATCCAAAGAGGCTGGCGTTAAATCGATCAGGTTTGGGTTCAGCCCGAGCTGCTCCACTGCTCCTTGCTTTAAAGAACGCACGCGCTGCAGTGATTGGATCGGCTCGCCGTTGAAAGGCGGCATATACAGGCGTACTTCGGATGTCACCAGCAGCTGTTGGGCTTTCTGCCAGAATGGGCCGAAGATGGCGGCCTGGGCAGAATGCAGTCGCAGTCGAAAATAGCCCTGTCCCGGTTGGATGGGATTAGGCGTGGCCGCTTTAGGTAAGCGGATGACAGGGGTTGTTCCCAGGGTAGCAGTTGCCTTATTGCTCATCATTTGGGTGGCCATAGCAGGAGTTAAGAAATTTATCTAGGGATTCAAGTCACAGGCGATGCGATCGGGCACAAAATTAATCACGGGAATCGTATCGCGAGGCACATTCAGCTGGCCGCTGCCGCTTACCCAGCAACAGCGGGTGCGTGTGCTGGCCAGGTTGATTTCCAGCAAGATCCAGATCTGGTCGCTCCAGATGCGAAGCACCGGCCACACGTCACCTGTATTTAAGGTAACCCGCTCCAGGTAATTTTTTCCGGGGCCTTCACGGCAAAACATTGGCTCCAGTGCGGTAAAGAGCGGCTGCGCGGGAGCCGCTGTCGCAGTGGGCGGAAGCGGCGCGGCGATTTTTACAGTGGCAGTTGGCGGGCGGTAAGGAGCAGCGGTAGGTGCTAAATCCAGCACTGCGGCCGGTTGGGTCGGGATCCTGGTAGGGACCTTCGTGTTCGTGGGCTTTGGCGGCAAATCGGTGGGGATTTTCGTAGGCGTCTTTTCTCCGACAGGAGGGACGACTACCGGCGCCTTCGGGTTGGTTTCTTCGGCAGGAAAAAGCCTGCCAAAGCCCCCCGTAGTGCCAAAAATGGCCAGTGTAGCCAGGATGACCAGCGCGGCGCCGATGATGAGGATATTTTTTACAGGCAGTGGTTTACGCACATAAGGCGTTGACACAATTTGCATCGACGCCTTCGCAACAGGCGCTGCCGGTTTGGCTTCGACAGCCACGGGCGCGAGCCTGACTGCACGGCGGGTCTCCAGCACCGGCTCGGGGGTGGGTATTTGCTGCGCATTTTTTTCGTCTGGTAGAGGGGATACCGGCAGGACCACCGGCTCCATCTTTTCAGGCAGCGGAGTCAGGATGGCGGCGGCGGCAAGTGGGATTGCGGCTGCTGCCCCAGGCGGCTGGCTCTCCAGGGTAAAAATCACCCCATCTGGAGCGGTATTGAACAGCACCGGCGTGCCCCATTCCATCGTATCTGGATTGGCCATGCGTACAGCTCGCCGTCCCTCGGCCACACTGCCATCCACCGGGTTGCCATGTACCAGCATGGTGTAGAAACGATTGGAGAAGATGATCGCAGCCCGATCGCTGATGGGAAACTGCATGGCGACCACCGATGGGATGCCGGCCATCAGCAATGCTGAGGCCACCCCGGCGAATGGATCAATCCCTTTATCGCTGGATAAACGCGCAGTTTCGCAGGCATTCAGAAATACCAGGCGGATATTTGGATAATCGTGCAGCAGCACGCCCAGCGTACCCCCATCGACAAAAGCCGAAACCTGATTTTCGTCCTCCAGCAGCAGGACACCTTTGCCGGTAATATCGTCGAATCCTCCATGACCCATGAAGTGCAGCACATGGTAATTGTCTTCAGCGAGACGGTCCTGCAGCATCGGAAGGGTGGTATGCAGCAGGTAATCCACCTGGACACCCTGCAGCCGGCTCAGGTAATTGTCCAGTTTCTGGCGTTCATCCTCCAGGTCCAGCCGGGGATAATCGATAGGATCGGCGCCAAAGACCAGGATGCGCAGCGGGAGCTTTACTTTGAGCGGCATGGAAGGTCGAGGGACTTCCAGGTCGCGCAGGATAGGTGTGTACTTGGAAAGATTGAGAAACTCACGCAGGTTTTTGCGGTACAGGAATTCCCAGGGGAGCGCCAGGAGGGGAGCCAGGCTGGGTTCTTCCGGATCGATGTGGATTTTGATACGCAATCCGCGATTCTGGTCCTCCATTCTGCCTATCGAGCGGTCGAACAACGACAGCACATCACCGGTGAACAGGGCAGAGAACAACTGGTCACCCAGGCGTTGAGGCAGGCTGGCAACGCTGGCTCCCGAAGCATCGCGAACGACGACCTGGCGGGTGCGAACTTCCTGTTCCAGCTTGACAGCAGATTCAACCAGTTTGTCCGGATCGAAAGGGAGAATTAAGGAGGCGCGGCCTTTACCCGCCGGTGAATTCAGGACGATTACCGGGTATGCGTCCCCTTGCTTGGGCTCTATTTTGATAGAAAAATCCTCGTATTCCAACCGAAGACCTCTTTCATCTTTATCAACCCCATTTGTATATATGAGTATTATTACACAAAAAAAATAAATTGCAAGGGGCAATAAAGGAAATAATTCTCATCTGTTGTTAATTTATCACTCGATTTGGTGTATAATGACTGCATGTCCGTCCATACCTTGCCGACAAAGTTCGCCCCGGCTGAACGGCTCACCCGCCGCCGGCTGGAGAGACAGCAGCGCAGCCTGGAAGCCATCCCGCTGCTGCGGCCGATGTTTGACGCCGTGCCGGATGTGGTGCTGATCCTCAACGCCCAGCGGCAGATCGTGTTTGCCAACCGCGCTCTGGAGAACCTGAGCAGCCAGGAACAGCAGGCGCTGCTGGGTCTGCGCCCGGGGGAAGCGGTGGACTGCACACACGCCTTCACCACGCCCGGCGGCTGCGGCACGACCGAATTCTGCCGCAGCTGTGGGGCAGTGCAGGCGGTGCTGGCCGGCCTGGATGGGCATGAGGCGCTGGAGGAATGCCGCATCGCCCTGAAGAACGGCGACGCGCTGGACCTACAGGTCTCGGCCACGCCGCTGACCTTCGATGGGCAGCAGTTTGCCTTCTGTGTGCTCAAGGATATCAGCGACGAAAAGCGCCGCCGTATGCTGGAGCACGTCTTTTTCCACGATATTCTCAACTCGGCAGGGGCGCTGCGCGGTTTGGCCGGCCTGTTGAGTAGAGCGCCGCTGGCCGATAAAGATGAGATCGCTGCGGATGTTTGTACGGTCGCCGACCGGATGATCGACGAGATCAAGTCGCAGAAGCTGCTGGCGGCTGCCGAAAACAACGAGCTGCTCATCGAGCGCAGCCCGATCCAGACGCGCCATTTTCTACAAGAGCTGATCCACTTCTACATGGAGCACAAAGCCAGCCGGGAGCGCCACATCACCCTGGAGCCGCACGCCCGGGACGTCACCGTGGAGACCGACCGGGCACTGCTGTGGCGTGTGTTGGGCAATATGCTCAAGAATGCATTGGAAGCAACCGCCCCCGGCGAGACCGTCACCCTGGGCTGCCGGCATGGGACGGGGCAGGTAGAGCTGTGGGTGCACAACCCGGGCGAAGTTCCCGAAGCGGTGCGATTGCAGATCTTCAAGCGCTCGTTTTCCACCAAGGGCGCCGGCCGCGGTCTGGGAACCTACTCGATCAAGCTGCTCGGCGAGCGCTATCTGGGCGGCCGGGTGGGCTTCACCACCTCGGCAACCAAAGGCACCACCTTCCGCATCCGCCTGCCGGTCGAAGAATAAAGCCGAAATCTACCGCTAGACGCTAAGGTCGCTAAGGTCGCACGGCCAAAAATATTACCTCATCCAAAGTACGCAAAGTAATTATTTTTACTTTTGCGATCTTGGCGCCTTTGCCTGATCAATTCCTTAGCGTTCTTAGCGACTTAGCGGTTCAATTCTTCTTCATGTTCGCAATAAGCTTGTAGCCTTCGCTGACCCACAGGGAGAGCGAGGCGACCAGGATGCAAAACAACCAGCCTTCAAACGGCATGGCGACCAGCCCCAGGCTGCGCGAGAGGAAGCTTAGCTCGGTGGGCAGGAAGATTGCCAGCAGAGAGATCAGCATTGCCCGGTTAAGCTTCGAATTGTTGAAGGTCTCGCGGGAGAAGACGCTGCCGTACGGATTGCGGTAGGATAGGGCGGCAAAGATATGCGTCAGGGAGAAGGTAACGAAGCCCAGGGTATGCACAATCTCGATAGAAGCCCCGGCTTGCTCGAAGAACCACATTAATCCCAGGGTACTGGCCGCCATAACCAGACCGACCAGCGCCAGCCAGACTGCCAGTGAGCGGGTGACGATGTTTTCTTGGGACGGGCGCGGCTTGCGCTCCATCAAACCGGGAGTGGGTGAGTCCTGCCCCAGGTTGATGCCGGGTGGCACGTCAACCAGGAAGTTTATCCACAGGATTTGCCCAGGGGTGAAGGGCACCCCGCTGACGATATTGAACAGCGCCGCGCCCAGGAATGTCAGGATAAAGCCGACCAGCGTGGCCAATTGGAAGCGAATGTACTTCATCAGGTTGTCGTAAATGGCCCGCCCGAACTCGACCGCCTTGATGATCGTGGCGAAGTTATCGTCGGTCAGGATCATGGCGGCGGCTTCCTTGGTGGCTTCGGTGCCGGTGATGCCCATGGCCACCCCAATGTCGGCCGTCTTAAGAGCGGGAGCGTCGTTGACGCCGTCGCCGGTCATGGCGACGATGTTGCCTCTGCGCTGCAGCACCTGCACCAGGCGTACCTTGTGCTCCGGGGCCACCCGGGCAATCACGCCGATATTCTCTACTTCCTTGTCGATCTCTTCGTCGCTCATGGCGGCGAATTCGGCGCCGGTGATCGCCCGGCCGGGGATGCCCAGCTCCTTGGCAATGGCGCCGGCGGTTACGGCGTGGTCGCCGGTGATCATGCGCACCTGGATGCCGGCAGCGTGCGCTTCGGCGATGGCCGCTTTGGCCTCCGCACGCGGCGGGTCGACGATGCCCACCAGGGCGAAAAGTACCAGCCCCTCCATCTCGACCAGCAGGTCGGCAGCGGGGTCGAAGCTGTGGGGATCGAAGCCTTTACCGGCAAAGGCCAGCACGCGCATACCCTGCGAGGCCAGGTAGTCGTTGCCCTTCATCACTTTGGCGCGCAGCTCATCGGTCAGCTCGACCACCTCGCCCCTGGGGTTGATGCCGTGGGTCGAACGAGCCAGCAGCACATCCGGCGCGCCCTTGACATAGGCACGCACCACCGGCGTACCATCCGGGCGGGTCATGTTGTGGAAGGTAGCCATCAGCTTGTATGCTGAATCGAAGGGCACCTCCGCCAGGCGCGGGAATTCCTGGCGGGTGGCCTTCACATCTACCCCGCCTTTCTCAGCCAGCACGATCAATGCCCCTTCGGTCGGGTCGCCAATCAGTTTCTCGCCGTCCAGCACGGCGTCGGTATCCAGCGCCATGGCAACATAGGCCGGGCGGATGTCGATGTTCGCCTCTTCGCCGATGAAGCGAATCTGGCCCTGGGTGCTGTAGCCCTGGCCTTCGATGGTGAAGCGGTGGCCGACGACGATCAGCTCACGGGCGGTCATCTGGTTAAGGGTCAGCGTGCCGGTCTTGTCGGAGCATATAGCAGAAGTTGAGCCCAGCGTTTCCACCGAAGTCAGGCGCTTGACGATGGCGTTCTGTTTTGCCAGAGCGGTGGTGCCCATCGCCAGCACGGTGGTCACGACGGCAGGCAAGCCGGTGGGGATGGCGGCGATGGCCATGGACACGCCGGTGATCAGCAGCAGGTCGAAGGACTGGCCGCGGTAGATGCCGATAGCGGTCATTGCCAGGAAGGACAGTCCTGCCAGGGAAGCCATGATAACGGTCAGCTTGTCGAGCTGCTTCTGCAGAGGGGTCTTCTCCTCCTCGACGGCATTCATCATGGTGGCGATGTGGCCCATCTGGGTCTGCATGCCAGTCTCGGTGACCAGCATAACGCCCCGCCCGCGGGTGGCGGTTGTGTTCATAAAGGCCAGGTCAATACGGTCGCCCAGGCCGACGTCATCTTTGTCGATGGCGGCGATATCCTTTAGCACCGGGGTGCTCTCGCCGGTCAGGGCCGCCTCCTCGATCTCCAGGGTGGCGGCTTCCACCAGGCGGCCGTCGGCAGGCACTTTGTCGCCCGCTTCGAAAAGCACAATATCACCCGGCACCAGCTCTTCGGCAGAGACCATCACCACCTCGCCGCCGCGCCGGGCACGCGCCTGGAGCTGCATCAAAGAGCGCAGCGAGGCCAGGCTGGCCTCAGCCTTCGACTCCTGCGACATGCCCAGCACCGCGTTGAAGATAGTCAGGATGGTGAGCAGCAAGAAGGTGCGCAGGTCCTGCAGCAGGATCAGGCTGACCAGCCCGGCGACCAGCAGGATGATCTGCATCAGGTCTTTGTACTGGCGTAGGAAGGCTTTCCAGCCGGGCTCTTTGGCCTTTTCGTCCAGCTTGTTGGGGCCGTATTGCTGCAGGCGGCGCGCAGCCTCCTCGGTGGTCAGCCCGCTGGCCGGGTCGACACCAAGCTGCTGCGAGGCCTGGTCGATCGTAAGACGATGCCAGGGTTGGGAGGACATTTTTCACTCCTTGGTAGGGATTAAAATTGATTTATTTTACCAATGAATGGAAAGATTGTCGCCTGTCCCGGGGGACAGTGTGGACGGTCGTCCCATGCACAACCAGCGCAGGATTCACAACTTGGTCATCGGTCCACTCTGATGCTGAACCTTTCCACAACGCGTAGCATTTCCGTTGGTAAGTATTTAATCGCCTGCCCCGCAATCCTTGGTGGCACGCCACCATAGAACGGCTCTGCAATTGCGCCGGCAATCGCCGCCAGGGTATCAGCGTCGCCACCCAGGGCAATTGCTTTACGGATGCAATCCTCGACGCCAGTCGAGTCCAGGAAAGCGATCAGCGCTGCCGGTACCGTTCCCTGGCAGGTGACATCCCAGGTATATCCCGGTTGGATCTCGTCATAGGAATGCCTGAGATCGTAACCAAGGGCTTCCACTTTCTCTCGGATCACTTCTTTAGACGTGCCACTACGCGCCAGGTAAACCGCCAGCGCTGCTGCCTGAGCGCCTTTGATGCCTTCCGGGTGGTCGTGACTGATTGCCGCACTGGCTGCCGCCTGCTGCAGCACTGCTTCCTCGCTGTCGAACGCCCAACCTATCGGGCTAGCGCGCATCGCCGAGCCGTTGCCGTAGCTGTGGTACGGTTGTGGGTCGGAAAAGAAAATCCACTTGCGGAAGAAACCTCCGTAACCGGCGTGCGGGTAGCGGCGGCCGTACTGGAGGACGTACTTCAGATAATCCTCATCGTTCAAAATCGCATCCATCAATGCTACAGTAAGCACTGTGTCGTCAGTGAAACGGCTGCCTGGTTGAAACAGGGGGAACTCCGTGAATTTCGTACTGTCGTGCTCGAACACCGAACCGATGATATCACCAGCGATAGCGCCTAGAATCAAATGTTTCATTTAAGCTTTGCCTCCGGTTTGCTCTTGTAAATCTCAATCGTGGGGGCGGGGAACTCAATGGGGACCTGAATCCGGTGGGGAGAAAATTGCGCCACCAGCTGGTACGGGCTGTCGTCGCCGGCGTACAGCTCCTGCCAGAAACGGATGATGCTGCCGTTAGGCGGCGCACCTTTGTAAAATTCGCTGGCCAGATCGGCTACCCGGGCTTTTTTGGGGGCAGCCGCGATGTAGGCCAGCAGCTCCTTCATTGACTCAGAGTCATACGATGTGACGATCACAAATTTCGGCCGCTTGAGGAAGTCGGTCTCGCGGAACCGGTCGAACTCAATCTTCGGATAGCGCCAGGGATGCGTCCAGGCGTCGTAATCTTCGGATGAATAAGCGATGCCCAGGGTGACACCTGGCGGGACCTGCTGGCGGATGTAATCGCTGGCCAGGCTGCGAGTATCCGGGTAGCGCGCCGAGGCGCCGAGCAGCGTATAGCCAAACGAGAACAGCAGCACGCCAGCGCAAACGACCAGGCTTGCCTGCCGCAGCCGGGTTCGCTCGGAGGCCAGGGCGACCGAGAGAGGATAAGCTGCCAGCAGCGCCAGCGCCGGCATGATCAGGATGACGTAACGCGGCAAGAGGGCATGCCCGAAGTAAATGTAGAATGCGGCAACCAGCGCAGACAGAGCCAGCTCGAAAGCGCCGCGCCGCAGTAGCAAGCTGAGTAGCAGCCCGCCTAGCGCCGCCAGCGCCAATGGCAGCCCTATAGCCTGGATGGTGCTGTGCATGGCGAGTGACCAGTTTTCCCAGCGATACAGCGGCAGACGGTCAAGCGCCAGCCGCTCCTATTCCTGGCGCAAGGAGAGCAGGAATGCTTTGGGATGGACTACGGTGGCCGGCGTGGAGGCCAGGTACACCAGCCCGGCGGTGATGCCGATGGCCCACAGGCGGGGGTCGCTGAGGGTATCCAGCAGGCTGCGCCACAGGCTGCCTCCGCCGGCGGGCCGGTGCGAGTCGAAAATCAGGATCACTAACGGCAGGATAGCCAACGCTCCGGTATATTTGGTGCCCACCAGCATGCCCAGCGCCACCCCGGCAACCAGCGCCCACACTATCGAGCGCCGCTCCAGGGTGATCACCAGCAGCAGCAAAAACAGAGCCAGGAAAAAAGACGTGGCGACATCGGTGGTCAGCCAGCTGGAGTTGGTCACGTGCAGCAGCGAGAAAGCCAGCGCACTGGCGGCTGCCAGCCCTACGACTTGACCATATCGTTTGCGTGCCAGCAGATAGACCAGCAGCACACTGGCTGTCCCCAGCAGCACCGAGATCACCCGCCCTCCCAGGTAGACTGCCTTGTAAGAGTCGCCGCCCTGGGCTTCGACCAGCTTTTTCGCCGGCCAGGTCAGCAATCCGCCCAGCGA
>JBFYSP010000099.1:0-4957 GCA_041301395.1 Anaerolineae bacterium
TGCAGCAGCTCGGCCAGAGCCGGATTCTGGTACCAGCCTTCGCGCGCGATCGGCTCGGCTGCACCGCTGAAGAAGTAGCCGGTGAAGTTGTCCGGATCGCCGTTATCGCCGCCCCAGCCCAGCATGTACAGACCGATCAGGGTGCCGTTGCGACGCTCGCCCAGATAGGTTGCCCAATCGCCGGGGGTGTACAGCTCGGTGACGATGCCGGCCTTGGCCAGATCGGCAGCCATCGCCTCTGCGACAGCCTTCGGGCCGGAGATGTAGAAGCGGTCGGCGGGGATGTAGTTGAAGCGCAGAGGCAGGACTTCCCCGGCTGCGTGGATGACATTGCCTTCGGCATCCAGCACGTCTTCGGCAATGGTCATAGTGCTCAGGCCGTCCGGATAGCCGGCTTCAGTCAGCAACTGTTTGGAGAGCTCGGGATCGTAGGCATATTCCTCGATGGCGTCATTGAAGCCCCACATACTGGATGGGATCAGGGTCTTGGCGACCTGCCCGGAGACGCCCCAGAAAGCCTCAGCCAAGGCCGGCTTGTTGATAGCGTGGGCGATGGCCTGGCGGACCTTGGGGTCCTGGAGCTCCTTGATCTTGTAGTTGAAGGCCAGGTAAACAGTATTCAAAGGTGCATCGAAGAGTACCTGCAGCTCCGGATCGGACTGGGCAGCTTCGAAGTCTTCGGGGGTGGCCTGTTCCATGCCGTGGATATCGCCGGCTTTGAGGGTCAGGTAGCGAGCGGAGGCATCGGGGATGACACGCCAGATAATCTGTTCGACACCGGGCGCGCCGCCCCAGTAATCGGCATTGGCCTCCACGGTGATGTGGTCGCTTTCGACCCATTCTACGAACTTGAAGGCACCGGTACCCACTGCGCCGACAGCCGGGGTGCCGTAGGCGGCGCCATTAGCCTCGATGGCTGCCGGGCTTGAGATGGCAAACATATCCATCGCCAGGTTGGCCAGGAAGGGAGCCAGCGGGGTGCTGAGAGTGAATTTGACGGTGTAGTCATCGATCTTTTCGATGCTGGTGATCCAGCTCGCATCATCGAAACCGCCCCACATCGCCTCGTAGTACTCGAAGACCTGTTCGGTAAAATGGTAGGGGTTATCGGTGAAGCGCCAGCGCTCGAAGTTGAAGATGACTGCATCGGCATTGAAGTCGGTGCCATCGTGGAACTTCACGCCCTGGCGCAGGGTGCAGGTCCACTCAGTGGCGTTTTCGTTGGCGGTGCATTCTTCAGCCAGCGCCGGGACCGGGTTGGTGGTGCCGGGGGCGAAGGTGTACAGGTTCTCCAGGATCTGGCCGGAGACGCGGAACGACTCGCCGTCGGTCACGATGGCAGGATCCAGGCTTACCGAGTCGGTGCCGCGGCCGTAGATGAAGGCGGACACCTGGGGAGCCTCGACGGGCGGCTCGTCCGTAGGAGCGGGCGCCTCAGTTGGGGCCATTTCCTCGGTGGGTTCGGCAACAGCCTCGGTGGGCTGTTCTTCTACCGGCGGGGGAGCTTCGGTGGCTGCACCGCCGCCGCAGGCTGCCAGGACCATGCTCAGGATGGTGATGGCTGCCAGCAGGAAAAACATTGACTTTCGGTTCATACTTCTTCCTCCTTGATTCTTGTGTTTCGGTTGTTGATACTCAAAAGGATGTGAACTGACGGATTACTCTATCATCACATCCTTTTCAGGTAGTCAATTTTACACCAATATTTGATTCATGTTGCCTGTCAATAGTAGTCTGAATGAATTCAGTATCTCGGTTTTGTTATCCTTAGAAGATGTAATTTGTCATACTTTTTTATGACACCTGACACTATTCTTTCGGCTCAGGTTGGTTATAATTAGAGTTCTTCACCTAAAGGAGGTATTTGCATGTCTTCAACAAACTGGCAAACGATAAAAATGTGTTACTGTCACCATGTTGGTAAAGATGTGGGCCTGGAAGCTCAGGTCGTATTCCCATCGGATGTGCTTCCGGACCAACCGCCGCGCGTTCTCGGGCACCGCTGCTCAGATGCTTTTTCGTGCAACCTGGACGGTCGCCCCAGCTGCATGTGGGCCGGCACCAATCCAGCATTCGATCCGTTCGCAGAAATGTAAACCAGCGCAGCCAGGAACCTGTTATATCTTTATACGCCGAACAATTTATTTGGTTCAATGCTGCGAAAAAAATCCCCAGGCAAATCGCCTGGGGCGTTTTTTTAATTGATGATGCCCAGTTTGCGCCCGGCTTGGGCGAAGGCCTCCAGCCCCTGATCGAGATCGGCGCGGCTATGCGCTGCCGAGATCATGACTCGTATGCGGGCTTTGCCACGCGGCACGGTGGGGAAGCCAAGCGCCATGGCAAACACGCCGTTATCGAACAGCTCGCGGCTCATCTGTTGGGCTAAGGGCGCCTCACCCAGCATCACCGGGGTGATGGGCGTCTGGCTCAAACCGGTATCAAAGCCCAGGCGCTGCATCTCGGCTTTGAAGTAGCGGGCGTTTTCCCACAGCCGGTCGACCAGCTCGGTAGATTCTTCCAGCAGGTCCAGCGCCGCCAGGCAGGCGGCCACGTCGGGGACGGTCATTGCAGAAGAGAACAGGAAGGGGCGGCCGCGCTGGCGCAGCCACTCCACTACCAGCGGGTTACCGGCGACCACCCCGCCGACCACGCCGAATGCCTTGGATAGCGTGCCCACCTCGACATCTACCTGCCCGTGCAGTCCAAAGTGATCGACGATGCCGCGGCCGCCTTTACCCAGCACTCCTTCGCCGTGGGCGTCATCTACCATCATGATCGCCTCGTACTGTTGAGTCACAGCGAAAATTTTATCCAGCGGAGCGATATCGCCATCCATACTGAACACCCCATCGGTGATAACCATGGCACGCGGGAAGGCGGAGCGGTTTTCCGCCAGCACCCGCTGCAGGTCAGCGGGGTCGGCATGGGCGTAGCGGATGATCTTCGCTCCGGAGAGGCGCGACCCGTCGATGATGCTGGCATGGTTGAGCTCATCCGAGAAGATGGCATCCTCCTTGCCGACCAATGCCGGGATGACGGCAAGATTGGCGGAAAAACCGGACTGGAAGGTGATAGCCGACTCCACGCCTTTGAAGCTTGCCAGACGCTGCTCCAGCTGCAGATGCAGGTCCATCGTACCGGCAATCGAGCGTACCGCTGCCGGGCCTATGCCATAGCGAGCGATCGTTTCTTGGGCCGCCTGAACCAGGTGCGGGTGGTTTGCCAGCCCAAGATAGTTATTGGAGCAAAAATTCAGGACGCGCTTACCGTCTACCACCAGCCAGGCGCCCTGCGGCGAGCTGAGAGTGCGGATGCGATTATACAGTCCATTGTCCTTGAGGCTTTGGAGCTCGGTCTCAATCCATTTCAGTTTTGGGGAAGTTTCCGTCTGGGTGGTCATTCAGGTCCTCTCATTTTTTGGCTTTGGGTTTCATGCCGATCAGGCTGCCAAAGACTCCCGCTCTGGTTGGCATTTCGGCGGGGGGAACCTCGGCCGAGGCCCAATCGGCAGCCTGGCGCTGCCCCCACCACTCGGCGCGCCCCTGGCGGGCACGCTCCAACCGGCCGGCAAGCGCTTCTTGATCCTGGTCGTCAATGTCCTTACGGATGGCTAACAGCGCTGCCAGGGCGCTATCCAGCATGCGCCGAGTATTCTCGCGGTTCAGCATCACGTCGGCGGCCAACCCCTGCGCGCTGCCAATCTGTACTACCGGGCTGGTGGCTTCGGCATAAGCACGCCCGGCCACTTTACGCCCCTCCCGCCAGCCGGGCTGGTCGAGGGTGGCATTGAGCAATCCGGCGGCCAAAAGCTGCGGCAGCAGGTGGGTGGCTGCCATCAGCCCATCCATTTCCAGCGGGTCGGCAAAAAGCGGCGCCGCACCCAGCAGGCGGGTCAGGTCGGCCGCCATCTTGATGGCATCGGAAACTGTCGAAGGAGGGGCAGAGATGGCGATCAATCCGCCTTTGAACAGGTCGGCGCGGGCGCCATCCAGGCCGGAGTCAATCGTGTGCAGGTATGCCGGGCCGAGCACCGGGGTCAGCCCGATATAGTAGCGTTGCGCAGGGAGCAGCGTGGCAGCCCAGGCTGCCACAATCTCTTTGACGGGCGCTGTGTCCATCACCACGGCCCCTGCCTTTAGATCTCCGGCAATGAGCTTCATGGTCTCCTGGATCTGGTCGGTGGGGACGGTGAGCAGCACCAGGTCGGCGCCTTGCACGGCGGAATGCAGGTTGAACTCAACCTTATCCAGAGCGCCAAGGTCCCTGGCGCGCTTGGCTGCATTCGGCTCTTTATCGTGACCGACACGCCGGATTTCTTCTTTATGGGTGGCCAGCGCCAATCCGATGGAAGCACCAATCTGGCCCAGCCCGATGATGGTGATTTGAATAGTCATAGAGTCTCCTTAATTGTCCTCATCCAGGTTTTTCAAGCGCAAGAGCATTTCTTCTGTCGCATCCCGGCTGTTTTTCGGCTGGGCGGGGTCCTGGTGGCGTTGAATGATCGTTACCGTGAGGGGCGAAGCTCCTGCGCCGGCGACCATCTCGGCGCCCCAGGTGGGGTGCCGCTGCGCCACCACAAAGGCACGCTGCCAGCCTTGCGGTTGACCCTGCCCCCATGTTTTTGTTTTTTGCGGGAAGAGAGCGCCAGCCAGGACGATCAGCGCCCGTTCCCAGGTGTGCAGCGGGTAGCGGCTCTTGCCAACATCGTGGAGCAGGGCAGCTACCAGCAGATCGGGCTGCGTTTCGCCCTGCTGAATGAGCCGGCGGCAAATATTAATGCTGTGCACCTGCTCGCTAGGTTGGAGCTGCTCGAACAGCCGCGTCTGGGGGATGGTGAGCAGCGAGGTCGCCAGCGATAGGTCTTCAGAAGTTGGCCTGGCAAATATGGCGTGCCAGAACTGGCGGACCCGGTAAGCAATGCGCACGCTATTTATCCCACGAGCAAGCTTAAGAGGGC
>JBFYSP010000110.1:0-8398 GCA_041301395.1 Anaerolineae bacterium
GCAATCTGGCTGGGCACCACAGTGATCATGTCGAAGTTGGGGGTCTGCCCGTGGGTGCCGAAGCCGCGCAGCAGGTACTCGCCGGTTAATGCCTTGTAGTGGATTTCCTCGATAGCACCCAGGGTCCACGGGTAGCGGGTATAGTGCTCCGGCTCAGCGGGGTTGATGCGGATGGCGTTGGTGGGGCAGAACTCGCTGCAGATGCGGCAGCCGACGCAGGCATTGTAGTTTTGCACCTTCATCTCGCCCGTTTCTATGTTCAAGGCGTACACTTCATGCGGGCAAACCTGGGCGCAGGTGGCGCACTTGCCTGGCATGCGCTCATTCAGGCAGACATCCTTCATTACGGTGACACAGAAAGCGCCAATGACAGACATATTGCTCCTCCTAGTGATAGAACGGCTTTTCCGAGGCGGCGACGATCTTCTTGAATTCGGCCGGGTCCGCCTCGATCTGGTAGGTGGTGAAGTACTCCTGCAGGCGCTGCAGGTCTTCGGGGGTGAGCGGCTCCTGGCGGGTGTTGTTCCCCAGGGAAACCCACTGGCCGCGGATGAAGACGCTGCCGCGAATCAGGTAGTTGGCGAAGTTCTTGCCGGCATTCCCCAGCACGATCAGGTCGCCCTTCAGCATGTAGGTGCCGACTTCGCTGCCGACGTCGCCGCAGACGATGATGGTGGCGCCCTTGTTCATGGTGGCGGTGAAATCGCCGGCACTGCCGCGGATGACGACCGTGCCGCCGTAGCAGTACTGCGCCGCCCCAAAGCCGGCATCGCCCTCAATGATGATGGTGCCGCCGGTCATGTTATCGCCCAGGTAGCGACCGGTGTCGTGGGTGACGTGGATCGTGGCGCCGTCGTTCAGCACGCCCAGGTAATCGCCGGTGTCGCCTTGCACCAGCACCTCGCCGTGCTGGAGACCGGAGGCCAGGCCGTGCAGGTGGACCGCATTTTTCAGCGGCACGGGTTTGCCGTTCAGGGATTCTTTCAGGTAGCTGTTGACCGTTTTCAGGTCGTTGTTTTGAGCATCGTAGATTTTCATTTTTGCCTCCCGGTCAATTAGCAACCGCCGCAGCCACCGCGGGACATTTGCTGGGCTTTATCGGCGTAGGGCGACTTGGTGCGGATGGGGGTGCGGTACAGGCGCACGAACTGCTGCACGGCTTCGCCGTGTTTGAGCGGATCGGCCAGCGCATCCAGCGCCAGCACACGCATCGATTCAAACTCCTGGGCGCGCTGGCGGCGCTCCTTTTGCTGGGCGGCAGCCTGAAGCGATTCGACGTTCACATTCTGCGTGGCTTCCAGCAGGTGCATGTGTACCGCGTTGCGTATGAAGACATCTGCCGGACGGGTGCGCAAGATCAGTGTGGTGTAGTCTTCCAGGGCGCCGGTCATACCCACCGAAAGGTCAGCCGAATCGCCCAGGAAGTCGTCGCAGCTGGCGCAGCCGGAGCGGGTGAAGCTCTCGGCCTGCTGCCGCGGGATGGTGCGCTCGCTGCCGTCCCAAAGCAGGACACGCAGCCATTCCCGGTCGGGCGAAACATCCATGCGCCGCACGCGGTCGACCGGGATGCCCATGCGCTTGACCAGCAGCTCGTCGATCATCTCCGGGCGGTAAATGCCGGTGCAGAAGAAGGCGATGCTCAGGTGGATGGCGTCCTGGTAGGGCTTCAGGCGGGGATTGTCCACCGATTTGAGCTGGCGGATGGCCTGGGCAACGCAGGGCGGACCGACCACAGCGATATCCTGCATGCCGCGTTCGAAGACCGCCTCGTTGAGCGCATCCAGCACCGGCGCCCACAGGTACTGCGGGCCGACGCTGTCGACAATCTCTTCCACGGTGAAGGCCACGCGGGCGGTTGGCTTGAGCTGCCAGGGGTCGAGGTCCAGGGTGACCACGCCATCCAGCAGGCCGGCGCTGCGCCCGGCAGCCAGGATGCTGCGGATGACGTCGTTGGGTGCGCCCGACTTGACCGGCCCCAGGGAGCGCGCCGCCAGGTAGACCTGGGCCTCCAGCGGGCTCATGCGCCCGGCCAGGCGCGGGCAGCTCGCTTCGCAGAATTTCTCGCAAATCGAGCAGGTGTCCAGCGGTTGGCGGGTCATGCCTACCGTCTTGGTGCGCTTTTCCAGGTATGGGTGCTCTTCGCCGTTCCAACGCAGCACCTGCTTGGAGCAAGCCGCCACGCACATGCCGCATCCGCTGCACTTATCGAGCGACCAGACCTGGGCTTCTAATCGTTTTGACATACAAGCCTCCTAGTTCGTCAATAAAGTCCCTGACGGCGGTGGTATAGCCAGCAGGGTCGTCGTTGGAGAAAAATGCCAGGCGCAGCCGGCGCGAGTCGAAGCCATGCTCCTCCAGCCGCTGGTTGAGCGCCTGCATGCGCTGCACGGCATAGCGGTTGCCGTCTCCGTAGTGGCACTCGCCCATCGGGCAGGCGCCCAGCAGCACCCCATCGGCTCCGTTAAGGAAGGCCCACAGGACGTGATCGGGGTCGAAGCGCGCCGAGCAGTTCATGCGCAGCAGGCGCACATCGGCTGCGAAACGCTCCTGAGGACGCTTGCCGGCCAACTCAGCGGCGGCAAAGGCGCTCCACTCGCAGCCCAGCACCAGCAGCTTTCGCCGGGCCAGGATTTGCGGTTCGACAGGCAGCAGGGCGGCGCTGATCTGCGCCAGGATGGCGGCGTGGTTCCAACCCGGCAGGTCGATGGCCTTGACCGGGCAGGCTACAGCGCAGCTGCCGCAGCCGATACAGCGCAGTGGGTCGACTCGCGAGAGCGAGAGCACATCCGCCCGGCTGCCCGGCAGGATGCCGGCGATCGAGCGGCTGAAATCGCGCAAGAGGACGCGCTCGACCATGCTGATCGCCTGGGTGGGGCAGTCGGCCACGCAGCTGCCGCAGCCGGTGCATAGCGTGCTGTCGACTTCGGCCACCGGAGCGGTGACCTCCAGCTGCTCGCGGCGCAGAAAGTTAAGCGTTTCAGCCACAGCCTGGTAGGCCTGGAAGAGTTCCGCCTCCGGGGATGCCGGCTGGTGGGCACCGCCGATGAGAAAAATACCATCTCGGATATAGCGCCCGGGTCGCAGGCGCCGGCGCGGCTCCACCAGGAAGCCGTCGCGGTCTTGCGGTACGCCCAGCAGGGCGGATAGCCGGTCGTTGCCAGGGGCTGCCAGCCAGGGCCTGCCCAGTACCAGGCGGTCGTAGGGCAGCTCCAGCGTGCTCTGGGTGAGCGGGTCGAAAATGGATACGCCGGTCTCAGAAACCTGGGGCGGGTATTTTTTGGCGTAGCGGAACAGGGTGATGTTCTGTTCCACGGCGCGTTCCAGCAGCTCCTGGGCGCCGTTTTCGCCGGGCAGGTCACGGTAGAGCAGGGTAATGGAGGCCTGCGGCAGCAGCATACGCAGCCAGATAGCCTGTCGCAGGGCAACCTGGGCCGCCAGCCTGGCGGCCGGATTGTTCTCGCCTGGGGAGTCGTCCAGGATGAGGAGGATATCCTTCCAGGGTGGTAAATCCTGGTGAGCATCGTCTACCAGCGAAATACGGGCCAGCTCGTCCTGGAATTCCGGCTGGGTTTTCACCCGGCTGCGGTCGTACCAGCGTTCACCTAATGGGGCAGGCTGCGGGTCGTAAGCCACCAGGATGGCCCCCGCCGAGAGGGTGGCGGTCTTTGGGCCGTCGCCCTGTGTGGCGGGGTCCAGGGCAATCTGCACCAGGTAATCGCCAGGGTGGCCGGCGATGTCGACCAGGCTGGCCCCCAGGTAGATATGGATATCGGGATGCAGGCGGGCTTTTTCGATGCGCTCAGCCAGCAAGGGCTGGTATTCCGGCGGCAAGGGCAGGTTCCCACCCAGGTTATGGGCTTCGTCCACCAGGCGCACCGGCAGACCGTGATCCGCCAGCTGCAGGGCGGCGGTCAACCCACCCAGGCCGGCCCCCAACACCAGGGCGGATTGGATGGTATGCGTGCTATGCCGAGGCGCCGGGGTGACATTCAGCAAGCGGGCCAGCCCCATGGATAACCGGGCGGAGGCCTGCCCCTGGTCGGTATCCAGGCCGCGCAGGTTGGTCACTTCCAGGAACTCGGCGGGTAAATCGGCCTGGGCGACGGTTTGCCGGAAGCGCTGCTCTATTAGGCGCGGGGAGCAGCCGGCTACCAGGATGCCATCCAGGTCGCGCTGCAGGAGCGCCTGCTGCAGGCGCTCCTGCCCATCCCGGCTGCAGGGGAAGGCTTCGCAGGTGGTGTACACCACTTCAGGGGTGAGGGCTGCTTCCTGGCGCAGGGCTTCCAGATCCAGTCGTTCTGAAATTTCTCCACCGCACTGGCAGAAGACCACTCCCAGGCGGGATGGGGAATGTGGGCTGTGCTTTTCAGTCATGGGCCTATCCTCCTCTGCGGGGCGCACAGCTCGCAGTCCAGGTAAACTTCCTGTCCGTCGCGCAGCTGGCGGTGGGGGCTGTGGTAATCGGTAATCTGTTCCAGGGTTAGCACACCGGTTGGGCAGATCATCACGCAGGTGCCGCAGCCGATACAGGTGGCCGAGGCGACCTGGAAGGGCGGGCTGACTTCCTTGGCTATGCCGCGCCGGATCATGCCGATGGCGCTTACGCCGACGATCTCCTGGCAGGCTCGCACGCACAGGCCGCACAGCACACAGGCGTCGGATTCGGGCAGGCAGTAGCGCACCGTGGTCACACCCAGTTGCCTCGCCAGCGCCTCGATCTCAGGCGCGCCGGTGGCGGTAGCCAGGAGCAGCTCGGCCGTCAACCGCCGGCTGGTTTTCACCCGCTGCGAGTCGGTCCACACCAGCAAGCCGGCTTCGCAGGGGTAGGTGCAGGCAGTCGCCAGGCGGGGCTTGCGGCCGGGTTGGGCAATCTCGACCATGCACAGGCGGCAGCCGCCGTAGGGTTCGAGCGCCGGGTGGTAGCACAGGGTCCGGATGGGGATGCCGAACTCGCGGCAGGCCTCCAGGATGGTGCGCCCCGGCGGTACTTTGTATACTTGATCGTTGATGGTCAGTTCAATCATAGCGACCGCCTAGTTGACAGAGATAGCGTCGAACTTGCATACGCTCTGGCACATGCCGCAGCGATTGCAGCGCAGCGGGTCGATGGCATGCACCTGCTGTTTGGCGCCGGTGATGGCATCGCTGGGGCAGTTGCGCAGGCAGACCATGCAGCCTGTGCACAGCTCGGCGATCACCGAGTAGGTGATCAATCCCTTGCAGACGTGCGCCGGGCAGCGGTGTTCCAGGATATGCGCTTCGTACTCGTCACGGAAGTAGCGCAGGGTGGAAAGCACCGGGTTGGGAGCGGTCTGCCCCAGGCCGCACAGCGAGCTATCCCGCACGTGCTGGCCCATTTCCAGCAGGTAATCCAGGTCGCCCGGTTCGCCATACCCGGCGCAGATGCGCTCCAGGGTGGCCAGCATGGCTTTGGTGCCTACCCGGCAGGGAACGCACTTGCCGCAGGACTCTTCCTGGGTGAAGTTCATGAAGTAGCGGGCGAAATCGACCATGCAGGTGTCTTCGTCTGCCACCACCATGCCCCCCGAGCCCATGATAGCGCCCAGTTGGCTGAGCGATTCGTAATCGATGGGCACGTCCAGGTGCTCGACCGGCACGCAGCCGCCGGAGGGCCCGCCCAACTGGGCCGCCTTGAAGCGCTTGCCGTTGGGGATGCCGCCGCCGATATCTTCGATGATCTCGCGCAGGGTGATACCCATGGGCACTTCGACCAGCCCGGTGTTGTTGATCTTGCCGACTACCGAGAAGATTTTGGTGCCTTTAGATTTCTCGGTGCCGACCGCAGCGTAGGCTGCGCTGCCTCGCTGGATGACAAGCGGCACGTTGGCCCAGGTCTCGACGTTGTTGATCACAGTGGGCTGCCCCCACAGGCCAGATTCCGCCGGGTAGGGCGGGCGCGGGCGGGGCTCGCCGATGCGCCCCTCGATGGAGGCCATCAGGGCGGTCTCCTCGCCGCACACGAAAGCCCCGGCGCCCAGGCGCACGCGCAGGTGGAAGGTGAAGCCGGTCCCCAGGATGTCCTCGCCCAGCAGGCCGATTTCCTCCGCCTGGCTGATGGCTGTCTGTAAATTTTGCACCGCCAGCGGGTACTCCGCCCGGATGTAGACGTAGCCATCCTGGATGCCCAGGGCATAAGCCCCAATCAGCATGCCCTCGATCACGGAATGTGGGTTGCCTTCCATCACCGAGCGATCCATGAATGCTCCGGGGTCGCCTTCGTCGGCGTTGCAGATGATGTAGCCGGTTCCCGTACGGCGGATATTCTGGCGGGCGATCTCCCACTTCAGGCCGGTGGAAAAGCCGGCGCCGCCGCGGCCGCGCAGCCCGGCGGCTTTGACCTCATCGATGACCTGCTTTGGCTCCAGCTCGGACAGGGCTTTGACCAGCGCCCGGTAGCCGCCCAGGGCGACGTACTCCTCGATGCGGGTCGGATCGATGCGCCCATTGAAATCCAGCACCTGGCGCAGCTGCTTGTTGTAGAATGGCAGGTCCGGCTCACGGTGGATGTGCTCGCCGGTCAGCGGGTCGGTATAGAGCAGGCGCTCGATAATCTCACCGCCCACCAGGGTACGCTCGACAATTTCTTTAACATCGTTCGGTTTGATCTTTTGGTAGGAGATTTTTTGCGGATAAATGGTCAGCAGGGGGCCGCACTCGCAGAAGCCGGGGCAGCCGGTGCCGACGATCTCCAGCGGTATGGGCAGGTCGGCTTTCTGGCAGGCCGCTCGCAGCCCGGAGAGCACCTTCTGGCTGCCCAGGGCGCGGCAGCCGGTGCCGTCGCAGACCTTGACGCAGGGCCGGCTCTCGTCCCAGGCCTGGGTCAGCTCCGCCGACCAATGCTGGAAGGCGGCTATATCCGCCAGCCGCAGCC
The DNA here is from genome assembly GCA_041301395.1 of Anaerolineae bacterium. Lineage (GTDB taxonomy): Bacteria > Chloroflexota > Anaerolineae > Anaerolineales > UBA4823 > CTSoil-045. Next base: position 6,893 of record JBFYSP010000110.1, read on the forward strand.
AGCCCGTCTCCACCGCCTGGCTATCATGTGTTGCGTGGGTTGTCCGGTTCATCAGCCCTCCTCTGCCCGGCGGATGTGCTTGAGCAGCACATCCACTTTCTGGGGCGTCATCTGCCCGGAGTACTCGCCATCGCTCACCACGATCGGGCCCAGGGCACAGGCTCCCAGGCAGTTGACCGTTTCCAGGGTGAACTGGCGGTCGCGGGTGGTTTCGCCGGCCTGTACGCCCAGCTTGGTCTCCATCCGGTCGAGCACCCGCGGGCTGCCGCGCACATGGCAGGCGGTGCCCATGCATACATTCAGGCAGTGGCGGCCTTTGGGCTTCAGGCTGAAAGCGTTGTAGAAGGTGGCCACCCCGTATACCTGTGAGAGCGGCACACCAAAGCGGGCGCTGGCCAGCAGCAGCGCTTCAGGAGGCAGGTAGCGCCAGCGCTCCTGGATCGCCGCCAGCGCGGCGATCAGTGAGCCCTGCCCTCCCTCCTCCTCGTCGATGAGGGTGAAAAGCTCCTGTACATCCATTGGCATAGCGGATCAACTCCTTGATGCGAGAATGGTGATGGATGGATTGCCGGAATGGGTCCGGCAGGCCTGAGGCAAAGATGACAAGGCAGCGATGCGGGATCGCTGGTCAGGCACTATAAGTTTGGCATGTTAGGCGTGAAGAAAGCATAGAAAAACCCCCTGAGTGTATGAAAAACTTGTGAAAAAAGCGACTATTCTGGGCGAGCCAGCATATAGCCAATCCCCGGCACGGTCAGGATCAGCTTTGGCTCGGCGGGGTTGGCTTCAATTTTATGGCGCAGGTAGCGGATGTAAGAGCGCAGATAATCCAGGTCGTCGCGGTATTCCTGGCCCCAAACGGTGGTGAGCAGCTGCTCGTGGAGCAGCACCTGGTCGACGTGGGTAGCCAGCTCGTGCAGCAGGCTGTATTCGGTGGCAGTCAGATGTATCTCTTGCTCGCCGACTCTCACCCGCCGGCTGGCCAGGTTGATGTGCAAGTCTCCGCACTCGATCAGTGCTTCGCCGGCAAGCGGGGCGGCTACACGGGCGCGCCGCAGCACTGCCTGCAGGCGCGCCAGCAGCTCCTTGGCGCTGAACGGCTTGGTGATGTAATCGTCGGCTCCGGCCTCGAAGCCCTCCAGCAGGTCAGATTCACGCGCCCTGGCAGTGAGCATGATCACCGGCACGTCGCTGAACTCGCGCAGGCGGCGGGCGGTCTGGTAGCCGTCCAGGCTGCCATAGGATAATAAAATGTCCAACAGCACCAGGTCGGGCTGCTCTTGGGCGACCAGCTCAATGGCCTGCTCGCCGCTGCAGGCTGCCAGGACTTCAAAACCGGCGGCGGTCAGGATTTCGCGCACCAGGCGCACCATCTTGGGCTCATCATCGACAACCAGGATGCGGTACTTCTGCATGGATTACGCAGCCTCCTCGGCCAGGGTAGGGAGCAGGGGCAAAGTGAAGTAAACGGTAGTGCCTTCGCCGAGCTTGCTGTCGGCCCAAATG
>JBFYSP010000195.1:0-11610 GCA_041301395.1 Anaerolineae bacterium
TGTTTAAAACCTGCTGGCTGTGGGCTACGGCTTCTCCTTGCTGCTCTTGGCCCGAGTGCAGGATCCAGCGGAAGGTAACCATCCCCAGGAATAGCGGCAGCCAGAACACGATTCCGCGGTAAACCAGGGCGATCACCGTGGCGGCGGCCAGCGGGACACGCAGCGAGGCCAATGCCAGGGTGAGTGTGCCTTCCACGATCCCGATCCCCGCAGGTGTAGGAGAGACAATATTGAACAGATTTCCAATGCTGAATCCAGCCACCAGGGTGCTCAATGTGACCGGGGCTTTGAACGCCAGGAAAACCAGGAACAGCACGAGCATCAACAAGAATTTACTGCTTAGCGCCAGCACACCTGGCAGGATCAGATTTTTTGGCTGCCGGCGCAGCAGCTTCAACCCGCTGCCGGCTTCATAGGCAAACAAGTGAGCGCGCCTTTCTTCGAAATATTCCCTGCGTAAAAAAGGGCGCATGAGTCGATTGGCAAAACGAGCCAACCGAGACAAAAATGCCCCCATCTTTTTTGGGGAGTACATCCCCAGGTACAGCAGGTAGCCCAGAATCCAGATACCGATAAGCAAGATTATTGAGGCGATTAGCTCCGGGATATTCAAATTATTGCGGCGTAGCAGCACCACCAGCCCAACGATCAGGACACAGGCAAAGCCGACATACTCAAAAAGGGCGAAGACCCCACTGGCTACCATCACCCGGATGACCGAGTATTTCTTTTGCCTGGCTTCGTTGACGAAAATTCCGATACCGCCCATCCCGGCAGCCGGTGTGACGAGATTGACAAATGTTGAAGCCCCTGTAAGCAGGGCGATGCGCCCGAAGCGCACCTCTAATCCCAGCGCCCGATGGATTGTGTAAGCAGAAGCGGCTACATTCAGCAGCCAGACGAGTTGAACCAGAACTGCCAGTGCAATATAGCGCCAATCGGCCTGTTGGATGGTCTCCAGGAGAGTTTGTAACTCTGCTGCGCGGGTGATAAAAAATACAACAGTCAGCAGAAACAGCACCGCCAGGACGAACTTTTTCATAAATTGATTATACCAGTGTAAAAAATGCCAAAAACGAGACACAGCAGCCGGTAAAGGCCGCAGCATCCCGTTTCTGGCAGCAATTTATGGCTTACTTCTTACGTAAAATCTCGATAGCTTTCTGCAGCTGCGGGTCTACATCATCCGCACCTGCTTCTGTGGGCATCTCAACCACAAAGTCAGGCTGCAGGCCAATATCATTGATCTGGCGCTCCTTGGGGGTCAGCCAGCGGGCGATGGTGACACGGATTTGCCCCTGCCCGTCCACCAGCCGGGTGACGCTCTGAACAGAGCCTTTCCCGTAAGAGGTCACACCCACCAGTTTCCCACGTCCCCGATCCTGGATTGCCCCGGCGACGATCTCGGAGGCAGATGCGCTGCCTTCATTAACCAACACGACCAATGGGATCTTGGTAGCCAGGCCACCCTTCCGGGCGACGAAAGTCTCGTGCGTGCCATCGCCATACTCTTCGAAAGCAATCACACCGTCGCCAATAAATTCGGACGCCACCTCAATGGCTGTATCCAGGTATCCACCGCCGTTGTAGCGCAGGTCCAGCACCAGGCCGTCCGGCTTCTTGGCCATCAGCGTTTTCAAAGCCTTGCGCAAGTCCCGGGAGGTGCTGTCGCCAAATGTGTACAGCCGGACATAGGCAATGTTGTCTTCCAGCATCTTGGATTCGATCGTTGGCGTCAGGATGGCGCCGCGTGTGACCACCACATCGAAAGGCTCTTCAACACCTTCGCGCCGGATGGTCAGGGTGACCTTGGAGCCTTTAGGTCCCAGAACGCGCTGCCGGACGAGCTCGCTATCGACGCCGGTCATATCTTCGCCGTCAATCGCCATTATCTGATCCCCGGATTGCAGGCCGGCTTTCTCAGCCGGGGAGCCGGGCATCGGGCTGATGATAGTCAGGTACTCGGAGGTTGTATCTACCCATGCACCGATGCCTTCATATTCTTCCCCGTTCAGAGCGGCTTCAAAGCGCTTCATCATATCGGGGTCCAGATAGGAGGTATGCTCGTCGCCGAGGGCCTCCAGCATGCCGCTGATTGCGCCGCGCATCAACATGGTGTCGTCGACCGGTTGATCGACGTATTCTTCGTGAACGACATCCCAGGCCTGCCAAAATGAGCGGAACAGTTCCTCCTCATCTTGAGTGGCAGTATCTGCCTGAGATAGATCGGCCGAACCTGCCGAGCCGGTGCTATTGGACATCTCTGGAATTAATAGTCCCTGGGAAGCAGTCTGTGCATTGAGCACACGGCCGGTCAAGAAACCCCCAGTGAAGGCACTTACCAGCAAAACCGTGCCCATGATTACGGCGATCACAACAATAAAAGTTTTAGATTTCATTTCATTTTCTCCATCAAGATCCGTTAATTCGCGCTCAATCATCCAATTCTATCCCCGAGTTGGACGGCGGATCACGAATATTTGCAGATTAAGATTATCACGTATTGATTAGAGATATATAAACATTGTACGAAAATACGCTAATTGACGTATCCTAACCAATTGGTTATATAGCTTTCATAAGAAGCCGGGTCGCTCACCTGACTGACGTACTGCAACAGCGCGTTGCCATCCAGCGGGTAGAGGGGGTGACATGACGTCGGTAGGGCACCTCGACTGATGTGAACGAGCATCGAGACGAGTGGGGCGGCGATATCCGCCTTACTCAGTTCGGGGACGATCTCTTCGCTGGTGATGCAAACCTGCCGGGAGATCAGGCAGAGCTCTTCATCGATGCCTTTATTACCGCCAATGATCACATTGCCCAGCATATCGGCGCGCAGGGCGTGGATGACAGCGAAATCGGCCTGGATGGCGGGGAAGGCGGTCAGCTCTTCCCCCGAGTAGGGGTCGGTGACCATGCGCACATCCGGCCGCAAGCGAGGCAGATCGGTGCCTATCCAGGCGTGGCTGGGCATGAAGCCCACTCCGGCCAGCTGGGCGCGGATGCCATAAGCCAGGCTGGCTTCGGTTTCTTCAAGAATTTCAATTTCGCCCCGGTTGGCATAGTAGGTAAACATTGGCGCCAGGCCAAAGATCTCCAATCCAAAGTAGCAGGTGCGGATGCGCTGCACCATACCGGCTCCGACCAGCAGGTCGCTTTCCAGCCCGGCAGTGAAGTTTAGCAAAGTCAACCCTCGGGGCTCGCCCGTTTGTCGAAAGCGTTGTAGCAGGGCGCGCACGAAAGCGACCGGGCGCCGATAGAGAGTCAGGCCTCCCAGGGCCAGGGTGGCGCCCGAAGGGACCTGCGCAGCAGCTTCTTCGATGGTGATTAGCTTGTTAGGTTGAGTAGATGCATCCATGGTCTTAGGGGTTATTTGTTGGTCGGCAAGTCGGTTTTTGCCGGAGGCTCGGGTTGCCGGCTGTTTCGCACGGCGGACTCTTTATCCACCAGGGAGTCAACTCGCCGGGATAGCTCTTTCAGGTTGGCATCCTCTTCGCTCCACGGGTTGCGGGCATTTTTCATCACATTGATCATATCGTTATACTCGTTGCGGGAATTCTTACGCGCATACCCGAAATAAATCCCGACATTGAACAGAATGACGACGACCAGTGCAATACCAACAATCACAAATGCTTTACTAAAATCCATCCTTCAACCATCCAATCCGCCGGCAAACAGGCCAGGCATTGTTCCTGGAAGCTCCAGCAAGCTAGGCAGGGTATAGTCGGCGGCATCCTCCGGGCTCCCATTTGAGCCGACCAGCACTGTAGTGAAGCCCAGCTTACGGGCGGGGATAATGTTGCGGAGCGAATCTTCAAAAAGCACCACCCGGCGCGGGTCTGTCTGACCGGCGATGGTGAGCGCTCGCCAATAAGCCTCCGCTTGTGGCTTACAGGCATACTGCAGCGCAAAGATGTCGATCACGCCGGCGAAGCATTCGCTTACCCCAAGCACCTCCAGCACGCGGACCGCATGACCGGCTGATGCATTGGTGAAGATCCAGCAGGATTGCGGCAGGCTCAGCAGAATTTCTCGCAGGCGCGGGGCGGGCTGCAGGAATTGCTCTACCGGTAGATCGTGAACGTAAGTGAGGAAATCATCCGCATCCACCTGATGGTAGGTCTGCAAGCCGCGTAGTGTCGTGCCGTAGGTCTCGTAGTACTGGCGTCTTAATGCCGGTATTACTTCAGGAGAGATACCCAGGCGTTCCTGCATAAAAAAACACATCCGCTCCTGGATGGCAGGCCATAACCCGCTGTCTGATGGATAGAGGGTATCATCGAGATCGAAGAATAGCACGCCGTGATCCACAAGCTAATTATACAGGGCGAATGCGTGGTAAGGGAAAAGAGATTGAGTATAATACGCCCATGCCCATCCGGTTATTATCCTCAGAAGTAGCCTCGCAAATTGCGGCGGGTGAAGTGGTCGAGAGACCGGCATCGGTTGTTAAAGAGCTGGTGGAGAACTCGCTTGACGCAGCTGCGACCTTCATAAATATCCAAATTGAGGGTGCCGGGCAGAAGCTGGTGGAAGTATCCGATAATGGCAGCGGCATCCCGCCGGGCGAGCTTGCCCTGGCGGTTGAGCGTCATGCAACCAGCAAATTAAGCTCATCCGACGATCTGTTCCATATCAAGAGCCTGGGATTTCGCGGTGAAGCCCTGGCATCCATTGGATCGGTATCGCGGCTGACGATCGTCTCCCGGCAGGCAGAAGCCGAAGTGGGCGCTCGATTGCAAGTGGATGCCGGTCGTGCTCGATCGGTTGAGCCGGTTGGATCCCCGCCTGGCACCCAGGTGCGTGTGGAAGACCTGTTTTACAACGTCCCGGCACGCCTGAAATTCCTCAAGCACGAGACGACCGAACGGAGATTGATCGATACGCTGGTCACGCGTTATGCACTGGCTTACCCCAATGTGCGCTTTCATTTACACCAGGATGGTAAGCCGGCTCTGCAAACCTCCGGCAACGGCGACCGTCGTGAAATTCTGGCGGCATTACTGGGTGTCGAGCAAGCCCGGCAGATGCTGGATGTGTTGGCGCAGGAGGATGCATTGCAGGTCACCGGTTTCATCAGCCCAACCTCGCTGACGCGATCCCACCGCCGCGATATGACCTTTTTCGTCAACGGCCGCCCGGTGCAGGATGCCGCCCTGGCGGTGGCACTACTTAAGGGCTACCAGACGCTGTTGATGGTGGGGCGTTACCCGGTGGCGGTCCTGTTCCTGGATGTGCCGGCTGAAACGGTGGATGTCAATGTGCACCCGGCCAAAGCGGAAGTTCGTTTTCGCGAACCGGATCGGATTTTTTTCGGTCTGCAGAACTCCGTCCGGCGGGCGCTGTTGGCTTATACTCCTATCCCGGGTCTGGAACAAAGGCGCTGGCTGCCGGAGCAGCCTCCCCAGCCTGCTGCCCGGCCGGTTGATCCGTCCTGGAACTGGCAGGTCGGCAGCGAGTCCTGGCAAGAGCCGCTCCCCTCGCACAATGAGCCGGCTCCTGCTGCAGGTGAAGCCATCCAGTCTATCCTCCCAACAACCCGAGTGCCCATCCTGCGCTTGGTAGGCCAGGTGGCTAACGCTTACCTGGTAGCGGAAGGCCCCGATGGATTGTATCTAATTGATCAACATGCCGCTCACGAGCGGGTGTTATTCGAGCGTTTTATGAAAATGCTGCCGGATTCGCTGCCAGGCCAGTCCCTGCTGCAGCCGGTAGCAGTAGAGCTGCCCGCGGCAGCTGCCCGGCTGCTGGCCGACCAGCTTCCGGTGCTGAGTCGCATGGGTTTCGAAGTCGAGGCTTTCGGTCCGCATACTTTCCTGGTTCGCTCGGTGCCTGCCCTGCTGGCCGGGAGCGATCCGAGCGCAGCGCTGCGCGTTCTGGTGGAAGACTTTGAGGAGGATGAAACCCCGCTACAGGCCGAACGTGAAGCCCGCCTGGTGGCGCGTGTGTGCAAGCGGGCGGCAGTCAAAGCCGGGCATGCCCTCTCGCCGGAGGAGCAGCGCACGCTGCTCAGCGACCTGGAATCTTGCCAGTCTCCGCGTACCTGCCCACACGGACGCCCGACGATGATCCACCTGGCAGTTGATCTGCTGGAGAGGCAGTTCGGCAGGCGCGGGGCCAGGTAACAGGGAGAGGAGAATTGCGTATGGCGATTAACTTGCTGGATGATACCCTGAGCGTAGAGGTGTATTACGACCAGTCCGACTGTGAATACGAAGACAATATTTGCGTCAGCATTTTAGAAGATTGCCCGGACGAGGAGAAGGTGTTCCGCGCCGGGCAGACCAACCTCTACCTCACCCGCGATCAAGCACGGCAACTCGGGCAGGCGCTGTTGGCAGCTGCCGAGGAGAGCTGTCGTGAAGCGTAGTGGCGTGCCGGATATTGGTGCAACATGCCCACCCCTGGATGAGGAGCAGAGTGAAGTGATTTTTGGGAGGTTATTCTCCGAGCAGTTCCATTGCCAGGAGTGGGATGATCTCGGTTAAATCATCGTTAAAGACGACGTCGGCGCGCACGTCGATATAGGTGGGATTGCGGTTGATCAGGATCAGGTGGGCGCCATTCTCGACTGCCCGCATAGGCAGGCCGGCCACAGGCAGCACTTCCAGGGAGGATCCAATAACGATCATGACATCGCAGGTTCTGCTGGCTTGCATGGCGGCCAGCCAGGCTTGTGCAGGGAGCTGTTCTCCGAACAACACCAGGTTTGGCTTAAGTACCCCGCCGCACTCCGGGCAATATGGGATTTGCTTATTCTCCAGGTAGTCAGGAAGAAATTGAGAAGACGGGTACTGGGTATAGCAGCGAACACAGGTCAGCGCTTGCAGGGAGCCGTGAATTTCAATTACGTGGCGTGACCCCGCGCGCTGGTGTAGGGCATCGATGTTTTGGGTGATGATTGTCTTAATCCAGCCGGCCTGCTCCAGGCGCGCCAGTCCATAATGGGCTACATTGGGCTCTGCCACGGACATATTCATCGCCAGTGGGTGAATCCAATCGAAAAACCGCTCCGGGTTGTAGCGAAAGGATGCCAGCGATGCCACGTCGAAGGGGTCATAGCGCTCCCACAGTCCGCCATCTGTCGAACGAAAATCGGGGATGCCGGAAGCTGTCGAGATTCCTGCACCGCTTAACACCACCGCGCACTTGCTGCTGCGGAGGATGTCCGCCGCGCAGTGGATTCCCATGCGAGTGGTCTCGGATAGTTCAGCCATTGGTTCCGGTGTGGTTTTCTAATTACAGTCTAGCACAGCGGGCAGCCAGTAGCAAGGGTTTATCCGTCCCGGTTGTTATCCGGCAGCGCGGGAGCCGAAGGCGGAAGGCTGTGGATGGTTGGCTGCCAGACCTGGTATAAGCCCAGGCGGCCATTTTCGCCATCGGATTGAAATTCCTCTATAATGGTGAAACCAGATGCCCGGGCGAGGCTGTGGAGCTCGTCGGAATCGAACTGGTGCACATAGCGCAGCCCACTGCCTCCCTGCCGCCAGTCGAGCAGGTAATCGCCCGGCTCTACCTGGTCGGCGGCCAGTCCTATCCGATCCCAGGGCTGCAGGCGGGAAGCCAGGCGCGGGCTGTTGAGGAACTGCCAGGCCGACAGGATATATGAGCCGTCAGGCGCCAGCCGGCTGCGGATCTTAGCCAGCAAGCGCTGGTGAAGGTCGCTGCCGGGAAGGTGGTGCAGCACGGCGAAGGCCAGGATGAAATCGAAAGTAGCCAGCGGCAGAGGGGCATCCCATTCCAGCTCTGCCAGGTCTGCGATCAAGAATTTCGCCTGGCCGGGTAGCCCGGGATGCTCCGCGGCAATCTCCAGCAGCGCCGGACTGAAATCCAGGCCAATGTAATGACCTGAAAAGCCGGTTCTTGTCAGAGCGCGAAAAAATTCCCCATTGCCGCAGCCTAAATCCAGGATATTCACCTCCCTGGGAAGACGCTTCAGGATACGCAAAACCCCGGGCTGCAGCCGCTGGCGGGTGGCAGAAAACGGCCTGGCAAAGGTTTGGTAAAATTGATTGTTTAGCGCGATCAAGCGCTGCGCGACGGCTGGTTCCATTCCAGGTGTTCCTTGGGTGATAGTACTGGCCCTATTATATTGGTGATTGGCATGGATTGGTGAGGATTATTGGTACGCGTGAGCGATTGGAAAACCGATGTCTGAAAATGCAAAGTCCAAAACCTGGCTGGAGCTAAGGAAATATACCCCGGAGAAATTGGCTTTGGCGCGTCAGGTGCTGGGGGAGATCCGCCAGGGAAGGCCGCTGGCGCAGGCATTACAGCATCATCCATTGCCGGGCGGCGGCTACCTGGGCAAGCATATGCTCGTAGCGGCATACAATGATCTGGTGTCGCGCGGCGAGTGGGCGCCTGATCCAATGCTGCTCAGCCAGATTCGCATGAAGCCGGTGCGCACGCTTTCGGGAGTGACCACGGTTACCGTGCTAACCAAGCCCTATCCCTGCCCGGGCAAGTGCATCTTCTGCCCAACGGATGTGCGCATGCCCAAGAGCTACCTGCCGGACGAGCCGGGGGCGCGGCGCGGCCTGGAGCATGATTTTGATCCCTACGACCAGACCGCGGCAAGAATCCAGGCTTTACTGGCGGTCGGCCATCCGGCGGACAAGATCGAGCTGCTGATCCTGGGGGGCACCTGGAGCGCCTACCGGCGGGATTACCAGGAGTGGTTTATCCAACGCTGCTTCGATGCCCTCAACGGTTATGATTCAAATACTCTGGAAGAAGCCCAAGGTTACAACGAAAGCGCCGAGCATAGAAATGTTGGGCTGGTGATCGAGACCCGCCCGGACCACATTGACCCGGATGAAATCCGCTGGCTGCGCCGCTTGGGCGTCACCAAGCTGCAAATTGGCGCACAAAGCTGCGACAACCATATCCTGGAGATCAACCAGCGCGGCCACACGGTAGAAGAAACCCGTCAGGCAGTGGCACTGCTGCGGGCAGGGGGCTTCAAGGTCGTGCTGCACTGGATGCCCAATCTGCTGGGCGCTACGCCGCTATCCGACCGGGAGGATTTCACCCGCCTTTGGGATGGCCTGTGCCCGGACGAGATCAAGATTTATCCAAACCAGCTGCTGGCTAATGCCGAGCTGTATGATTATTGGCTGCGCGGCGAGTTTCAGCCATATACTACCAATGAACTGGTCGACTTGATCGCCGATCTCAAGCCGGGCATCCCGCGCTACTGCCGCGTCAACCGAATCATCCGCGACATTCCGTCGAATAATGTAGTCGAAGGCAACCGGCGCACCAGCCTGCGCCAGGATGTGCAGGACGAGCTGCGCCGGCGGGGAGAGCGCTGCCAGTGCATCCGCTGCCGGGAAGTGCGCGGTCAGGCAGTGCAGGCAAAGAACCTGCAGCTGGAGGAGCTGGCGTATCCGGCGGATGGCGCTGAAGAGATTTTCCTTTCCTACGTCAATCCTGATGACCGCCTGGTAGGCTTCTTGCGGCTATCCCTTCCGGGTGTTGATTCACCGCCGACGGGGTTGCGGGACCTGGATGGGGCTGCCATTATCCGTGAAGTGCACGTTTACGGACAGTCGCTGCCGGTTGGCATGGAAGAGCAAGGCGCAGCGCAGCATACTGGCCTGGGGACAAATCTGATCCGTCGGGCGGAAGCGATTGCCGGGCAGCACGGCTATTCCCGCCTGGCGGTGATTTCGGCGGTGGGGACGCGGGATTACTACCGCAAGCGCGGTTTTACGGGGGGAGAGCTGTACCTGGTCAAGAATTTTTTGCAAGATTCGGATTAATTCTTCAACTGTCACATAAATGATGTTTGGAAACGGTTCCAGACTCTCTTGACAAAACAGGGGAGCGGGATATAATAACTGGAACCGTTTCCATTTTTAACAGGCACAAGCATGCCAACCATCCGAGATGTGGCAGAAAAAGCAGGTGTGGGCCTGGGGACTGTGTCGAGAGTGCTAAACGACAGCCCCCTGGTCAGTGAGTCTACCCGACAGCGTGTGCTTCAGGCGATCTCAGACCTGAACTACATGCCCAGCCTGACCGCCAGGAGGCTCTCTCTGGGAAAAACGATGACCATTGCTGTCATCGTACCCTTTTTTACCCGCCCATCGGTCACGGAAAGAATGCGCGGCATTGAGAACACCCTGGTCACTTGCGACTACGACCTGACCATTTACAATGTCGAAACCGTGAAACGGCGGGATGAGTGCATGCAGCACATGATCCGTCGTGAGCGCGCCGATGGCGTAATTATCATCTCCCTGTCGCCGCGGGATGAAGATCTCCCGCTTTTGGTCAATTCTGAGATTCCAGTGGTGCTGGTGGATGCCAACCACGACTCGCTATCGGGATTGAGCCGGGTGATTGTGGATGATGTTGCCGGGGGATACACAGCCACACGACACCTGCTGGAGCTGGGTCACGAGAGGATCGGCTTCATCAGCGATTACCTGGAGACACCCTTTAACTTTACTTCCTCACGGGAACGCTTTCAAGGTTACCAGCAGGCAATTAATGAACAAGGCATAGCTTTTCGCGAAGATTATTTCGGCCAGGGTCCGCACGGGCGGCAGGCGGCATATAAGAATGCCGCTCGCATAATGGCACTGCCTGACCCACCCAGCGCCATTTTTGCAGCCAGCGATACCCAGGCGATGGGCGTGCTGCAGGCGGCGCGCGATGCCGGGTTGAGCGTCCCGGACGACCTGTCTGTGATCGGTTACGACGACCTGGAGATTGCCGAGTACCTGGGGTTGACGACCATCCGCCAGCTGCTGTATTTATCCGGTCAGCGTGGTGCAGAACTGCTGATGGATGCCATTCAGGATCCGCCCAAAGAACCACAGTGCGAGGTGCTGCCGACAGAGCTGGTGGTGCGCGGTACGACGGCGCATTTATCGGGAAGCCAGCTGCTGGATCAACCAACCTACAATCCGAATAACCAGATGGCCAATAACCTACCAGGCTGATCGTGGTTTTTGGGGAAACCGTAGAGCCACTCTGAATACTGAACCAATGGGATTACGATGAAAGAACTGATTGGAAAGGAGGAAAATCGGATCATTTGAGAAGAAGAGAATAGAAACCCTTTCTGTGCTTAGGCAACCAACTATTTAAGGACAAGGAGAAGTAACATGAATAGCAAGCGAAAATTTTGGGCTTTTCTAGCACTGACCCTGGTATTTGCCATGGTTCTGGGTGCTTGCACTGGCGGCGAGGAAGTCACTGAGGTGGTTGAACCCACCGCAGTACCCGAAGCAACCGCAGCCGAACCCAGTGGTGAAATGCCAGAGGTCGGTTTCCCAGTGATCCCTGGTGGATACCTGGAGAAGGCCCTGGCTGGTGAGTACACGGGCACGACGGTAGTCGTGGATGGGCCGTTTGCCGATGCCGATGCGGTAAAGTTCGAACAGTCGGTGAAGGCGTTCGAGGAACTCACTGGGATTGACATCAACTACATCGGGAACAAGGAATTCGAAGGCCGCATTGGCATCTCGGTGGATGCGGGCAATGCTCCGGATATCGCCGACTTCCCGCAGCCGGGTTTGCTGGCGACATTTGCTCGCCAGGGCGAGGTGATCGACCCGACGACCTTCATCCCAGAGGAATGGTTGCAGG
>JBFYSP010000136.1:0-3192 GCA_041301395.1 Anaerolineae bacterium
TGGATGCGGTCTTTTTGCTCGGCGTATCGCTTAGCCTTTTCGATTTTTCCGATCATCCCGTAATCCATAGATTTTGCTCTCCTTTCAAACAGGTATAAAATAAAAAAGCACGCGCCGCGCGTGCTCGTTCTCCCCTCGATGAGAAAACCCTTGGTTTCGGCCTCTCAATTCATATGCTCCTGGGAAAGAATTGTAAGCCGAGTCGGATAGAAAGTCAACGTTGATTTACAGGTCTTAATCAAATATTCTATTTCTCAACTTCGTCACGCAGGATGATTTTTTGTAAGCTGCTCAAAGCGCCTGCCGTCAGATCGCCACCTTCCTGCATGCCTACGACCACGCCATGCCGGTCCAGCACGGCCAGTGCGGGGGTGCGTGCCGGGTTGCGCACGCCAAAATCCCGTGTGACCGCGGCATCCCAATCCGGCAGGATGATAATGTAATCCGCCGGGTCGACTGGCTCACCCGACGGGAATGGCTTGAACTCGTATGGAAAGCGTTCTACAGCCTTGTCGTAGGCCAGGCGCATGGCAGCCTCTGCCACACCACGCACCAGGCGGGGCACGATATGCAGGTCGACGACGCTGGCCATCATCACGTCCTTCGCGTACGGATAGTCTTCACGCAGCCGGGCGATGACCGGTGCGCCATCGTTGGATGTCTCGCGCGCCAGGAAGAGCAGCACCGCCGGTTTGACCAGCCGGTTCAGGGTCACGCGCCGACCAGATCCAATTGCGACCAGGGTCCTGGCAGGGACTTTGAGTTCAGGCATGCTTCATCTCCATGGGAGACCTAATTGTAACACCATCGCGATGCGGGTGGTTGTGATAAGATTAACAAAGCGCTCGCACCTGTGTGGAGGTGAAGATGAGGAAAATTGCCGTTGCCCTTTCCAAGGGTGGAGTGGGTAAGACAACTACCGCGGTCAACCTGGCGGCCGGCCTGGCGCGGCAGGGTAAATCGGTGTTGCTGGTGGATGTGGATACCCAGGGCCAGGTCTCGCGCATGCTGGGCTGCACGCCGCCCGCGGGGCTGGCCGAGCTGATCTCCGGGGAAAAAACAATCGAAGAAGCGGTATACCCCGCCCGTGAGCGGCTGTCGCTGTTGGCGGGAGGCCGCACGCTAGCCGGGCTGAAGCGCTTGATCACCCGCAAAGACTTTGGCGGAGAGCAAACCCTGGCTGAAGGGCTGGCGGCTGTGGAAGGTCGCTACGATTTTGTGATCCTGGACACCGCCCCCGGCTGGGATGCGCTGAGCATCAACGTGCTGTTTTATGCCGTGGATGTGGTGGCGCCGGTTTCGCTGGAAGTGATGTCCCTGCAGAGCCTGCTGGAATTCCGGCGCAGCCTGGAGTCGATCCAGCGCTACCGCACAGAACTGGCGCTGCGCTATGTCCTGCCAACCTTCCTCGACCGGCGGGTGAAGAAATCCACCGAAATCCTGTCGCTGCTGGAGAGCCATTATACCCAGCAGTACTGCACGCCTATCCGCTATAGCGTGCGCCTGTCCGAATCGCCCGGCTACGGGCAAACTATCTTCGAGTATGCCCCGCAGTCGCCGGGAGCGCATGATTACCAGGCGCTGGCAGAAAGGATCCTGAGCGATGACCAAACGTAAAGAAACCCCCGATATCCTGGCTGAAATCCTGGGTGGTGATGAGCTGCCGCCGGTTGAGGCGCAGCCCACCACGCGCAGTGCATCCGCCCGCCCCGCGGCCCGGGTGCCGCGCAGCGCCTCCACTGAAGCTAAACCGGCGCGTAAACCTACCGCATCCCCAAGCGCCCCTGCTGCGCAGGAATTGGAATATCTGCTGGTGTCCTTCCAGTACCACCGCGGCTGGCGGCCGCGCTTCCACAACGGTCAGGAGCTGGAGGATTGGCTGGATGGCCCGCCCGTGCACGAGCATATCCGGCAGCTGGCCGCCCAGGGTTGGAAGCTGGTAGCCGCCACCTCGGGAGAACGCATGTACGCTGCCGCCGACAGCTACCAGCTGTATTTCAAGCGCACGAAGGCTTAATCATACCTGTCATCCAGGGATAACGATTTTTTCTGTCTCTCGGCGTCCAATTTGGACAACCTGCTGCTCGTTTCCCTGGTGATCTTCCTGGCCGTTTTTACCCAGAGTCTGACCGGTTTTGGCTCGGCGCTGGTAGCGATGGCATTGCTGCCGGCCCTGATCGGCATTCGCACTGCCACGCCGCTGGTGGCATTGGTTGGGCTGACCATCGAAATCGCCCTGCTGCTGCGCTACCACGCGTCATTCCAGCTGCAATCCGTCTGGCGGTTGATTGTGGCTTCGCTGCTTGGCATCCCGCTGGGACTGGTGTTATTGCGCCGGGTTGATGAGCGCCTGGCGTTAGTGATCCTGGGCTGTGTGCTGGTGGGGTACGCGTTCTACGCACTGCTAGGCCGGCCGCTGCCCAGCTTGAAATCAAATGGTTGGGCTTACGGCACGGGTTTCGTGGCGGGTATGCTGGGCGGCGCCTACAATACCTCCGGCCCGCCGGTGGTTATCTACGGCGATGCGCAGCGCTGGCCGCCGGCTGAGTTCAAGAGCAACCTGCAGGGTTTCTTTTTGGTTATCAACGTGTTTGTGATTGCCGGGCATGCCCTGAGCGGCAACCTTACTCAACGAGTATGGACCGCCTACCTTTGGGTGCTGCCGGCGATCGCGCTGGGTATCCTGTTGGGGACGTGGCTGGACGGCCGGATCAACCGGGCTGTGTTCCGCAAGCTGGTGTTGTTCCTGTTAATATTGATGGGGGCGCGCATGATTTTCTGGGGCTGAAGCGGGGTGATCAGTCCATCGGCTGTACGTGATCCGCCGGCCAGGCAGGGGATTTGTGCACGTGCACCACTTGCCACTCGCCTTCCAGCTTGACCATCACCCGGCTCTCATTGTGAGCATCGACGCGCACGCCCGCAGGCGTGCCGCTGCTGACCAGCAGGGTGTAGCTGGCAATAGCGGTATCCCCGTAGTGCTGGATGTGCAGGTTGGCAAGATCGAAGCGCGTCTGCCCGGCGGCCTCGCCCTCGGCCCCGAAGACAGCCCCGCGGCGGGCGTTTTCCTGCATCATAAAATCATGGAAAGACAAGCCGTCCAGGCGATGGGGGGTGACCCACCACTCGTATAGAGTCAGCTCCTGGCTGGTGGTGGCATGGTAGGCATCCAGGTCGTTAACTCGGATGCCC
>JBFYSP010000143.1:0-23767 GCA_041301395.1 Anaerolineae bacterium
GACCGAAATCCTCGCCTGCCCCGATTGCCGTGGCGCATTATCCGCCGATGGGACCGGCGCGCTTTCTTGCCCGGCCTGTTCCTGGCATGCGCCTGCACAGAACGGGGTGCCGCTGTTCACCCCTCCGCCGGAGGGGATCGTGCCATCCGGTAAGCTGCTGCGCGGTCCGCAGATCGGCACACCCTGGCGGCGCGCCAACTGGCGCTTTTTACAACAGCAGGTTGCCCGCCTGGATGCGGAGGCACTGATCCTGGATGTTGGCGCCGGGCGCGGCGACTTTGCCGACCTGTTCGAAAACCGCAACTACCTGGCGCTGGATGTCTACCCGTACCCGGAAGTGGATATGGTTTGTGACCTGACGCAGATCAACCCCTTCCGTCCTGAGAGCTTCGATGCCATCCTGCTGTTGAATGTGATGGAGCATGTTTACGATACCCAGGCGCTGCTGGCCTCGCTGGCCAGGATGCTGAAGCCCGGTGGGGTCATCCTGGTGGCGATCCCATTTCTGGTCAAGATTCACCAGGCGCCGATTGATTTCGTGCGCTATACCCATTATGCCCTTGAGCGGCTGGCGGATGACGCCGGGCTTAAAGTCGATATGCTGGAAGGCTACTACGATCCGGTGTTCTTCCTGGGCGAGGGGATGGGAAACTTGCGGCATGCAGTACTGCCAACTATGGAAGGCTGGCGGCGTTTCCTGGCGCGCGCCGGTATTGCAGGTATCGAAGGCTGCGCAAACCTGCTGAATAGGCTGGTCGGCGCAGGCAAGAGCCTGCCCCCAGAGAAGGTGCGCAGCAGCGCGCCGACCGGATACCAAGTTGTTTACCGCAAAGGTGCGCTCTGAATGGCTGAGAAAACCGTGTTTGTTAGCGCCGATCATGGCCTGGCGGTCTTTTATTTCCTGCAAAGCGATGTAGTCAAAACCTTGCTGCAGGCCGGTGTGCGCGTGGTGGTACTGACGGAGGATTACAGCCGGGAGGTTATCCAGCGGCGTTTCGGGCAGCCCGGAATGATTGTAGAGGGTTTGCGGGTGGACCGGCTATTGGCATACCAGCGAGAAAAAGATCCGTCTACACAGTGGTGGCTGGACTTCTTGCGGCGCGCCGGCTCGGCGGGCAATACCAACCTGGCGGTAGTGGATAGTTATATCCAGCAGGTGAAAAGCGAAGCCCGCGGCCGCCGCCGGCAGCTCTTCCCGGTGATGGAAGGCGCGGCGCGCCTGATGCGCCACGCGCGGCCGGCGCGCCGCGCCCTGGTGCGCTACCAGGGGCGCTACAATCCCGGTGCCTATGCCGACCTGTTTGAGAAATACCAGCCCGATCTGGTGATTGCCGCCTCGCCGGGTTTTCGCCTGGATCGCTACCTGCTGCGCGAAGCGAAAGTACGCGGCGTGCCGTCCGCCGCGGCGATCATCAGCTGGGATAGCTCGAGCAGCTACGGATTGTGCGGCGCGGAAATCGACTACATCACCTGCTGGTCCGAGATTCAGAAACAGGAGCTGATCGGAGGCGCCGACTGGGCTGCCGAGCAGGTCAATGTGGGTGGAATGCCCCCATACGATGGCTATGTGCGCCAGGAATGGGTTCTGCCGCGTGACGAGTATTTCCGGCTGCACAATCTGGACCCGCAGCGCAAACTGCTCTGCTATGCCAGCAGCTTTGTCAGCTGGTCGCCTAACCTGCAAAATGTAGAGGCGCTGGCAGACCTGGTTGTGTCCGACCGCCTGGCTGCTCCCAGCCAGCTGCTGGTGCGCCTGCACCCTATCCACATGAGCGGGCACTACGTGGCAGAAGCCGACCGCATTCGCCAGCTGGCCCATCAGTACGAGCACATCCATGTGGTAGAGCCGGTGCCGATCGGCGAGCTGGGCTATTACTCGGGGGAGGATATGGCCGAGAAAACCTCCATGATGGCCCACTCGGATATATTTCTGACGGTTTACTCGACGATGTGCGTGGAAGCCTCATTCCAGGAGCGGCCAATCGTCAGCGTATGCATCGACTCGCCCACCGGCTGGCCGGGCAAATACTGGGTGCCGATGTCGCAAATCCATGTCTGGCCAACCCACTCGCGCTTCTATAATTCGGGCGCCGGCCGCACAGCCTTCAACAGCAACCAGCTGCGCCAGGCGATCGACCGCTACCTGGTTGATCCTGCCGCCGACCTGGAGGCGCAGCAACGCTTCCTGGCCCAGGAGTGCACTCACCTGGATGGCAGCTCAGGGCGCAGGACAGGCGAGTTTTTCCTGTCATTATTGGAGGACCAGCATGGCAAATGAGCTGGTGCAGCGCTTGAACCTGGCCCGCCGGGCACTTTCCGGCAAGATGAATTTGGATGAGCAGCGCCGAGAAATCCCGCCCATCACGGCAGAAGAAGTGGCGGAGGCGCGCTCCATTTTTCCAACCGAGAAGTTCTTCGTCTTTGGCCACGCTCGCTCGGGCACGACCCTGCTGACCCGCCTGATCCGCCTGCATCCCAAGGTGCACTGCAATTACCAGGCGCATTTCTTTACCCGCTACCCGCTGCTGCAGGGTTTGGTGGCCGACCCAGAGGTGGGCAGCTGGTTGTCCCGGCGCAGCAATCGCTGGAACCGGGGCAGAGACCTGTCACCGATCGTGCTGCGTGCGGTGAGCGATTTTATTATGGAGCGTGAAGCCCGGCAGGTAGGCAAGGCCGGTGCGGACTGTCGTGTGGGTGACAAGAGCCCTAACAGCCTGCTTAACGGGCAGGCCGTTCACCTGATGATTAATCTCTACCCGGATGCCCGGCTGGTATTCATCGTCCGGGATGGCCGTGATGCCGTACTTTCGCACCGCTTTCAGTCGTTCATCGATACCCCCCAATCCCTCCCGGCAGAGGATTTGCGCCTGCGGGATGAGTTTATTCGCCGCCCGGAGCCGTTCCTGAGTGGGCAGCGCTCGCTGTTCCTGGAGAAAAATCTGCGCTACGAAGCGCAGCGCTGGGTGGATAACGTCACCGAGACCGACCATGCCGGCCGCGATCTGCTCGGCGAGCACTACTGTAGCTTGCACTATGAAGACCTGCTGGCGCAGCCCTGGGAGCAGATGAGCCGGTTGTGGTCTTTCCTGGGAGTAGACCCGCAGGCTGAAGTCTTGAGCCAGGCACTGGCGAACGAGATGGAGCGTAACCCAGATGCCGATTGGCAGCAGCAAAAAGCCGGAGAAGTGGCAGCCGGCATCCAGAAAGGCCAGCGCGGCAGCTGGCAAAATGTCTTTACACGGCGCGACCGGCAGATTTTCCAGGAAGTAGCCGGCAAGGCCCTCGTGGATTGGGGCTATGAAGCTACGTAAGCAACCGGGAAGGCTGCGATGAAATTCCTGATCGCCGGTTTAGGCTCGATTGGGCGGCGTCATCTGCGCAATTTGCTTGCCCTGGGTGAGCGGGACATCCTGCTGCTGCGGACTTTCCACAGCACGCTGCCGGACGATGAGCTGGCCGGGTTCCCCGTGGAGACGGACCTGCAGGCTGCCCTGGCGCACCGGCCGGACGCCGTGATCGTGGCCAACCCAACCGCCCACCACCTGGATGTCGCCATCCCAGCAGCGGAGGCAGGCTGTCACCTGCTGCTTGAAAAGCCGGTCTCCCATTCATTGGAGCGGCTGCTCGATCTGCGGGAGACGGTGCGCCAGCGTAAGGTGCAGGTGCTGGTGGGCTACCAGTTTCGCTTCCACCCGGGATTGCAGCAGGCTCGCCGCCTGCTGGCTGATGGCGCCATCGGTCGACCCCTGTCCGTGCATGCCCACTGGGGAGAATACCTGCCCGGCTGGCATCCCTGGGAGGATTACCGCCAGGGATATAGCGCTCGTGCCGACCTGGGCGGGGGCGTGGTGTTGACCCTGTCGCACCCTATTGATTACCTGCGCTGGCTGTTAGGGGAGATCGATGCGCTGTGGGCCTTTACCGGGACACAGGGCGATTTAAAGCTGGATGTGGAAGATACCGCCGTGATCGGGCTGCGCTTCGGAAACGGCATTTTAGGCAGCCTGTATCTGGATTATAATCAACGACCGCCCGCCCATTACCTGGAGGTGATTGGCACGCAGGGCACACTGCGCTGGGACAACAACGATGGGCAGGTGGCGCTTTACCACGCCGGCGATCCGGCCTCACCAGGGGCTGCCCAGGGCGCCTGGCAGGTTTACCCCGCATCTCCCGAGCCGGTTTTTGAGCGCAATGCGATGTTCGTGGCCGAGATGAGCCATTTCCTGGCAGTCGTGCGCGGCGAGGCTCTTCCTGTCTGCACGCTGGAGGATGGGATCATAGCGCAGCGGCTGGCTTTTGGTGTCCTGGAATCTTCTTCCTTTGGATGCATGTACAAGTGCGATCAGGGTATTGAGTAATATGGAGTGCTTAGCAATAATCCCGGCGCGCGGCGGCTCGAAAGGCATCCCGCGCAAGAACATCCTCCCGCTGGGGGGTAAGCCGCTGATTGCCTATAACATTGAGCAGGCGCAGCTGGCGCAAGGCGTTAATCGGGTGGTGGTTTCGACCGATGATGCCGAGATCGGCGCAGTAGCCAGCCAATACGGGGCAGAAGTTATCTGGCGCCCAGCGGAGATCAGCGGTGACAGCGCATCGTCTGAATCGGCGCTGCTGCACGTGCTCGAAACACTGCAGGCAAGCGAAGGCTACCGGCCGGACGTGCTGGTTTTTCTGCAGTGCACTTCACCGCTCACGCTGGCGGAGGACATCGATGGCGCGCTGCAGGCGCTGCTGGACGCTCAAGCCGACACGGCGCTGGCGGTAATCCCCTTTCACTACTTTGTGTGGAAACCCGAACCGGATGGGGATGCGGTGGGGATCAACCATGACAAGGGATATCGCCCGCTGCGCCAGCAGCGCGAGCCGCAGTACCTGGAGACCGGCGCGGTTTACGTGATGCGCGTGCCCGGCTTTGAGGCCGCCCGCCACCGTTTTTTCGGCAAGACTGCGCTGTATATCATGCCGCCAGAGCGGCGCCTGGAGATTGACGACCCGGTGGATTTCCAGGTGGCAGAAGTGCTGCTGCGCGACCTGCAGCAGATCCGTCAGGCAAACCGGCTGCCTACCGATGTGCAGGCCCTGGTGCTGGATTTTGACGGCGTATTCACCGATAACAAGGTAATTGTATTCCAGGATGGCCGGGAAGCAGTTGTTTGTGACCGGGGAGATGGGCATGGCATTGCTCAGTTGAAGAAGACCGGGCTGCCCATCCTGATCTTATCGACTGAGTCCAATCCCGTGGTCAAGGCACGCGCCCGCAAACTGGGACTGGCCTGCTTGAACGGAATCGCGGACAAATCTGCGGCGTTGCAGAAATGGATGTCGGATAAGAAGATTGACCCCACTAAAGTAATCTACGTGGGCAACGATATCAACGACCTGGGCTGCATGGAAATTGTGGGCTGTGCCGTGGCGGTTGCCGATGCGCACCCTCTGGTGCTCAAACAAGCGCAGGTTGTCTTGCAGTACCCGGGTGGGCAAGGAGCGCTGCGAGAAATCTGTGAAATGCTCCAGGCCGATATTATGGGTCGCCTGAAGTAAACTCCACAACCTGACGAGGGATGCGAATGACCAGAACAATCATGATTGGCAACCATTCGGTTGGTGACGAGCAGCCGGTTTACATCATCGCTGAGATCGGGATCAACCACAACGGCAACCTTGAGATTGTCAAGCGTTTGATTGACGTGGCAGTGATGGCTGGCTGTGACGCGGTGAAATTCCAGAAGCGCACGCCGGAGAAAGCTGTGCCACCGGAATATCGTGATGTGATGCGCGAGACTCCCTGGGGAATCATTTCCTACCTGGAGTACCGTCGCAAGGTCGAGTTTGGATTCGATGAATATTCCGAGATCGATCGCTACTGCAAGGAGAAGAGAATCGACTGGTTCACCTCTTGCTGGGATGAGGAATCGGTGGATTTCATCGAGCAGTTTGCGCCGCCGGTCTATAAAATCGCCTCGGCTTCCCTGACGGATATCTCGCTGCTTGAACATATTCGCAGCAAAGGCCGGCCGGTCATCCTTTCGACCGGAATGTCTACCTTCGAGGAGATTGAACAGGCGGTGAGTGTTTTGGGGTTGGAAAAGCTGGCGATTGCTCACAGCACCAGCACGTATCCTTGCCCACCCGGCGAGCTCAACCTGCGCATGATCCAGACTCTGCGCCGCCGCTTCGACTGCCCGGTGGGATACTCCGGTCATGAAGTGGGCCTGCAGACGACCCTGGCGGCAGTCACCCTGGGAGCAGCGTTTGTCGAGCGCCACATCACCCTGGACCGCGCTATGTGGGGCAGCGACCAGGCGGCCTCGGTAGAGCCAGGAGGGGTGATTCGCCTGGTACGCGACATCCGTGTGATCGAGCAGGCATTGGGGGATGGGGTTAAGAAAGTGTATCCGAGTGAAATGTCGGCGCGCCAGAGGCTGCGCCGTAAATCTTGATATTCTTGAGGAGAAAGTTGTTGCATGTCTAAGAAAACTGGAAATCACAAATTGATTGCTCCCTATGGTGGGGAGCTGGTGAACCTGATCGTGACGGGTGAAGAGCGTGAAGAGCTGATTGCCCGTTCTAACAAGTTACCCCCCTTGCAGATTTCAGCGCGCTCGGTGTGCGACCTGGAAATGCTGGCTACCGGTGCCTTTTCGCCGCTGGATCGCTTCATGGGTAAAGAGGATTACGAGCGCGTTTTGACCGAGATGCGATTAAAGAACGGCATGCTTTTCCCAATCCCGGTGGCATTGCCGGTAGACGAAGGCGCTCTGCCCAGCTGGGGCGAGCAGATCACCCTGCGGGATGCCCGCAATAACACCCTGGCGATCATGCAGATTGAGGATGTGTTTCACTACGATCCCCAGCGTGAGGCGCGCCTGGTGCTGGGCTCGACCGACACCAGGCACCCCCTAATCTCGGAAATGGTGCGTTGGGGTAAGGTTTATGTCACCGGCAAGCTGCAGGTAATCAACCTGCCGTCTTACTACGATTTTGTCGAACTGCGCCTGACCCCCGCTCAAGTTAGGGCTCGCCTGGAGGCTATGGGCAATGAGAAAGTGGTCGCGTTCCAGACCCGCAACCCGCTGCACCGCATCCACGAAGAGCTGACCAAGCGCGCCGCCGAGGATGTCAATGGTTCCCTGCTGGTGCACCCGGTGGTGGGCATGACCCGCCCGGGGGATGTGGATCACTACACCCGCGTGCGCACCTACCGCGCCCTGGTGGATAACCATTATGACCAGAGCCGTACGCTGCTCAGCCTGCTGCCGCTGGCCATGCGCATGGCCGGTCCGCGCGAGGCAGTCTGGCATGCGATTATCCGCCGCAATTATGGTGCGACGCACTTCATTGTCGGGCGCGATCATGCCGGCCCCGGTAACGACAGCCAGGGTCGCCCGTTCTATGGCCCGTATGAAGCGCAGGCGTTGACCGCACAATACGCGGGCGAACTGGGCGTGCAGCCGGTTGAGTTTAAAGAGCTGGTCTACCTGCCGGATGAGGAGCGCTACGAAGAGACCAACAAGCTCCCCGAAGGCGCCCGTATCCTATCGATTTCCGGTACGCAGGTGCGTGACGATTTCCTGGCTAAGGGTAAGCAGCTCCCTGAGTGGTTCACCCGCAAAGAGACCGCTGAGATCCTGCAGCAAATGTACCCGCCGCGCAATAAGCAGGGCGTCTGCCTGTGGTTCACCGGTTTGAGCGGGTCTGGCAAATCGACCACAGCCGAGATTCTCACCTCGTTGCTTTTGGAGCGCGGCCGCCAGGTAACTGTACTGGACGGCGATGTCGTGCGCACGCACCTGTCCAAGGGGCTGGGTTTTTCCCCGGAGGACCGCGATACCAACATCCTGCGCATCGGTTTTGTGGCCGGCGAGATTGCCCGGCACGGCGGCATGGTGATTTGCGCGGCGATCAGCCCCTACCGCGCCACCCGAAACGAAGCCCGCAAGATGGTGGGCGAAAACTTTGTCGAGATCTTTGTCGATACACCCATCGAGGTTTGCGAGCAGCGCGATGTGAAGGGCATGTATGCCCGGGCGCGCCGCGGCCAGATCACCGGTTTCACCGGTGTGGACGATCCTTACGAGACTCCCGTCAATCCCGAGATTACGCTCGATACGGTATCGAATGATGCCCTGGGGAACGCCCGCCGCATCATCGCTTACCTGGAAGAGAGCGGTTTTCTGCAGCCAGATGGTTTTGGGCGCGGGGGTAACGGTAGCGGGCAAGCTGAAACTGCCGACACCGACAAAACAGCCGGATAGTGAGCGAGTTGGATCAAGCCGTGACTGAGCTGGCGAATCTCTTTCGATTGGATGGCCGGGTAGCTGTTGTGACTGGCGGCGCCGGCCTGCTGGGTGCGGAGTTCTGCCGCACCCTGGCAGCTGCCGGAGCAGCAGTCCTGGTGGCCGACCTGGATACCAATGCTGCTCAGGTTGTGGCTCAATCTCTGACTCAAGCCGGTTGGGCGGCCCAGGCGGCACAGGTCGATGTAACTGCGCCGGAGTCCGTCAGGGCTATGACCGGGGCGGCCCTGTCCGCCTTTGGCCGGCTGGATATCCTGGTCAACAGTGCTGCTCTGGACCCGAAGTTCGACCCGCAGGGCAGCGGGCAAACGGATGCCAGCGCCTGGTTGAGCTCGGCTTTTGAAGATTACCCATTGGAAGCCTGGCAGCAAGCTATTAATGTGAACCTGACCGGCATGTTCCTGGCCAGCCAGGTCGCCGTCCAGCCGATGCTGCAGCAGGGGGGCGGGGTGATCATCAACCTGTCCTCGATCTACGGGCTGGCCGGCCCCGACCAGCGCCTTTACCAGCGGCCGGGGCAGCCAGCTCGCTACAAGCCGGTTTACTATTCGGTGACCAAGGCGGGTGTGCTGGGACTGACCCAGTACCTGGCGACTTACTACGCCGGAAAAAACATTCGGGTGAATGCCCTCACTCCGGGCGGCGTATTCAACGGTCACGATGAAGCCTTCGTGCAGGCTTACTCCGCCCGCGCTGTGCTGGGCCGCATGGCTGAAAAAGATGAGATGAACGGCGCCTTACTCTTCCTGGCCAGCGACGCCTCCGCCTATATGACCGGTTCAAACTTGGTGGTGGATGGCGGGTGGACGGCGTGGTGACTCGGACGGCCGACCGCAGACCGCGGACCGCAGATCGCAGACTGAGGATCCCGTGGGAGACCCCGGTACAGTCCAACCGGGACTGTGGCGCCACGGGACTTCGCCGCAGACCGCCGACGGCCACGTACCCACAGAAGACGGATGACGGAGGACGGACGACACATGGCGGTCAGCGGTCAGATATCGTATGAAACCCACTGAAGTCCTCGCCCTCATTCCCGCGCGCGGCGGTTCGAAAAGCATCCCGCGTAAAAATATCCGCTCGTTTGCCGGCTACCCGCTGATTGCTTACAGCATTGCGGCCGGGCGGTCGGCGGAGACGGTCACCCGGGTGATCGTTTCCACGGACGATGAGGAGATTGCCACGGTAGCTCGCCAGTACGGGGCCGAGGTGCCTTTCCTGCGCCCCGCGGCTTTCTCTCAGGATGAGACCCCCGATCTGCCGGTTTTCCGGCATGCACTGGAATGGCTGGCTAAGCAGGAGGGATACAATCCGGAGATTGTGGTGCAGCTTCGCCCTACCTCTCCGCTGCGGCGCGTCTGGCACATTGACCAGGCGGTGCTGCGCCTGATCGAGCAGCCCGGTGCAGATGCGGTGCGCACGGTATGCGTGCCGTTCCAGAATCCTTTCAAGATGTGGCGCATCGGACCGGATGGGCTGATGCAGCCGCTGATCCAAACTGATTACCGAGAACCCTATAACATGCCGCGCCAGGCCCTGCCCGAGGTGTACTGGCAAACCGGTTATGTGGATGCAGCCTGGACAGACACCATCCTGGCTAAAGAGTCGATGACCGGTGAGCGCATCCTGCCGCTGGTCATTGATCCCGGCGAGTGGATCGACATCGACTCGCCGGACGACTGGCTGCATGCTGAGAGCCTGCTGGAGAGTGGCAAGATCACCCTGGATGACCTAGGGTTTGATCCGGCGGACTGGAAAGAATAACCTGGCACAGCAAACAATCCTCTCTGGAGAGCAACAATGCCTGTAATCACGATCGGCGATCGCCTGGTGGGAGACGGTCAGCCTGCTTATATCATTGCCGAAATTGGCGTCAATCACAACGGTTTCCTGGACCTGGCCCTAAAATTGATCGATGTGGCCGTGGATGCTGGTGCGGACGCCGTTAAATTCCAAAAACGAAACCTTAATAAGCTGTACGCCAAAAAATACCTGGATAATGCCAACGCCGGTGAGAAAACCCTGCGCTACCTGCTGCCTATCCTGCAGCAGGTGGAGCTAACCGACGGCGATTACGGCCAGATCGTGGAATACTGCCGGGAAAAAGGCATTACTTTCATGGCCTCGGCCTTTGACTCCGAAAGTGCCGACTTCCTGGATGGACTGGGCGTACCGGCGTACAAAGTGGCCTCTGCAGACCTGACCAATCTGCCGCTGCTGGACCACCTGGTGCAGAAGGGTAAGCCCATGATCCTGTCCACCGGCATGTCGCGCATGGAAGAAGTTGAGTGCACAGTAGACTTCCTCAAAGAGCGGGGAGCCGAATTTGCTCTGCTGCACTGTAACAGCACCTACCCGGCAGCCTTTGAAGATATCAACCTGCGCTTTATGGACCGGCTGCGTCGCTTCGATGTTCCGGTGGGCTATTCCGGCCACGAGCGCGGCATTGCCGTATCCACGGTAGCTGCCGCCCTGGGCGCCAGCATCATTGAGCGCCATATTACCCTGGATCGCACGATGGACGGCCCGGATCACGCCGCCAGCCTGGAGCCGCAGGGCTTTACGAAGATGGTGCGTGACATCCGCCAGGTATCCATGGCGCTGGGCGCCGGTGAAGAGAAGTTCTTCTCGCGCGGTGAGATCCTTAATCGCGAAGTGCTGGGCAAGAGCCTGGTGGCTGCCCGGCGGATCGAGCCCGGTGAGCGGGTGACTGCCAGCATGGTAGTGGTCAAAGGTCCGGCTTTGGGTCTTTCCCCGCAGCGCTACCCTGACCTGCTGGGGAAAGTGATCGAGAGGGTGATCGATGAGGATGAGCCCTTCCTGGACCGCGACCTGGGACAGCGGGTGATGCTGGATATCGAGCATATCCTGCCGATGGACTTTGGGTTTACGGTGCGCTTCCGCGATGACGAGGAGCTGCTGGCTTACCAGCCGCGCATGTTGGAATACCATTTCACCGACCAGGACCTGGATGAGCACTACCCGGGCCGCGATCATAGCGCCGGCTCCGAGCAGCCGCTGCAGCTGGTGGTGCACGCCCCTGAGTTTTGGGACCGCACATTGGTAGACCTGTGTGCCCTGGAAGAGCGGCAGCGAAAAGCCTCCCGGGTGCTGATGCAAAAGGCGATCGACCTGACACGTGAGATGTCCGGTTACTTCACTGGCATGCCCAAGGTAGTGATTCATCCTGGCGCGATGAGCCTGGACCATCCGATTGCGAACAAGCAGGCGCTGTACGAGAATCTGCGCCGCTCGGTGAATGAGATCGATTTCGCCGGCGTGGAGCTGCTGCTGGAAAACTTGCCGCCGCATCCCTGGTACTTCGGCGGGCAGTGGCTGACCAACGCTTTCATGGACGCGCATGAAATCCGTGATTTTATCGCTTCGATGGGCCTGAATATGTGCTATGACACCTCGCACCACAAGTTGTACTGCAACTGGGCGCATGTCGATTTCTACGAGCAGGTCAAGGTCCTGCTGCCGTACATCCGCCACCTGCACCTGTCGGATGGCGCCGGGCTGGATGGAGAAGGTCTGCAGATTGGCGAGGGCACCATCGATTGGGTGCGCTTTTTCCGGGTGATCGGAGACTACCGTGGCACGATGATCCCGGAAATCTGGCGCGGGCACCAGCGCCAGGGAGAGGGCTTCTTGATTGCCATCCAGCGCCTGTCGGATGCTTACTTCAAGGCCAGGGCAGATAACTGACCGTGAAAATTACCCAACTGCCTGACCGTTTGCAACAAGGGCTGGCAAGCCGGCAAAACCGGCTGCGCGTCCAGAAGATTGCCGGTCAGGTCAAGGAGCACGCACCTGCGCCCGGGCCAACGGTGGTGGTTTTCAATGCTTCCACCCGCATCACCGGCCTGAGCCAGAATGCGGCTTTCTCCCTGCTGACCAGCTGGGGATTGCGGCTGAGCGGGGCGCGGGTAGTGCATTTTGTTTGCGAGCAGGGGATGAGCCGCTGCGTGCTGGGTTTGAACCGCTCGGACTTTTCCCAGCCGCCACCTTGCGCTGCCTGCATCTCTCAATCGCAGCGCTTGTATACCGGCGCCGAGGTGCACCCCTTCCATTACCTGGAAGACTCGCAGTTAGCCGCTCGCCTGGAGGGGTTGAGCATAGCCGAGCTGGGTAGCTTTGAGGTTGCGGCGCCTATCCCATCTGGGGAGGCGCTGCCGCTGGGGCGCCTGGTGCTGCCTTCGATCCGTTGGACGCTGCGCCGGCACAACCTGCCGGATGACGAGCCAACTCGCTTCCTGATGCGCGCCTACTTACTCTCGGCGTATGCCATTGCCGGGGAATTTGCCCGCCTGCTGCAGGATGTCCAGCCGGCCGCGACAGTCATTTTCAACGGGATTATGTATCCGGAGGCCGCCGCTCGCTGGGTAGCCCGCTGCCTGGGCATACCGGACTACGCTCACGAGGTCGGTTTCCAGGCGTTTTCCACCTTCTTCACCGATGGCGAGCCGACCGCTTACCCGATCCATATCCCGGATGATTTCCAGCTGACCACCGCCCAGGAGTCCCGTCTGGATGCCTACCTGGAGAGACGCTTTCAGGGCAAATTCAGCATGGCAGGCATCCACTTCTGGCCGGAAATGCAAAAGCTTGACCAGGCTTTTCTGGACCGGGTGGGGAAATTCCGCCAGCTGGTGCCGGTCTTTACTAACGTGATCTACGACTCCAGCCAGGTGCACGCCAACCGGGTATTCCCGCATATGTTTGCCTGGCTGGATCAGGTGCTGCAGGTCATCCGCAGCCATCCGGATACCTTCTTTGTCATACGCGCCCACCCGGATGAGATGCGCCCCGGCACCGCAAAACAGAGCAATGAGAGCGTGCGGGACTGGGTGCATGCCAACCAGGCACACAACCTGCCGAACGTGCTGTTCATCGATTCGCAGGAATATGTTAGCTCTTATGAGCTGATCCAACGATCTAAATTTGTCATGGTGTATAACTCCTCCATTGGCCTGGAGGCCTCTTTGATGGGCATGCCGGTGCTGTGCGGTGGTCAGGCTCGCTACACCCAGTATCCGATCGTATTCTTCCCTGGGACTCAGGAAGCACACCGCGAGCAGGTCGAGGCTTTCCTGGCAGCTGAACAAATCGAGGTGCCAGAAGCGTTCCGTCGTAACGCCAGGCGCTTTCTTTACTACCAACTCTACTGCAGCTCGCTGCCAATGGAGCGCTACCTGCAGGCAGGCCCGCGTATGGGCTTTGTCGAGCTGAAGCCCTTTGGGTGGCAGGACCTATCTCCCGAGAATTCAATCCCCATCCGGGTGCTGCGCGACGGCATCCTGGAAGGCAGACCATTTTTGATGCCAGAGGATCTTAGTTGAGCAATCTTGACACTCGTGAAGTGATTGAAATATTGCCGGCCACACTGCTGGATGAACAGCGCCCGACCGTCGAAGCGCTGCGCAGCCTGGCCGCCGATCTGCGGCTGGATTTTGGCTGGCACTACCTACTCGATCTGAGCTGGATTATCAGCCGGTTGGGGGTGGTGCAGGGCTGTCGCCTTATAGATGCTGGGGCTGGAACGGGTATCCTGCAGTGGTACCTGGCCGGGCAGGGCGCCACCGTGCTGAGCATTGATCGGGGCAACCGGGCCGACCTGCCGCTGCGCTTCCGCCGCCGCTACCGGGTGCGCGGCTTGCGGGGGGCTCCTACGCCCGATCTTAATCCCTGGAGTGCTTCCTTCCGGGCAGGCAAATTCACCACCCAGGCGAGGGAGCTGGCCGCTAACCTGCTGTCTTCGCCCGTAGCGGGAGAAGTGGTGATTTACAATCAAGATTTAGCCGACCTGGTCGACCTGCCCGATAACTCGGTGGATGCTGTGGTGGCCGTCTCGGCCCTGGAGCACAACCCGCCGGAAAACCTGCCATCCGTGGTGCAAGAATTGACCCGGGTGCTTAAGCCGGGTGGCGTGCTGCTGGCTACCTTAGGCGCGGCGCGCGAGCAGGACTGGTACCATACACCTTCGGCGGGCTGGAATTACACTGCAGGTAGCCTGCAGAAAATTTTTGACCTTCCAGCAGACACGCCGGATAACTACGCCCGCTATGACGAGTTATTCCTGGCGCTGAAGGACTGTGCCGAGCTCCGCGAGCGCCTGGCGCGATTTTATTTCAAATCCGGCGATAACGGCATGCCTTGGGGCAAATGGGATCCCCAGTACCAGCCGGTGGGCGTATGTAAGGTCAAGCCGGCAGCCGAGGCTGCTAACTCCTGACCCTATCAGGATTGGAGTCGGTTGAATGGACAATGATTTGCAAACACAGACGATGAAGCGCGTGCAGGCTATCCTGGCGGAAGCGCTGCAGGTGCCGCCGGATGAGATCAGCCCCCAGCTGGCTTTTGGCGACCTACCGCAGTGGGACTCGATGGGCCATATGGAGGTCATCATGCGCCTGGAAGAGAGCTTTGGGATCGAAGTCAACGCCGATACCATTGCCGGCCTGACCAGCGTCCTGGTGATTTGTAGCTACCTGGAGGAGCAGGGTTATGTCCGCTGAAATCTTAGAGATTGTCTCCACGCTTCCAATCCCGGAGTACTTATCCGGTGAGGTACAGTCCAAGCTGGCCTATGTGGATGAAGCCATCCTGCAGGCTCAGGTAACGCCGGGTGGCGAGCGCATCCGGCTCAGCCTGGCCGCTGCGCCCGATTCCGAACAACGCTCCCGGCTGGAAGACAAGGTGCAGCGGGTGGTGGCCTCTATGGTGAAGGGCGCCATTAAACTGAAAGTGCAGGTGTTGGAAGACCACCTGGACCGGCCGGTGCCATATGCCCTCGACCCGATGGAAGCGCTGCTGGCTCGCAAAGAAGTCAAACCGGAAGCGGTGGGTATTTTTGCCGTCGGCCCGCTGCTCAGCCGCCTGATTCAATTTTTTGAAGGACTGTTCCTGGAGCTGGCAGACAGCTTTGACGCCGCGCCCTATCGCTTCCCGACCCTGATCCCGGCGCGTTACCTGGAGCGGGTCAACTACTTCCGGGCATTCCCGCACTCGCTGTCT
Organism: Anaerolineae bacterium; assembly: GCA_041301395.1. GTDB lineage: Bacteria > Chloroflexota > Anaerolineae > Anaerolineales > UBA4823 > CTSoil-045. The sequence goes on from JBFYSP010000143.1 coordinate 15,318, forward strand.
TTCGTCACCCACCTGCGCACTGACCTGGATGCGATTGACCACTTTGCCCAACATGCCGCCTGTGATGAGCACGGCCTGAACGAGCCGCTCACTTCCTTTGCCGGCATCGAGACGCTGCTTTCACCGGCGGTGTGCTATCACCTGTATTTTGCCCTGGCCGACCAGCCGCTGCCGGGCGGGCAGGTGGTGGCGACCGCGGTGGGCACCTGCTTTCGCTACGAAGCCATCAACCTGACGTCTCTGGAGCGCCTGTGGAACTTCACCATGCGAGAAGTGATCTTTGTCGGTGCGAAAGATTTCGTCCTGCAGAGCCGGGAGATTGCCCGCCAGCGCATGGCAGCGGTCTTCGAAAAGATCGGCCTGGCATACCGGGTGGAGAGCGCCAACGATCCCTTCTTTATCGGCGAATTCCGCAAGCAGGCCGCTTTCCAGAGCGCCTTCCAGCTTAAGTTTGAGATCCGGGCGCGCTTGCCATTCAAAGAGTCAACCCTGGCGGTCGGTTCGTATAACTATCACCAGGACTTTTTCGGCCGGCAGCTAAACATCACTCTGCCCGACGGCTCCCCGGCGCACACCGGCTGCGTGGCCTTTGGCCTGGAGCGCATGGCGTTCGCCTTCCTGGCGCAGTATGGGCTGGAGCCGTCCGGCTGGCCGGAGTTCGTTCGCCAGGCGCTGGCATGACCGAGATAACAATTTCCTTCCGCCCAGCGGAAGCGGCCGATTTTCCCCGGCTGGCTGAGATGTTCGAGCGCCTGAATGCCTACTATTACCAGGTGGGCTACCGGCTGCCGCAGCCGGAGGATGTTGGCCAGGCCTGGGTGGAGTCTTTCCAGCGCACGCTGGGGCGTTTCAGCAATGTGTTTGTAGCCGTTGCAGGGGAGTCACTGGCGGGTATGATCCTCTGCCGAGTTAAGCGCCTGCCGCAGCACATGGGCGGCGTAATGGTCGGCGAGATTAGCGATATCTGGGTGGAGCCTGCTTACCGGCGCGAGCGGTTGGGCGAACAGTTGGTACAGCTGGGCCTGGATTGGCTGCGACAGCAGGCTGTGCACTCGGTAGAAATCCAGGTGCTGAGTGGCAACGAGAGCGCCTGGCGTTTTTTTGAAGAGCTGGGTTTTCAATTAGAATACCGCGCCGCCCGGCTGATTCTGGAGTCGAAGTGAAAGCCGTCACACAGCGGCAGGTCGTTCAGGTGCTGCAGGAGCTGGGTATCAGTCCCGGTGACCATCTGCTGGTGCACTCCGCAGTACAGTTCCTGGGCAAACCTCAGGCGCAGGCAGGCCAGGTGCCCGGAGTTGGGCTGTACCTGGCGGCTTTGCAGGAAGTGTTGGGTCTGGAAGGAACGCTGGCAGTGCCCGCCTTCAATTTTGCCTTTGCCCGCGGCGAGCCATTCGATCCGGATACAACGCCCTCGGATGGCATGGGAGCATTTTCGGAGTACGTCCGCTGGCAGCCAGAAGTGCGCCGAAGCATGCACCCGCTGCAGTCTCTGGCGGTGCTGGGGCCGCTGGCTGCGGACCTGGCAGACCGCGATACATCTTCAGCTTTCGATCCAAGCTCGGCTTTCGAGCGCTTGTTGGAGCTGGGATTTAAGATCCTGCTGCTGGGAGCGGATGTCAACGCTATATCGTTGGTGCATTACACTGAACAGCGAGCGGGCGTTCCCTATCGTTACTGGAAGCAGTTCTCTGGCCGGGTGCGGCAGGGCCAATCCTGGCAGGAGCGCACCTACCGCATGTACGTGCGCGACCTGGACCTCAACCCAACCCTGGACTTGCACCCGGTGCAGCGCCGCCTGGAGCAGCAGGGTCGCTGGCTATCTGCCGGGCTAAACTATGGACGGGTCTCTTGCTGCCTGGCAGCTGATTTTGTGGCTGCCGCTGACAGTCTGCTGGCGGACGACCCCTGGGTGCTGGTTGCCAACCGGGATTCTGCACAGGATCTGTTTTTACAGAAGTCTACTTTGAACTTCCGTGGATAATTTCGTACTGCTAAGAAAAACCGATCTATGACCACCCCTGCATCCATGATGGAGCTGATCCACGCGCTGTGGTTTTTGAAACGGGACATCCTCTCGGTTGATTACGACCGTGCCCTGGATCGTCTTAGCCGCGAACTGCCTATGAGCGTTCATGCCTACCCGACCGGTGAGCTTTGTTGGACCTGGCGCGTGCCGGAAAAATGGACCTGCCACGAAGCTTACCTGGAGACTCTGGACGGCAGGCGGCTGCTGGACTACGCCGATCACCCGCTGCACGTGATCTCGTACTCCCTGCCGTTCGACGGTGTGGTCGGGCGGGATGAGCTGCTGCGGCACCTGCACGTCCACCCACGCCTGCCGGATGCGATTCCGTTCGTGTTCAAGTACTACGAGCGCGACTGGGGGTTGTGCGCAACGCAGCAGCTGCGCGATTCGCTAACCGAGGATGCCTACCGGGTGGTCATTCGCTCGACTTTCGAGGCGGGAATCCTGAAAGTGGGCGAGGTCTTGATTCCGGGGCAGAGCCCGGAGTGTTTTGTGATGGTGGCGCACCTCTGCCACCCGGCTATGGTCAACGACGACCTGACAGGGGTTGTGGTGGGGTTGGAAGCCGCCCGCAGGCTGCTCCAGCATGCCGTCGATAGCGGAGCTCCCCCTTATTACACCTACCGCCTGCTGATCTTACCTGAGACGATCGGCTCGGTAGCTTATCTTAGCCACAACGAACCCCTTATCCCATCCATGCGGGCTGGCCTGTTCCTGGAAATGCTGGGCAACGACTCGCCGCATACCCTGCAGGGCTCCTTCCAGCCCGGCAGCCAGGCAGACAAGTGCCTGCGCGCGGCGTTTGCCGATCAGGATCCGCAGGGCTATACCGCGCCGTATCGGCGAATCATTGATAACGATGAGCGCCAGTTCAATGCCCCCGGCGTGCGCGTGCCGATGCTTTCGCTATCCAGGGTAGAAGCACCCAAAGCGATCAACCCCGTCCCGTACCGCGAGTATCACTCCAGCCACGACCGCCCGGAGATTGTCACTCAGGAGCGGCTGGAAGCCTCCTGCCAGGTGTTGTTGGGATTGCTGCAAGCCTGGGAGCGCAATCAGTATGTGGTCAATCGCTTCAAGGGCGAGATTTTTTGCTCGGGGTATGGTATCTGGGTCGATTACCGGGTCAACCCGGAAGGGCACCGCCGGTTGTTTGAGATCATGGAGCGCTGCGATGGCGAGCGCACTGTGGCGGATATTGCCGACGAGCTGGGCATCTCCTTCCAGGCGGTCTGGGAGGTTGTCGCCCTGCTGGAAGAGAAAGAGCTGGTGTATTTCAGCCGTAAGCCTGTGCCAACTACCCCAGTGAGAGCCTGAGCTATGGGCCTGTATGCTTCCGTCAAACATCAATTGAAAGTCGTCCGCTGGCAGGCACGCCGGGCAGGAACTGCCCTGCGATGGAGTCCTGAGGCACTGCAGAAGGTTCCGGCGGTGGTGGGCAACGCCATGCCCAAGTCCGGCTCGCACCTGATCATCCAGGTGCTGCAGGGGCTCACCTATTTGGGTCCGTTCGTAAATCCTGGATTTCCGCCGCTCAACCGCACCGAGGACAACCGCAAGCTGGATGACGCTGCCATCCTGGCCAACATTCGCAGCATGCGCAGCGGCGATATTGCTTATGGCTACCTGCAAGCCAACCAGCGCTATGTGCCTGCTCTGACTTCCCCGGGGATGGCCAGCGTGTTCGTTTACCGCGATCCGCGCGATATGATTATCTCGCATATCTTCTACGCCACGCAAATCCACGAAGAGCACTGGATGCACGCATATTACACCGAAGCTCTGCATACCATGGAAGAGCGCATTGAGGCTGCCATTCGAGGGGTGGAAGAGCCCGGCAGCGAGCTGACCCCCATCCGGGAGCGCTATGCCCGCTACCAGGGCTGGCTGCAGGTGCCTTCCGTGCTCAGCCTGCGCTTTGAAGACCTGATACTGCACCAGCAAGAGGCGCTGGGCAGTCTGCTGGATTACCTGGCGAAGCGCGGCTTCAATCCCCGGGTAGAACGTGACCAGGCGATTGCCGTTCTGCAAGAAGCCATCGCCCCACGCCGTTCCGGTACCTACCGTAAAGCGAAGCCGGGCAACTGGCGCGAGCATTTCACAGAAGCCAATAAGGCTCAGTTCAAAGAACAAGCCGGCGATCTGCTCATCGAGCTGGGTTATGAATCCGGCGACGACTGGTAATCAATCCTATCCCTATGCCCCTCGGACCGATCCCTTCGCGAATACTGGCAGAGGCTTTTCTGCAAGAAGCGGCAGACCGCAACCCCGGACCCTGGCTAGCGCATTCCAGGCTGGTGGCACAGGCAGCCGAGACGGTCGCCGGCAGCATCCCCGCTCTTGATCCGGAATATGCCTATACCCTGGGCCTTCTGCACGATATCGGCCGCCGCGAAGGTGTCGCCGGCATGCGCCACGTGATCGACGGCTACCGCTTCCTGATAGCCGGGGGGTTCGAGGGAGCGGCTCGCGTTTGCCTGACTCATTCTTACCCGGTAAAAAATGTGGCAGCTGGCTCGGCGATGTGGGATGGGACGCGTGAAGAATACGCATTCGTCCAGGCCTACCTGGAGGGGATCGAATACCACCTGTACGACCGCCTGATCCAATTGTGCGATGGGCTGACCATGGCTAGCGGGTACTGTTTGATCGAGAAGCGCATGGTGGATGTCGCCCTGAGATATGGGGTCAACGAGTACAGCATTTCGAAGTGGCGCGCTTTCCTGGAAGTCAAAGATGAGTTCGACCGGTTGACGGGCAGGCCGGTGTACAGCCTGCTGCCGGGGATTGTGCAGCATACCTTTGGCTTTGCGCCGGTCGTGAACGAGGCATAAGCCCCGATGGATGCGAACGCGGCTCTCCTGGCCAGGTTGGCCCGCCGGCAGGCCCGTCGTTGGGGTAGCATGCTGCGTTGGCGGCGGTACTCCCTGCAAGGCGTCCCCGTCCTGTTTGCTACCTCCTTCCCGAAGAGCGGCACCCACCTGCTCACTCAGGTGCTGCAGGGTTTTCCCCGCGTAGGCCCGGCAGTGGTCAGCGGGCTGCCGGCAGTGGTGACTTACGCCGGCGACAGCGGTCGGACCCGGGCGGAAGGGGAAATCCTGGCCGACCTGCGGCGGATGCGACCGGGCGACATAGCCTACGGTCACGTGCACGCCACACCGGCAACCATCGACATACTGTGCCAACCGGGTTGGGCCGGCTACTTTATGCTGCGCGACCCGCGCGATGTGGTGGTCTCGCACGTCCATTACGTGACCGAGATGGAACCGGGTCACATTCACCACCGCTACTACACCGAAGAGCTGAAAAGCTTTGATGAGCGCTTACTGGTCAGCATCCTGGGGCGACCGGAAAGCGGTATCGAGTTTCCTGATATCGCCCTGCGCTTCCAGCCCTATCTGGGGTGGATGGGCAGACGAGAAATCCTGGCTTTACGCTTCGAAGAGTTTATCCAGGATCAAGCTGCTGGGATTCACCAGGCCCTGCAACATGCGGTCGAACGCGGTTTCCCACTGGCAATCTCCCCAGAGCAGGCCATCGCTAACGTGCTGCAAGGCCTCGACCCGGGGCGCTCGCCTACTTTCCGCCGCGGCAAGTCCGGTGGCTGGCGGGAAGTTTTCACAGTGCAGCATATAGAAGCCTTCAAGCAAGTCGCCGGCGATTTGCTGGTGCGGCTGGGTTACGAACAAGATTTAAGTTGGTAAGCATGCATTCAAACCGGATGGGGTACCGATGACCACGATAGCCGCTTTAGTCCCGATGCGCCACCATTCTCAACGCGTCCCGGGAAAAAACTACCGCATGCTGGCAGGCAAACCGCTCTACCACCACATCTTGCACGCCTTGCTGGCCTGCTCGGAAATATCGCAAGTGGTGGTCGATACCGACAGCCCGGAGATCCTGGCCGGCTTACAGCAGGACTTCCCCCAGGTGATTGCCCTCGAGCGCCCTGCAACCCTGCGCGCCGACGATATTCCAATGAATGAGGTGCTGATTTACGACACCTCCCAGGTTGCCGCAGATCTGTATTTACAAACGCACAGCACAAACCCCCTGCTGCGCTCGGCGACGGTCTCACGGGCGATCCAGTCCCTGGTGGGCAGCTACCCGGCTTACGACTCGCTCTTTTCTGTGACCCGCCTGCAGACCCGTCTGTGGGATCAGCTCGGTCGGGCGATCAACCACAACCCGGCCATTTTGCTGCAAACCCAGGATCTGCCGCCGGTGTATGAGGAAAATTCATGCCTGTACCTCTTCAATCGCCAAACTTTAATAACCCGGCGCAACCGCCTGGGGGAAAGACCGATGATGTTTGAGATCGATGCGGCCGAAGCCTGGGATATTGACGATGAACTTGATTTCCTGATATGCGACCTGCTGGTCGGCCGGCAGGAGGCGGGCTAACCTGATGGCTACGATTTTACTGACCGCGCCGTATCTGATTCCATTCCTGGAGCGCTTCCGACCGGTGTTCGAGCATTACCGTCTGGAAGTGATCGTTCCGCCTGTAGAGGAACGCATGGAGGAAGACGACCTGCTGGCATATGCCGGGCAGTTCGACGGGGCGCTGTGTGGCGATGATCGCTATAGCGAGCGTGTTTTGCAGGCCTGCGCGCCGCGCCTGAAGGTGATCTCGAAGTGGGGCACCGGCATCGACTCAATCGACGCCGCAGCTGCAGAACGGCTGGGTATTATGGTCGGGCGCACCCTGAACGCCTTCACCCTGCCGGTGGCCGATACTGTACTGGGCTATATGCTGGCGTTTGCCCGCCGCGGCCCGCGGATGGACCGGGAAATGAAAGTCGGCAAATGGGAAAAAATCCCGGGCGTCTCGCTCAGCGAGTGCACCCTCGGTGTGGTGGGTGTTGGCAATATTGGCAAAGCAGTCTTGCGCCGGGCGCGCGTTTTTGGGATGCGCTTGCTGGGCAACGATATTATCCCCATCGCGCCAGATTTCCTGGCCGAGAATCGCGTGCAGATGGTCAGCCTGCAGCAGCTGGTTGCTGAAGCGGACTTCATCAGCCTGAACACCGACCTTAACCCCAACAGCTTTCACCTGGTGAATGCGGAATTGCTCGCTGGGATAAAGCCCGGCGCAGTATTGATTAACACCAGTCGCGGTCCGGTGGTGGATGAGGTTGCCCTGGTGCAGGCGCTGCAGCAGGGTCGGCTTGGCGGCGCAGCACTGGATGTGTTTGAGGTAGAGCCGCTGCCGGCCGATAGCCCGCTGCTAAAAATGGATAACGTCTTGCTGGCGCCGCACAACTCCAACTCCAGCCCGGCAGCCTGGGAACGGGTGCACTGGAATACGATCCGCAATTTGCTCATCGGCCTGGGCCTGCCCACAAAGGATTTGGAGCGCTTTGTTTGAGATCGTAGCGCACCGTGGCTGCGCGAATACAGCGCCGGAGAATACGATCCTCGCTTTCTTGCGGGCGCTGGAATTGGGAGCGGATGCCGTCGAGCTGGATGTGCGCCTGACCGCTGACCGGGTTCTGGTGGTCTTTCACTATTTTTACCTGGACAAGATTACCGATCTAACCGGCCCGATTTTCACTCGCACCTGGGATCAGATCAGCCGGGCAAGGTTTTTCGATCCGGCAGGGTCGGAAATTGGGATTCCATTGCTGGAGCAAGTTCTGGATGTCCTGGCGGGCCGGATCGGCCTGGAAATAGAAATCAAGGGGCCGGAAACCGAGTCGGTCGACGTTCTTGCGTCTATCCTGCAGAACCACCCCAAGGCCTGGGAAAATCTCGAAATTACATCCTACGAACCGTTGTTGTTAAAACGGTTTCAAAGCCTGCTGCCCGATGTGCCCATTGATTTGTTAATCCCGCGGTCCGAACCCTGGATGGGGCGGGATGTGGTAGCTTACACTGCATTACAGCGCGGCTGGATGGCAGGCGCGCGGGCAGTGCACCTGCACCCCAGCCAGCTGGATTATGAGACGGTAAACCGGATACGCAAAGGTGGCTGCGAGGTGCATACCTGGGATGTCAATGATCATGCCTCTATGCAGCTTGTGCAGGAGCTCCAGATTCCACGCCTGGACACGGATGCATTGCAGCTGGCGCTGGCTTTTCGTGAAAGGAAGAACAATGGAAGCTGATACGCAGAATCGCATTGTGTTGATCACCGGCGCGGCCGGCGGCATTGGCCGGGCAACGGTTGAGTTATTTGCCGGTCACGGCTGGCGGGTGATTGGCGTTGACCGGGCCGAGTTCGGTGAGCCATTTCCGCAAGATGGTTTGTTCATCCAATCCGATATTTCGGTGGGTGAAAACATGGAAACAATTTTTCGGCAGGTGCACGCCAATACTGACCGGCTGCATGCCCTGGTGAACAATGCCGCCTTGCAGGTGGCCAGGCCGTTGCTGGAAACCAGCGTGGAAGAATGGGATGCCGTGATGGCCTCCAACCTAC